>DASUZB010000144.1:0-29046 GCA_036377075.1 Actinomycetes bacterium | reverse complement strand
CGACGTCGGCCAGGCCAAGAACACCTACGGCACCGGCAACTTCCTGCTGCAGAACACCGGCCCCAACGTCGTGCCCTCCAAGTCCGGCCTGCTGACCACCGGCTTCTACGCCCTGGAGAAGGGCAAGAGCTTCTACGCCCTGGAAGGCTCCATCGCCATCACCGGCGCCGCCGTCCAATGGCTGCGCGACAACCTCAAGCTCATCTCCTCCGCCGACGAGACCGAAGCCATCGCCCAGAGCGTCGACGACTCCGGCGGCGCCTACTTCGTGCCGGCGTTCTCCGGCCTGTTCGCCCCCTACTGGGACGAGAAGGCAAGGGGCGTCCTGGTCGGCCTGACCCGCTACGTCAACCGGGCGCACCTGGTGCGGGCGACGTTGGAGTCGATGTGCTACCAGTCCCGCGACGTCGCCGAGGCGGTCGCCCAGGACAGCGGCAAGCCGCTGCCCGACCTGCGGGTCGACGGCGGCGCGGTCAAGAACGACTTCCTGATGCAGCTGCAGGCCGACGTCCTGGGCATCCCGGTGATCCGCCCGCAGGTCCAGGAGACCACCGCGCTGGGCGCGGCGTACCTGGCGGGCCTGGCGACGGGGTACTGGTCGAGCCTGGACGAGATGCGCGACAACTGGCAGGTCGACCGCGTCTTCGAACCCTCCTGGTCGGAGGACCAGCGCGAGCACGGCTACGCCGAGTGGAAGAAGGCCGTCGAGCGCACCCGCGGCTGGCTCGACTAACGCCCCGAAGCCCCAAGCCCGGCTCCAAGGCCAAGCTACTGGAGCCCGGTCGGACCCCCGCTCGCAGCGACTGCCCTTCCTCGGAGCGGAGAGCGGGGGTCCGACCGGGCCACCACGGCAACCACCGGCCGGCGAGGCCAAACCCCCCTACGACTCCCCCAGCCGCCGCCGGGCCCGAGCCTTGGCCTCCTCCGTCCGCGCCTGGTCGAACTCCCCCTCCCCCCGCAGCTCCTCGGCCCGCCGCTCGAACTCCGCCAGGTCCTCCCCACCGAGCTCCTCCGAGAGCACCGCCCGCTCCGCCAGGATGTCCACCCGGGTCGTATCGCCCTCGCGGGCCACGTGGAGGAACCCCCCGTCCACCACCGCCGCCGTGCGCCCATCGTCGCCGTCGATCAGCACCCGCCCCACCGCCAGCGCCGCCAGCAGCGGCGTGTGCCCGGGCAGGACCCCGATGTCGCCGTCGACCGCGCGGGCGACCACGAAGCCGGCCTCGCCCGCCCAGACCTCGCGCTCCGGCGTCACCAGGTGGACCTCCAGCCCTGGCATGGTTACTCCTCGCCGCCGATCGTGCGCGCCTTCTCCTCCGCCTCCTCGATCCCGCCCACGTTGAAGAACGCCTGCTCCGGCAGGTGGTCGAAGTCGCCCTCGCTGAGCGCCTTGAACGAGGCGATCGTCTCGTCCAGCGGCACCGACTTGCCCTTCACCCCGGTGAACTGCTCCGCCACGAAGAACGGCTGCGAGAGGAAGCGCTGGATGCGGCGCGCCCGCGCCACCGCCACCTTGTCGTCCTCCGAGAGCTCGTCCACGCCGAGGATCGCGATGATGTCCTGCAGGTCGTTGTAGCGCTGCAGGATCTCCTGGACACGCCTGGCGACCTGGTAGTGCTCGTCGCCGACGTAGCGGGGGTCGAGGATGCGCGAGGTCGAGGCGAGCGGGTCGACCGCCGGGTAGATGCCGAGCTGGGAGATCTCGCGGCTCAGCACCGTGGTCGCGTCGAGGTGGGTGAAGGTCGTGTGCGGGGCCGGGTCGGTGATGTCGTCGGCCGGCACGAAGATCGCCTGCAGCGAGGTGATCGAGTGGCCCCTGGTCGAGGTGATGCGCTCCTGCAGCTCACCCATCTCGTCGGCCAGGGTGGGCTGGTAGCCGACCGCGCTCGGCATGCGGCCGAGCAGGGTGGAGACCTCCGAGCCCGCCTGCACGAAGCGGAAGATGTTGTCGATGAACAGCAGCACGTCCTGGCCCATCTCGTCGCGGAAGTACTCCGCCATGGCCAGGGCGGCGAGCCCGACCCGCAGGCGGACACCGGGCGGCTCGTCCATCTGGCCGAACACCAGCGCGGTCTTTTCGATCACGCCGGACTCGGTCATCTCGAGGAACAGGTCGTTGCCCTCGCGGGTGCGCTCCCCCACCCCGGCGAACACCGAGACGCCGCTGTGCTCCTCGGCGACCCGGTAGATCATCTCCTGGATGACCACCGTCTTGCCGACGCCGGCGCCGCCGAACATGCCGATCTTGCCGCCGCGCACGTACGGCTCGAGCAGGTCGATCACCTTGATGCCGGTCTCGAACATCTCCGTCTTCGGCTCGAGCTGGTCGAACGCGGGCGCGTGGCGATGGATCGGCCAGCGCAGCTCGGCCTTGTAGTCGGGGTTGTTGAGCGACTCGCCGAGCACGTTGAACACGTTGCCGGTGGTCGTGGGGCCGACCGGGACGGTCAGCGGCTGGCCGGTGTCGGTCACGGTCGCGCCACGCACCAGGCCGTCGGTCGGCTGCAGCGCGATCGCCCGTACCAGCGAGTCGCCGATGTGCTGGGCGACCTCGAAGGTGATGGTGTCGGTCCGTTCGTCGAGGGTGCGCTCGGTGGTGAGGGCGTTCTGGATGTTGGGCAGCTCGTCCGGGGAGAACTCCACGTCCACCACCGGGCCGATCACCCGGACGATGCGCCCGCTGCCGTTCTTCTGGTTGCTCTGTTTCGCTGCCGTGGCCATCGCTTGTCAGCTCCCGGTCGAACGGAGGGCTTCCGCGCCTCCCACGATCTCCATGATCTCCTGGGTGATCTCGGCCTGCCGCGCCTGGTTGTAGTCGCGGGTCAACGACTCGATCAGCTCCTGGGCGTTGTCGGTGGCCGCGCTCATCGCCTTGCGCCTGGCGGCGTGCTCGGAGGCGGCCGCCTCCAGCATGGCGGTGAACACCTGCGCCTCGATGTAGGCGGGCAGCAGGGCGTCGAGCACCCCCTGCGCGTCCGGCTCGTAGACGTACTGGGGGATCGCCCGCTGGGGCGCCTCGGTGGTCTCCTCCACCACCAGCGGGATGAAGCGGTGGGCGACCGCGCGCTGGGTCATCATCGAGACGAAGTCGGTCCAGACGGCGTGGATCTCGTCGACCTCCTCCTCGAGGAAGGCCGTGATCATGGCCTGGGCGACCTCCTCGGCCTGCTCGAAGGAAGGCCTGTCCGAGAAGCCGGTCCAGGCCCGCGCGATGGGACGCTGGCGGAAGCGGAGGTAGGAGACCGCCTTGCGGCCGGTGACGTAGAGCCGCGGCTCGATCCCGTCGTCGCGCAGCTTGGCCAGCAGCTCCTCCATGGTGCGCAGCACGTTGGCGTTGTAGGGGCCGGCGAGCCCGCGGTCGGAGCTGACCACCAGCACGGCCGCCGCCCGCACCTCGGGGCGCTGCTCGAGCAGCGGGTGGGCGATGGACACCTCGGTGCTGGCCACGCTGGTGAGCGCGTGGGTCAGCTCGCTGGTGTAGGGGCGCGACTGCTCCACGCGCTGCTGCGCGCGGGCGACCCGGGAGGTGGAGATCAGCTCCATCGCCCGGGTGATCTTCATCGTCGACTGCACCGAGCGGATGCGCCGGCGGATGGCCCGAAGCTGTCCGGCCATGGCTTACGAACCGGCCTTCTTCTCGGCCTGGGGGCGGAAGCGCTTGACCGACTCCTGGCCCTCCTCGCCCTCCTCCATCGCCTCGGCCTCGGCCTCCCGCGGCGGCTTCTGGCCGTCGGAGGTCTTGAAGCGCTCGGCGAAGCGGTCGAGGGCCTCGCGCAGCTTCTCCTCGACCTCGTCGGGCAGGTCCCCCTTGCTGCGGATGTGCTCGCTGATGTCGGCGTGCTCGGCCGCGATGAAGTCGAGCAGCTCGTGCTCGAAGCGCCGCACGTCGCTGACGGGGATGCGGTCGAGGTAGCCGTTGGTGCCGGCCCACAGCGAGATGACCTGCTGCTCGGTCGGCATGGGCTGGTACTGGCCCTGCTTGAGCAGCTCGACCATGCGGGCGCCGCGGTCGAGCTGCGCCCGCGAGGCCTGGTCGAGGTCGGAGGCGAGCAGCGCGAACGCCTCGAGGGCGCGGAACTGGGCCAGGTCGAGGCGGAGCGTGCCGGTGACCTTCCGCATCGCCTTGGTCTGGGCGCTGCCGCCCACCCGGGAGACCGAGATGCCCACGTTGACGGCGGGCCGGACGCCCGAGTTGAACAGGTCGGACTCCAGGTAGATCTGGCCGTCGGTGATCGAGATGACGTTGGTCGGGATGTAGGCCGAGACGTCGTTGCCCTTGGTCTCGATGATCGGCAGGCCGGTGAGCGAGCCCCCGCCCAGGTCGTCGGAGAGCTTGGCGCAGCGCTCCAGCAGCCGGGAGTGGAGGTAGAAGACGTCGCCCGGGTAGGCCTCGCGGCCGGCGGGGCGGCGCAGCAGCAGCGAGATCTCGCGGTAGGCCTCGGCCTGCTTGGAGAGGTCGTCGAAGATGATCAGGGCGTGCTCGCCCTTGTACATCCAGTGCTGGCCGAAGGCGGAGCCGGCGTAGGGGGCGATGTACTTGAACGGGGCCGGCAGCGAGGCGGGCGCGTTGATCACCACGGTGTAGTCGAGCGCGTCGTTCTCGTCCAGCGCGCCGACCAGCTCGGCGACGGTCGAGGACTTCTGGCCGATCGCCACGTAGATGCACTTGACCTGGCGCTCGGTGCCCCAGTGCTGGCGCTGGTTGACGATCGCGTCGAGGCAGACGGCGGTCTTGCCGGTCTTCTGGTCGCCGATGATCAGCTCGCGCTGGCCGCGCCCGATGTTGGTCATCGAGTCGATCGCCTTGATGCCGGTCTCCAGCGGCTCCTTCACCGGCTGGCGCTGCACCACCGATGGGGCCTGCAGCTCGAGCGGCCGGGTGGTCTCGGCCTCGATGTCGCCCTTGCCGTCGAGCGGCCGGCCGAGCGGGTCGATCACGCGCCCGAGGAAGCCGTCGCCGACCGGCACCGATAGCACCCGGCCGGTGTGGTGCACCTCGGCGCCGTCGGCGATGCCCGCGGACTCGCCGAAGACGATGCAGCCGATCTCGCGGATGTCGAGGTTGAGGGCCATGCCGACCAGCCCACCGGGGAACTCCAGCAGCTCGTTGGCCATGGCCGAGGGCATGCCCTCGACGAAGGCGATGCCGTCGCCGCTCCAGGTGACCCTGCCGACCTCTTCGCGGGTGACCGCAGGTCGGTACGACTCCACGTTCTTGCGCAGGGCCTTGGCGATGTCCTCTGGCCGGATGGACAGCTCGGTCACGGTCGTGCTTCCTCTCGTCTCGCTCCGCAGGACCGCTACCGCGGCCGCCTTGGTTCTAGGCGCCCAGCCGCTCGCGCACCTTGGCGAGGCGGCTGCGCACGCTGCCGTCGAAGACCTCGTCGCCGATGCGGACCACCACCGAGCCCAGGATCGACGCATCGACCGTACATTGCAGGTCGACCGGCCTGCCAGTGACCCGGGCGAGCACCTCGGCGAGGCGGCGCTGGCGACCGCCGTCGAGCTCGACGGCGGAGCGCACCTCGGCCACCAGCCGCTGCCGTCGCCGTGCCGCCTGCTTGGCCAGCTCCCTAGCGGTCTCGCCCATTTCGCGCCCGTCGCGCAGGACCACCCAGAGGTCGGCGAGGGCGGCGGTGCGCTCGCCGGCGTGGCCGCGCAGCAGGTCGGCGACCAGCGCCTGCTTGTGGTCGGCGGGCAGCCGGGGGTCGGTGAGGGCGCTGCGCACGCCCGGCTCGCGGTCGACCAGCGTGCCGAGCTGGTACAGCTCGTCCTCGAGGCGCTCGAGCTCGCCGTCGGCCTCGGCGTCGGTGAAGACCGCCTCGGCGGCGAGCCCGGCCACCAGCTCGGGGAACTCCCGCGGCGGCACGCGACGGTGCTCGGCCGCGGTGGCCAGCAGCTCGACCGTGGCGGCGTCGAGGGCGCCGCCTGCGATGTCGTCGAGCAGGGCCTTCTTGTTCTCCGCCGGCAGGTCGGGGTCGGCGAGCGCCTTGCGCAGCCGCACCTGGGTGGTGAGCAGCTTGGCGATCGCGGCCAGCTCGCCCGCGACCCGCTCGAGCGCGTCGCGGCCGTCGGCCTCCTCGAACAGCCGTCGGGCCTGGCCGCTGAGCGCCTGCTCAGCCATCGCCACCGCCACCGCCGGAGCGCTCCGGGCGGCTGGTCATCGCGCCGGCCTGGGCGTGGTCGCCGAGCTCCTCGATGAACTGGTCGACGAGGCGCAGCTGGCGCTCGCGGTCGAGGGAGTTGTCGACCACCCGGGCGGCCAGCTCCACCGCCAGGGAGCCGACCTCGCGCCGCAGGTCGCGCATTGCCTGGTCGCGCTCGTTGCGGATGGCCTGGCGGGCGCGCTCCAGCTCGCGGCTTGCCTCGTCCTCGGCCTTGCCGCGGATCTCGCGGCGCAGCCGCTCGGCGGCCGCGCGGGCCTCCTCGATGATCCGCTGGGTCTCCTCCTCGGCCGCCGCCAGCCTGCTGCGGTACTCGTCGAGCAGCTGGTTGGCCTCGGCCCGCTCCCGCTCGGCCGTCTCCAGCTTGCCCTCGATGCTGGCGCTGCGGTTGCGGTAGGTCTCGTCGATCGTCGGCCACACCAGCTTGATGACCACGAACAGCAGCACGAAGAAGCAGATCGCGCCCCACACCAGCTCGGCGGTGGTGGGCAGGATCGGGTTCTTCGACTCCCCTTCCGCAGCGGCGAGGACCAGGTTGACGAACTGCACCTGTCCCCCTCTACGCGATGACGAAGGCGAGCACGAAGCCGAACAGCGCCAGGGCCTCGACCAGGGCGAGGCCGATGAACATCAGCGGCCGCACCGCCCCGGCCGCCTCGGGCTGCCGCGAGATGCCCTCCACCGTCTTGCCGACCAGGAAGCCGATGCCGATGCCGGGGCCGATGGTGCCCAGGCCGTACCCGACGATCGACATGCTGCCGCTCAGCGTGTCCTTGGCGGCAAGGACGTTGTTGACCAGGTTCACGCTCACGTGCGCTGCGCTCCTTTGCTTCTGCTCTCGCTCGAGACGGGGTCCCCAGGGTGCCAGGGACTATACCGGGCACCCTGCCAGCGTTGCTGGGAGCGCTGGACGGTCGATTTCAGTGCTCCGGCTCGAGGGCTCCGGCGATGTAGACGGCGGACAGGATGGTGAACACGTACGCCTGCAGCGCCGCCACGAACAGCTCGAAGGCGACCAGGGCGACCGCGAACAGGAACGCGCCGACGCCGAACACCACGGTCACGTTGCGCGAGCCGAGCAGGTAGGCGGTGCCGGCGAAGAAGACCGCGAGGATCAGGTGGCCGGCGATCATGTTGGCGAGCAGCCGGACCGCCAGGGTGACCGGCCGGATGACGAAGGTCGAGACCAGCTCGATCGGGGTGAGCAGGATGTAGAGGGCCGCCGGCGCCTCCGGTGGGAAGAGCGAGTTGCGCAGGTAGTGCAGGCCGCCCTGCTCCCGCATGCCCACCGCGATGAACAGCACGGTGCTGGTCAGGGCCATCACGGCCGGGAGGGCCATGCGCCCGGTGGTCGGGAAGTTGACCAGGGGAATGATGCCGCCGATGTTGGCGAGGAAGACGAACAGGAACAGGGTGGTCAGGTAGGGCACGAAGCGCAGCCCCTCGCGGCCGATCGTCTCGAGGACGATCTGGTCGCGGACGAAGTCGACCAGCGACTCCATCACGTTCTGCAGGCCGCGGGGGACCAGCGAGGCGCGCCGGAAGCCGAGCCACATCAGCAGGATGACCAGGCCCGTGACCAGGAACATCTGCAGCACCACACGGTTGATGCCCAGGTCGATGCCGAACAGCTTGAGGTCGACCAGGTTGGGCCAGTCGAAGTCGTCGATGCCGGGAGGCTTGAAGCCCTCCCGCGCGACGACCAGGGTCAACGGCGTCATCTCAGCGGCTCACCATCTTCGACGGTCCGCGGCGGCGCGGGCTCAGCCGCTGCCGTAGCGCTTGATGATCAGGTAGAAGGCCCCGGCGGCACCGACCATGATGCCGATCGCGACCAGGAACTTGGTGCCCAGCCAGCGGTCCAGCGCCCAGCCGATCAGCCCCCAGGCCAGCACGCCGGCCACGAAGGTGCCGATGATCGACCAGACGACGTCGGCGCCGCCGCCGCGCCGCCCGCCTCCGCCTCCGCGTCCAGCCATGGGCGGGCGAATGTATCACCTCCGTCCCGTCCGGCGCCTTGTTCACCGGGGGGCTGACGCTCGGCTCTGCGTGGCCACCCGCCACCTGGGCGCGGGCTTCGCTCTCGAGCCCCCCGGACCCTTGGTTCACCGGGGGGCTACCGCTCGGCTGTGCGTGGCCACCCGCCACCTGGGCGCGGGCCTCGCTCTTGAGCCCCCCGGACCCCCCGGCGCTCACGGCGCCTCGCCGTCCTTCATGTCCACGTCGGGGACGCGGGAGCGCAGCGCCAGCCGCATCTCGGCGGCCAGGTAGGTGCCGGCGCCGAGCACCACGGCCAGCGCGAAGGCGGCGTGGTCGAAGGCGGTCACGTCCCTGAGCAGGTACAGCAGCAGCCCGACGACCATCATCTTGAGGGCGAAGACGATCAGGGCGACGGGGAGCATCAGGTCGGGCGCGATGCGCCCGGCGGTGCCGACGGCCACCACCGTGACGGAGAAGAAGGCGGCCGCGAGGGCGAGGCCGATGGCGACGCCGAGCGCGCCCTTGCCGCCGGTCGCGAACCAGCCGACGGCCAGCGCCACGGGGGCGACCAGGGCGGTGGCGAGGACCGCCCCGCGGACGATCCGTACCTCGGTCATCGCGCGTTCCACCTCGGGCTCGGTCGACGTCCTGGGGCCTGGCGCGCCGGCCGCCTGCGGCGGGTCCGGGCCGCGGCGCCCTGCCCGCCAGGAGGTGGTGGGGGGCGCGCGGCGTCCGCGCGGACGTCAAACCTACCAGTGCGGTCGGCCACCCCGCCAAGCCGGGCCCACAGCCCCGCTGATCACCCTCGCTCGCGCTCGCGGCGGCGCGGGCCGAGCAGGGCGACGACGCCGCAGCCGAGCACCACCAGGAAGTAGGGCAGGACCCGGGTCGGGCCGGTGAACGACAGGGCGACCGCCGAGAAGGCCAGCAGGGCACCCCAGACGTACAGGACCAGCACGGCCCGGCGGTGCGAGTGGCCGATCTCCAGCAGGCGGTGGTGCAGGTGGTTCTTGTCGGCGGTCATGACCCCCTGCCCGGCGCGCACGCGGCGCCCCACCGCCATCAGGGTGTCGAGGAACGGCAGGGCGAGCACCAGCATCGGGATCGCCACCGGGATCAGGATGGCGAACTGGTCGCCGGCCTGTGGCTGGCCGCTGCGGCCGACGCCGGTGACGGTCGCGCCGGCCAGCAGGGTGCCGAGCAGCATCGAGCCGGTGTCGCCCATGAAGATGCGGGCCGGGTTGAAGTTGTGCGGCAGGAAGCCGGCGCAGATGCCGAACAGCAGCGCGCTGATCAGCGGGGCCGCCGACGAGTCGCTGATCACGCCGGTGGCGCCCATGCGGTAGCTGTAGATGAAGAAGGCCAGCGCGCCGATGCCGACCAGCCCCGCGGCCAGCCCGTCGAGCCCGTCGACCAGGTTGACCGCGTTCACGGTGACGATCACCAGCGCGACGGTGACGATCATGCCGAGGTCCGGCGGGAGGCTGAGGGTGTCCAGGCCGGGGACCCAGAAGTAGAAGACCCGCACCCCGGTGAAGGTCATCACGCTGGCGACGAAGATCTGCGCGGCGAGCTTGGCCGGGGCGGTCAGCCCCATGGTGTCGTCGACCATGCCGATGACCACCATCAGCGCCGCGCCGATCGCCATCCCGAGCACCTCGGAGACCAGCACCAGCGGCCCGTAGCCCGGCAGGCTGGAGGCGAGGAACAGGGGCTGGAAGGCGGGCAGGCGCGAGGCGAGCGCGAGCCCGGCGAGGAAGCCGAAGAACATCGCCACGCCGCCGAGGGTCGGGGTGGGGATGGCGTGGACCTTGCGGCCGCCGGGGCGGTCAACCGCGTCGAGCTTCAGCGCGACGTAGCGGATCACCGGGGTGGCGAGGTAGGCGACGATCGCCGCCACGGCCGCCACCAGCAGGTAGGACCGGATGTCGCGCACGCCGCCCGCCCTGCCAGCTACCCGCGCCCTGGCGTGGACGCCGGGAAGAAGGTCATCCGCTCCCTTTCGTCACCTGCGAAGACGCCGCCGAGGCTATCACTCACGCCAGCTTGGCGAGCGCGGCGACCACCGGGGGCACCAGCTCGTCGATGTGCTCGGCGACGGCCCCGTAGGCCTCTGGCGTGCCGCCGATGGGGTCCTCGACGTCGTCGTCGACGCGGTCCCGCGCGGCGCCCTCCGCGAGCGCCATCGCCACCAGCTGCTCGGGCGAGCGCGCCTGGCTGGGCAGGTCGGCGAGCACGCGGGCGAAGGCGCCGAGGACGAAGGCGCGGTCCGCCGCCGAGCGGTCGAAGGCGAGCACGTACGGCAGGTGCTCGGCGGCCATGACGAGGATCAGGTCGGCCTCGCGCACCAGGCGGCGGTCCAGCTCGCGGGCGCGGTGGCGGGTCAGGTCGCCGCCGCGGGCCGCGGCGGCGGCGACCGCTCCCTCGGTGGCCGGGTTGCCGTTCAGGGCGTGGCTGCCCGCCGAGCCGAAGCGCAGCCCGCCGTCGTCGGCGAGGTTGCCGAGCTCGCGCCTTGCGAACGCCTCCGCCGTGGGCGAGCGGCAGATGTTGCCGGTGCAGACGAACAGCACGGTGAAGTCGGCGTCGTCCCCGCCGCCGCCCAGCCAGCTCGGCTCACGCGCCATCGTCCAGCGGCTCCCCGAGCGTGCGCTCGATCTCCTCGGCCGGGATCGCGCCCACGCGCAACACGCGCGGCCGCGGGCCGGTCAGGTCGACGATCGTGGAGGGCGGGCCGGCGGGGGCCGGGCCGGCGTCGAAGTACACGTCGACGTCGTCGCCGAGCTGCTCGGCGATGCCGGCGACGGTGGGCTCGGTGGGCTCGCCGGAGCGGTTGGCGCTGGTCACCGCGAGCGGCCCGGTGCGGCGGATGAGCGCCAGGGCGAAGGTCTGCTTGGGCATGCGCACCGCCACCGTGCCCCGCGAGTCGCCGAGGTCCCAGCCGATCCCGGGCGCCTCGCGAAGCACGACCGTGAGCGGGCCGGGCCACCAGGCGGCCACCAGCGTCTTGGCCTGCTCGGTGAAGTCGTCGACCAGGCCGATGGCCTGGCGCCAGCCGTGCACCAGCACCGGCAGCGGCAGCTCGCGGCCGCGCCGCTTCGCGGCGAACAGGGCGTCGACCGCGGAGCCGTTGAAGGGGTCGCAGCCGACGCCGTAGACGGTGTCGGTCGGCAGCACGATCACGCCGCCGCGCGCGACCACCTCGCTGCCGACCTCGAGCAGCCCGTCCCAGAGGGCCTCGTCCTTGCTCACCTGGACCACCCGCGGGTTGCCGGCCAGGCCGTGGTCCTCCACGGAGGCGCCGCGCTCCTCCTCGGTCACGGTCGCACCCCCTCGACGACGCGGTGGCGGCCGGCCAGGTCGTGGTGCAGGCGCACCCCGCCGAGCCCGGCGTCGGCCAGCGCCCGGGTGGCGGCGGCCCCCTGGTCCTCGGCGATCTCGCTGAGCAGCACGCCGCCGGGGGCGAGCCAGCGCGGCGCCAGCGCGGCCACGCGGCGCAGCACGTCGAGGCCGTCCGGACCACCGTCGAGGGCGAGCCGGGGCTCGTGGTCGCGGACGTCGTGCGGGAGCAGCTCGATCTGGTCGCTGGGCACGTAGGGGACGTTGGCGGTGAGCACCTGCACCCTGCCGGCGAGCTCAGGCGGCAGCGGGTCGTCGAGGTCGCCGGCCAGCAGCTCGACCCCGTGGCGCTCGGCGTTGCGCCGCCCCCAGGCGAGCGCCCCCGGGTCCAGCTCGGTGGCGAGCACGCGCGCGCCGGGCACGGCGTCGGCCACGAAGCAGGCGATCGCCCCGCAGCCGCTGCACAGGTCGACCGCGAGCCTGGGCTCGGGGTGGGCGCGCAACCGTCTCGCCGCCAGGTCGGCGAGGCCCTCGGTCTCCGGCCGCGGCACGAACACGCCAGGCCCGACGGCGAGCCGCAGCGGTCCGAACGGCGCCCAGCCGACCACGTACTGCAGCGGCTCACCGGCGGCCCGCCTGGCGGTCATGGCGGCGAGGCGGGCACGGGCGGCGGTGCTTGGCTGCAGCGCGCGAGCCCCGGGCACGGGCTCGCCGCGGCGCCCGGCCAGCTCCCCCGGCGCCAGCTCGAGGGCCTCCTCGAGCAGCCAGCGCGCCTCGGCCGGGGCCGAGACGCAGCCGGCCGCGTACAGCTGGGCGGTCACCGCGGCGACCAGGTCGCCGGCGCTCGCGCGCTGCAGCCGAGCACCCCCGGGCGCGGCGTCGAGGTCGGGCAGCCCGCTCATGGGTCGTGGGCGCCGCCGCCCAGCTCGGCCTCGCGGTCGCGGGCGGCCAGCTCGTCGACGATCCGGTCGAGGCCCTTGCCCTCGAGCACGCCGGGCAGGTCGCCGACGGTGAAGCCGATGCGGTGGTCGGTGACCCGGTCCTGGGGGAAGTTGTAGGTGCGCACCCGCTCGGAGCGGTCCAGCGAACGGACCTGCGAGCGGCGCTCGGCGGCGAGCGCCGCCTGCTGCTCGGCGATGGCCCGCTCCAGCAGGCGGGCGCGCAGCACCCGCAGGGCCTTCTCGCGGTTCTGGATCTGCGACTTCTCGTCCTGCATCGCCACCACGATCCCGGTGGGCAGGTGGGTGACGCGCACGGCCGAGTCGGTGGTGTTGACCGACTGCCCGCCCGGGCCGGTCGAGCGGTACACGTCGACCTTGAGGTCGCCGGGGTCGATCTGGACGTCGACCTCCTCGGCCTCGGGGAGCACGTTGACGCCGGCGGCGGAGGTGTGGATGCGGCCCTGGGACTCGGTCACCGGCACCCGCTGGACGCGGTGGACGCCGGCCTCGTACTTCAGCCGCGACCAGGCGCCCTTGCCCTTGACCGCGAAGATGACCTCCTTGACGCCCTCCAGGTCGGAGGCGCTCGAGGAGATCACCTCGGTGCGGTAGCCGTGCTGCTCGGCCCAGCGGGTGTACATGCGGAACAGGTCGCCGGCGAACAGGGCGGCCTCGTCGCCGCCGGTGCCGGCGCGGACCTCGACGATCACGTCGCGGTCGTCGTTGGGGTCCTTGGGGGCCAGGGCGCGCTTGAGCTCGGCCTCCAGCTCGGCGCTGCGCCGCTCCGCGGCCTCGATCTCCTGGTCGAGCAGGGCGCGCCCGTCGGCGCTGCGCTCCTCGCGCTGCAGCTGGTGGGCGGTCTCCAGGTCCTCGCGGGCGGCGCGCAGGCCGCGGTAGGCGCGCACCACCTCGCCCAGCTCGGCATGGCGCTTGGAGAGCTCGACCACGCGGCGCTGGTCGGCCAGCACGGCCGGATCGCCGAGCTGGGCCTCGATCTCCTCGTAGGCCTGCTCGATCTCGTCGAGACGCTGGAACACCGCTGCCTTCCTCACCGTGCCCGGCCACCACGGCCGGGCGACCCCGAGACTAGCCCGCCTCCGGCGCGACCACGTCGCCGTCCGCGTCGCCGGCCTCCGTCCGGACCGGCGTGGACGCGCCGGCCAGCGCGAGCGGCGAGGGCAGCGGCGCGATGCGGTCGCGCTCCGTCGCCGGCAGGACCTGCTCGAGGGCGCGGATGGCGACCTCGATCTGGTCCCTGCTCGGCGGCTTGGTGGTCAGCATCTGCAGCCACAGCCCCGGCTTCATGATGCCGCGGACCAGGACCGACCGCTCCCGCCCCGCGCCGAGGCGGATGCCCTCGTAGGCGATGCCGACGATCGCCGGGACCGCCAGGATCTGCAGCGGCACCCGCAGCACCAGCGGCGGCCTGCCGAGCAGCGAGAACGCCACGGTGAACAGTACCAGCGTGACCACGAACAGGATCAGCAGGAAGTTGGTGCCGCAGCGCACGTGGAGGGTGGGGAAGCGGTCGACCTCCTCGGGCTCGAGGGGCAGGTCGGCCTCGTAGCAGTGGATCGCCTTGTGCTCGGCGCCGTGGTACTGGAAGACCCGGCGGATGTCGCTGAGCTGCCCGATGAGCAGGATGTAGAGCAGGAAGAAGGCGAGCCGCACGACCCCCTCGACCAGGTTGAAGACCAGGTCGTCGGGGAGGTGCCGGGAGAGCCAGCTGGTCCCCAGCGCCGGCAGCAGGATGAACACGACCGTGAAGAAGGCCGCCCCGATCCCGAGCGACCAGTTCATCTGCTTCTCGCTGAGCTGCTCCTCCTCGCCGAGGGCCTGGTTGCCCGAGATGGAGAGGGCGCGCACGCCGATGGCGAGGGAGTCGGCCAGCACGCCGATGCCGCGCAGGAACGGCAGCCGGAACAGGTGCACCCGCTTGGCCAGCGGGGCGAGCTCACGCCGCTCGACGTAGATGTCGCCGCCGGGGCGGCGCACGGCGACGGCCCAGGCGTCCTGGCCGCGCATCATCACGCCTTCCAGGACCGCCTGGCCGCCGTAGTGAACCGGTTGGCCCTGCGCCTCGTCGGCCATGCCAGCGTCCCGCCGGGCCCGGCTCAGGCCTGGGCCTCTGGCGCCTTGCGCTTGCCGTAGCGGCGCTCGAAGCGCTCCACCCGGCCGCCGGCGTCGACCAGCTTCTGCTTGCCCGTGTAGAACGGGTGGCACTTGGAGCAGATGTCGACCCGCAGCTCGGACTGGGTGGACCGGGTGGTGAAGGTCTCGCCGCACGAGCAGCGCACGGTCGCGACCTTGTACTCAGGGTGGATGCCCTGCTTCATGCGTGTGTGCTCCTTGATCACAGGATTCGAGTCATGGCCCGGGCCGCGCCGGCACGGACCGCGGCTGGCCCTGGACGAACCGCCCGATCGTACACCAGGACACCAGCCACCCCGATAACGCCCCGGAGCCTGCACGGCATTCCGCTCGTGCAGGCAGGCGAGGCGTCCTGGTCCTAGGAGATGTTGGCGCGCTGGATGGCGCGGAGGAACTCCTGGTTGGTCTTGCTCTGGCGCATCCGGTCCACGACCAGCTCGAGGGCCTGGGCGGGGTCGAGCGCGCCGAGGACGCGGCGCAGCTTCCAGGAGACCACCAGCTCCTCCTCGCTGAGCAGCAGCTCCTCCTTGCGGGTCGAGGAGGCGTCCACGTCCAGGGCGGGGAAGATGCGGCGCTCCGAGAGCTTGCGGTCCAGGCGCACCTCCATGTTCCCGGTGCCCTTGAACTCCTCGAAGATCACCTCGTCCATGCGCGAGCCGGTGTCGACCAGCGCGGTCGCCAGGATGGTGAGCGAGCCGCCCTCCTCCAGGTTCCGCGCCGCGCCGAAGAAGCGCTTGGGCGGGTACAGGGCCGAGGAGTCGACGCCACCGGAGAGGATCTTGCCGCTGGCCGGGGTCGCCAGGTTGTAGGCGCGCGACAGGCGGGTGATGCCGTCGAGCAGCACGACCACGTCACGGCCGTACTCGACCAGCCGCTTGGCCCGCTCGATGGTCAGCTCGGAGACCTGGCAGTGCTCGTCGCTGGGGCGGTCGAAGGTGGAGTAGATCACGTGCGCCTTGGTGGAGCGCTGCATGTCGGTGACCTCTTCGGGCCGCTCGTCGGTGAGCAGGATGATGAGGTACACCTCGGGGTTGTTCTCGCTGATGGCGTTGGCGATCTGCTTCATCAGCGTGGTCTTGCCCGCCTTCGGCGGGGAGACGATCAGCCCGCGCTGGCCCTTCCCGATCGGGCACATCAGGTCCATGATCCGGGTCGAGATCTCGGTCGGGTTGTGCTCGAGGCGCAGCCGCTCCTGCGGGTACAGCGGCGTCAGGTCCTTGAACTCGCGCCGCCCGCGCGCCTCCTCTGGGTCGTTGCCGTTGATCTTCTCCACCCGGGCGAGGGCGGCGTACTTCTCGGAGTCGCGCGGCAGCTTCACCACGCCCTCGACCTCGTCGCCGCGGCGCAGGCCGAGGCGGCGGATCATCGACAGCGGCACGTAGACGTCGTCGGAGCCGGGCGTGAACGCGCCCACCCGCAGGAAGCCGTAGCCGTCCTGGGAGCGGATGTCCAGGGTGCCGGTGCGGGTCACCTCGGGGCGGTCGTCCTGCTGCCCGCCGCGGGCGTCGCCGCGCTCCATCACGCCGACGCCACCGTCACCCTGCTGGAAGCGGTTGCGACGGTTGCGGTTCCGGTTGCGGCGCCGGCCACTGCCGGACTGCTGGCCGCCGGACTCCCAGCGGCCACCACCGCCGCCCTGGTTCCAGTTCTGCGGCCTGCCCGAGCCGTCGCCGCGGGGCTGCCCGTCGCCCTGGCCGCCTTGGCGCTGCTGCTCGCCCTGGCGCTGCTGCTCGCCCTGGGTCGCGGCGCCCTGCTCGCCCTGGGCGGCGGCACGCTGCTCGCCCTGGTTCCCCGAGGGCTGCTGCGCCTGGGCGCCGGCGGGCTGCTCGCCCTGGGTCGCGGCCGCGGCGGGCTGCTGCGCCGGCGCGGAGGCCTGACCGGTGGTGGGGGCCTGGCCGTCGTCGCGCCGCTCGCCGGCCGCGGCGGCCGGGCGCTGCTGCGCGTCGGCGGTCGCCGCCGCGCCCTCCTGCGTGGCGCCGGCCTGCGGGACGCTGCCGTTGGAGCCGCCCTCGATCGCGGCCGGGGCCGGCGCAGCGGTCAGCTCGCCGACGGGGGCACCGTCGCCCTCCTCGCCACGGCCACGGCGACGCCGCCGGCGGCGGCCGGCATCGTCGCCGTCACCCTGGGCGTCGCCGGCCGGTGGCTGGGCGCCGCTGGGCGCCTCGGCGCCGGTCGCGTCGAGCAGGGTGGGCTCGGCCGCGGAGTTGCCGCGGGCGCCGCTCGTCGGGCGCGGGGAAGGCGTGAACTCGACGCCCTGCGCCTTGGCGATGATGGCACCGATGAGGTCGGCCTTGCGCAGCCGCTGGTAGCCCTGCACCCCCATCGACGAGGCGATCGCCTGCAACTCGGGCAGCACCTTTTGCTCGAGGACGTCTCGTTCGGTGGTTGCCATCTTCACCTTCCTGGTAGGTGGGTCTTGCCGACCGTCACTGGGCGCTTGGTGCGCTCCCTGGCCGGATGGCGCGCTTGGCGCGCCGGTCGTAATCGCTTTGCGGAACCAGAGGAATTCGGTGCCACCCGTTGGCACCCCTTGGGAGGAAGATCCGCGTCTGCTCCTGTTCCCGCTACCGGACTCCCGGTTTCGCCATCTACCCAACGTCAGGCCGTGGTGGGCGGCGTCGTTGCCTGCTGCGCCGTGGACACCGTCGGCCGGATCGGGCGTTCGCCGCGATGAGAATCAGTGCGAGCGTCACAGCTCGATTTCGAGAGGAACTCGTGACCTCACCGCTGACCGGCCGGGCGTCGACCCCGTGAACGACTGCCCGCCCGTACGGGCACCGTGAACTGTCGTGGCGACGACCAATGCTCGAACCCCAAACTTCGCGCGTGGCGATAGGCCGAGGTAGGCGGGGGCGTCGACCGAATTGGTCAGCGACTGAGACCGACAGCATTGTAGGGGCGGTCCACCTGTGAGCGCAACAGGTCGCCGACCTGGGCGCCCCGGCCGGGTACCGGCCCCCGGGTCACTCCTCCATCAGCACCCGGACGTCCCCCTCCTTCTCGAGCAGTGAGAACCCCGTGGTCTCGCCCTGGCGGCGGAAGACCACCGCGATCGTCGAGCCGCCGACCCTGAGGTTGTGCAGCTCGACCACGTTCAGCCACGGCGGCAGCAGCGGCTTGTTGACCGTCACGGTGTTGGCCGGCGCCCGCGGCGAGATGCCGAGCATCGCCTGCAGCAGCAGGAACGGCGCGCCGGCCGCCCACGCCTGCGGGGCGCACGCCACCGGGTAGGCGACCGGCCGGTTGGGCGCCCGCCGGGTGAAGCCGCAGAACAGCTCGGGCAGGCGCATGTACTCGATGTTGACGGCCATGTCGAACATGGCCGTCGCGACCCGGTTGGTCGCCTTGGAGTGGCCGTAGCGCTTCAGCCCAGCGCCGACGAAGGCGTTGTCGTGCGGCCAGATGGAGCCGTTGTGGTAGCTCATCGGGTTGTAGGCCACCGCCTGCTTGGACATGGTCCGGATGCCCCAGCCGGAGAACATGTCGGGCGCCAGCAGCCGCCGCGCCATCACCTCCGCCTTCTCCGGGTCGACGATCTCGCAGTAGAGGCCGTGGGCGGGGTTGGAGGTCGCGGTCGTCACCTGGCGCTTGTCGCCGTCGAGGGCCATGGCGAAGAACTCCTCCTCCTCGACCCAGAAGCGCCGGTTGAACTCCTCCTTCAGGGTGGCGGCCTGGGCGCGCAGCGCGGCGGCGCGGCCGGCCTGGCCGAGCGCCTCGTACACCTCGGCCATGCGGTTCTTGGCCGCGTGCACGTACGCCTGCACCTCGGAGAGGGCGATCGGCCCCTCGGCCAGGCGCCCGTCGGCGTGGACCACCGAGTTGTGGGAGTCCTTCCAGCCCTGGTTGGCCAGCCCGCGCGGGCTGCGTGCCTGGTACTCGACGAAGCCGTCGTCGTCGAGGTCGCCGTAGTCGTCCACCCAGGCGAGGGCACGGTCGGCGTGGGGCAGCATCTGGCGGCAGAACTCCAGGTCGCCGGTCCAGCGGTGGTAGGTGCTCAGCAGCAGCAGCCACAGCGGGGTGGAGTCGATCGAGCCGTAGTAGGGGGTGTGGGGGATGATCCCGGCCCCGGCCAGCTCGCCCTGGCGCAGCTCGTGGAGGATCTTGCCGGGCTGCGCGTCGCGCCACTCGTCCTCCTCGTCGGCCTGGTAGGCGGCGAGGACCTGCAGGGTGGTGCGGGTCAGGTCGGGGTTGAGCATCAGCGTCTGGTGGCAGGTCATCAGCGCGTCGCGCCCGAACGGGGCCACGAACCAGGGGATGCCGGCGCCGACGACGTCGCCGTGGACGGTCGGCGTCCGCAGCGCGCGCAGGTCGCGCATGCCGCGGGTGAGCAGCGAGTTGTAGAGCTCGTTGTCGGTCCAGATGCGGGTGCAGGAGCGCTCCCACTCCTCGTAGGAGCGGCGCAGCTCGTGGACGGCGGCGTCGAACGGCTTGGCGGGCGGGACCACGCCGTCGAGCACCGGCTCGACGGTGAAGGGGATCACCGCCACCTCGCCGTGCTCCAGGCGCAGCTGCCAGGCGGCCACCACCCGGTCGCCGTCCACCTCGACGTGGGTGGGGGGCAGCTCGAAGGCGATGCGGGTCTCGCGGAAGACGCCGTCCTCGCCGGCGTAGGCGAACACCGCCGACTTGTCGTCGGCCTTCGGCACCGCCAGCTTGCCCCTGGCCGTGCGGCGCAGGCCGCGCACCTCGAAGATGTCGGCGAAGTCGGTGCCGAAGGCCAGCTCGATGGCGAGCTCGACCGGCGACTCGTTGTAGTTGCGCACCCGGATACGCTCGTAGAGGCGGCCGTTGATGACCCGGGTGCGGCGGATGTTGACGGTGCCCTGGAGCGCCACGACCTCGCCGTCGCCGGGCGCGTGGAGGTCCTGGTTGGCCACGTCGATGTGGCTCATGTAGGCGCGGTCGGCCGAGGTCGACAGCAGCAGCGGGTCGCGGCCGTCGACGCGCATGACCAGGTCGGAGAGGAAGCGGCAGTCCTTGTAGTAGAGCCCGGCGCCGACGCCCTTCTCGGGGACCAGGTTCCCCTCGGCGTCGGCGAACAGGAACATGTCGCCTTCCTTGGTGGACCAGAGCTGCTCGGTGCGGGCGCGCAGGACGGCGGTCACGCCCTTGACCAGGACGCGGTTGACCGACTCGTCGGCCAGGACGAACTCCTCGCCCAGCGGCGACGTCACCTTGTTGCTCACGGGGCACGCTCCGGAGGCTCGGACGCGTCGGATGCGGTGCGCGACGACGATCCTCTGTCGGCAACCTTCCGCGCCGCTTGAGGCGTCGGTGCGCGCCGTGCCAGGGTGCCGCCCAAGCCGGGCCGCCGCAACGCGCGCGGTCAGGCGCCGACCCTGGCGCCGCCGCGGGCGACCTCCAGCGCCCGCAGGCGCCAGCCGGGCGCGTCCGCGAGCGCCTCGGCGGCGTCGGCATGGGCGGCGGGGAGGGCGGCGCGCGGCGCCAGCAGCAGCAGCGACGGCCCGGCGCCGGAGACGAATGCCGCGTGGCCGCGGCGGCGCAGCCGCGCGAGCAGCGCGGCCGCGGCCGGCTGGGCGGCCAGCCGGGCCGGCTGGTGCAGCTCGTCCTCGGTGGCCGCCGCCAGCAGGTCGAAGTCCCCGGCGAGGGCGAGCGGCAGCAGCGCGGCGCGGCCGGCGGTGCGGGCCGCGGTCGCGAACGGGACCTGGTCGGGCAGCAGGCGCCTGGCCTCGACGGTCGCCATCGGCGCGGCGGCGACCAGGGCGAGGGCGACGAGGTCGGGGTGGACCTCGACCGGGCGGGAGCGCGCGCCCGCGCCGTCGCGCCAGCACAGGGTGGCGCCTCCCGCCAGGCAGGCGGCGGCGTTGTCCGGGTGGCCCTCCAGCTCGCTGGCCAGGGAGAGGACCTCCGCGTCCGGCAGCCCGGGAGCGAGGAGCTCGCGCGCTGCCAGCAGGCCGAGCGCCACCGCGGCGGCGCTCGAGCCGAAGCCGCGGCCGAGCGGGAAGCCCTTGACCAGGGCGAGCCGGACCGGCGGGAGGCTGCCGCCCGCGGCCGCCGCCAGCCGTTCCATGGCCAGGCGGACCAGGTTGCCCGGCCCGGTCGGGATCTGCCCGGCCTGCTCCCCGGCGACCTGCATCGGCATGGGTGGGCCATCCCCGCCGTCCCGCTCGACGGTCACCTCCAGCGAGTCCCACCAGTCCAGCGCGATGCCGGCGGTGTCGAACCCCGACCCCAGGTTGGCGCTGGTGGCCGGGGCCTGCACGAGCACGCGGGCGGTCATGGCCAGGAAGCCTACGACTGCCCCGCAGGCGGAGCGACCCTGGCGGCTCGGTCACCCGAATGGCTCGATCCAGACAACATTGCGCGACGGCGTAAGCGTCGAGGGAGAAACCTCGCGAACCATTGACATGTCGCAAGGCGGTGCATAGAAGTCAGGTGCGACCGGCCCGCGCCGACCACCCGCCCCACCACGCCTGGCCGGTCGTGAGCGTGCAGCGTCCCGTCCCGACCAGCCGCCATTGCGCCCCACGAGGGCGCGGTCGCTCCAAAGGGGCCAGCCGATGCCTGCCAGGTTCTCCAGGGACCGGAGGCGCGGGGGGGTACCGCTCCTCGTCGTCGCCATGATCGCGACCATGGCCGGGGTGCTGCCGGCCGTCGCCAAGGCGCCGCCGCCCGCCCGCGAGTTCAGCTTCCAGGGCGAGCGCTCCCCCCTGGGCAGCGTCGACGCCCGCAGCGGCCACGTCAGCCCGAGCGCCGCGCAACGGCACCTGGCGGCGGGCACCAAGGTTCGCTGGAACGCCTTCGGCACCCCGCTCTCGATCTTCAAGCGTGGCGGCTGGCTCGCCACCGGGCTGTCGCGCAACGACGGCGTGGCCGCCCGGGCCTGGCTGAAGCGCGACCATGCCCTGTTCCGCCTGAGCAAGGCGGAGGTCGACGGGCTCGACGTGATCATGAAGGCGCCCGTCGGCAAGGGCAGCGTGGTCACCTTCCGGCAGCGCTTCGGCGACGCCGTCGCCGCCGCCGACGGCCTGGTCAGCGTCGGCGTCGTCGGCGGCAGGATCGCCTACGCGTCCTCCTCGGTCTCGGCCGGCACGGCGCCGGGCGCGGCCAGGATCCCGGCCGAGGCGGCCTGGCAGCGGGCCGCGAGCGACGTCGGCCGGCCGGGCGCGAGCGCGAAGGTCGAGGGCGCCGCCCACGGCTGGACCCTGATGCGCGCCGCCGGCTTCGAGGGACGCCAGGCGGCGCGCCTGCGCGCCCTGCCGACCCCGCGCGACGGCGTGCGGCCGGTGTGGGAGACGATCGTCTTCGACAACGCCACCGGCGGCGACCCGCTGGCGTTCCTGACCTGGGTCGACGCCCAGACCGGCAAGGTCTGGCGGCGCGACGCGCTGGTCGACTACGCCGACGACGACCCCCAGTGGAAGGCCTTCCCCGCCAGCCCGCGGCTCGACTACGCCTCGAGCGACACCCGCGAGCTGTGGTGCTGGTCCAAGCCGAGCGCCGGCTGCGACCGGATCCTCCAGAACTCCCTTAACGCCTGGGACGTCGACCCCGCCACCGGCCAGTCGACCCACACGACCTTCGGCAACAACGCCCGCGCGGTCGAGAACCTCAACAGCGCCGACCCCTTCTCGGTGGGCGTCAACCCGGCCACCGCCCGGGCCGACCGCAACTACAGCTACCCGTGGACCAACCAGTGGTTCGAGCAGCGCTGTAGCCCGGACGTGCACACCAGCGCGCAGCGCAACGACCTCGACGCCTCCATCGCGAACCTGTTCGCGATGCACAACCGCATGCACGACTTCGCGTACTTCCTCGGCTTCACCGAGCAGACCTTCAACCTGCAGCAGTCCAACTTCGGGCTCGGCGGCGCCGAGGCCGACCCGGAGCAGGGCAACGCGCAGGCCGGCGGGATCGTCGGCGGGCCGCCTGACTTCACCGCCCGCGACAACGCCAACCAGATCACCCCGCCGGATGGCGTCGCCCCGATCACCAACATGTACCTGTGGCAGCCGATCGCCGCGGCGTTCTACCCGCCGTGCGTCGACGGCGACTTCGACATGACGGTGATCGGCCACGAGTACACCCACGCCATCAGCAACCGCATGGTCGCCGGGCCGGACGTCGGGCTGTCGGGCTTGCAGGCCGGGTCCATGGGCGAGTCCTGGTCCGACCTGGACGCCATGGAGTACCTCAACGAGTACGGCTACGTGCCGGTCGACGGCGAGAACCGCTACGCCATCGGACCCTACGTGACCGGCGACAAGGTCGCGGGCATCCGCAACTACGGCCTGGACCGCAACCCGCTCAACTACTCGGACGTCGGCTACGACACCCCGGGACCGGAGGTCCACTCCGACGGCGAGATCTGGAACGCCGTCAACTTCGCCGTCCGCAAGGCCCTGATCGCCAAGTACGACCACGCGTTCCCGGCCGGCAACCGGAGGCTGCAGGTGGCCTGCGCCGACGGTGGGCGCCCGGCCGACCGGTGCCCTGGCAACCGCCGCTGGGTGCAGCTGATGTACGACTCCTTCCTGCTGATGCCGGTGACGGGGCGGCCCAGCATGGTGGACGCGCGTGACGCGATGCTCGCCGCCGACCAGCTCCGCTTCGGCGGCGCCAACCAGGCGACGCTGTGGAACGCGTTCGCCAGCCGCGGCCTCGGCGAGGACGCGTTCTCCAACGGCACCACCGACACCGACCCGATCCCGAGCTTCGCCTCGCCGCACGCGACCGAGGGCCTGGTCTCGCTGCAGCCCAAGGACGACAAGGGCAACGCCGTCACCGGCGCGCAGCTGTTCGTCGGCGGGTACGAGGCCAGGGTCACGCCGGTGGCCGACACCGACCCGGCGACCGCGCTGCCCGGCGTCGTCCGCATGGTCCCGGGGACCTACGACTTCATCGTCAGGGCCAACGGCTTCGGCGCCGAGCGCTTCCGCGCCACCGTGCGGGCCGGCCACGTGACCTCGCCCAGGCTGGTCCTCGACGCGAACCTCGCCTCGGGCACCAACGGCGCCACCATCGCCGGCGACGGGGTCAACCTCACCAACCTGATCGACGACCACGAGGGCACCAACTGGGCCTCGCTCGACACCGCCGTGCAAGGCCGCTCGGTCACCGTCCACCTCGACCCGGCCAAGGCCAGCCACAAGATCCGGCGTGTGCAGGTCAGCGCCCACCTGCGGCCGCCCAACGCCAGCGACCCCGGCGGCGACACCGGCGCGCAGAACCGTTTCTCGGCCCTGCGCCAGTTCCAGATCCAGGTCTGCGCGGTCGGCGCCGCGGTGGACTGCACCCAGGACAGCCAGTTCAAGGTCGCCTTCACCAGCCCGGCGAACGCCTTCCCGTCGATCCGGCCGCGGCCGCGCGCGCCTGAGCTCATCCTCCGCTCGTTCGACCTGCACCCGGTCCAGGCCACCTACGTGCGCCTGGTGGTGCTCGACAACCAGTGCACCGGCGGACCCGGGTTCCAGGGCGTGCAGGACAACGACCCGCGCGCGGTCGAGGACTGCGACACCGGCAGCATCCAGGGCCTCAACGTGCGCGCCGCCGAGCTGCAGGTGTTCGGCCGCTAGGGCCCCCACAGCCCCCGCAACGGAGCGGGAACCACCGGCCGGCAGGACTCCAGCCCTGCCGGCCGGTTGGTTACCCCAGGCCCAAGGCGGTGGCGGCCGCGGCGGGGTCGGGCGGTATCCGAACGGGTGGCGGCGCGCCGGCGACCGCCCAGTCCGGGTCCTTGAGGCCGTTGCCGGTCAGGGTGGCCACCACCACGCCGCCGCGCGGCAGGGCGCCGCGGCCGGAGAGGGCGAGCAGGCCCGCGACGGCCGCCGCCGAGGCCATCTCGACGAACAGGCCCTCCTCGCGGGCGAGCAGCCGGTAGGCGGCGAGGATCTCCCGGTCGCTGACCGCCGCCAGCCCGCCGCCGGAGTCGGCGGCCGCCTGCAGCGCGGCGGCGCCCGACGCCGGCGCGCCGACGCGGATCGCGGTCGCGATCGTGGTCGGGTTCGTCACCGCCCTGCCGAGCACCAGCGGCGCGGCCCCGGCCGCCTGGAAGCCGTGCATCGCCGGCAGGCTGGCGGCCAGCCCGGCGGCCGCCGCCTCGCGGTAGCCGAGCCAGGTGGCGGTGATGTTGCCGGCGTTGCCGACCGGGATGCAGTGCACGTCCGGGGCGCGGCCGAGCGCCTCGACGATCTCCAGCGCGACCGTCTTCTGCCCCTGGATACGGTACGGGTTGACCGAGTTCACCAGGGTCACCGGGTAGTGCTCCGTCAGGTCGCGGGCCAGGCGCAGGCAGTCGTCGAAGGAGCCCTCGATCGCCAGCACCGCGGCGTCGTGGACCAGGGCCTGGGCGAGCTTGCCGAGCGCCACCCTGCCCTCCGGCACCAGCACCGCGCAGGAGATCGCGGCCCTGGCGGCGTAGGCCGCCGCCGACGCCCCGGTGTTGCCGGTCGAGGCGCAGAGCACCGCCTTGGCGCCCTCCTCCACCGCCTTGGAGACCGCCATGGTCATGCCCCGGTCCTTGAACGACCCGGTCGGGTTGGCCCCCTCCACCTTGAGCAGGACCTCGCAGCCCGTGCGGGCCGACAGGGTCGCGGCCGGGACCAGCGGGGTGCCGCCCTCGAGCAGGGTGACCACCGGCGTCGCCGGCCCGACCGGGAGCAGCGGCCGGTAGCGCTCGATCACCCCTGGCCACGAGGGCCGTTGCGGCGCGCTCACGCTCATCTGACGATCACCTCGTCCACCTCCTCCCCCTCGACCCGCATCACGCTCGCCAGCTCGCTGACCACGCTGAGCCGCGCCAGGCCGGCGAGCGTCGCCCGCATGGCGCCCTCCTTGGTCAGGTGGGTCACGAGCACCAGCTGCGCCTCGTCACCCTTGCCGCGCTGCAGCACCGAGCGGATCGACACGCCGTGGGTGGCGAACACCGCCGCCACCTGGGCGAGCACGCCGGGCCGGTCGGCCACGTCGCAGGCAACGTAGTACTGGGTGTCGACCTCCTCCATGGGCCGCAGCCGCGGCTCGTACAGGTGGACGTAACCCGGCCCGGGCGAACCCTTGGCGCGGTTGCGAACCACCTCGACCAGGTCGCCGAGCACGGCCGAGCCGGTGGGCAGCGCCCCGGCGCCGCGACCGTAGAACATCAGCCGGCCGACCGCGTCGCCCTCCACGAAGATCGCGTTGTAGGCCTCCCCCACCGCGGCCAGCGGGTGGCCGCCGGGGACCATGGCGGGGTGGACGCGCGCGCTCACCTCGCCGCCCACCTCCTCGGCGATGGCGAGCAGCTTGAGCGTGTAGCCCATGCGCGCGGCGGCCGCCACGTCGGCGGCGGTCACCTCGGTGATGCCCTCGCGGTATACGTCGCGCGCCACCACCCGGGTGTTGAACGCCAGGCTCGCCAGGATGGCGCACTTGGCGGCGGCGTCGAACCCCTCCACGTCGGCCGACGGGTCCGGCTCCGCGTAGCCCAGCTCGATCGCCTCGGCCAGCGCCTCGGCGTAGCCGGCGCCGGTGTCGGCCATGCGCCACAGCACGTAGTTGGTGGTCCCGTTGACGATCCCGAGGATGCGGCGGATGCGCTCGCCGGCCAGCGACGCCTTGAGCGGGTGGACGATCGGGATCGCCCCGGCGACGGCCGCCTCGAAGCGGATCTCGACCTCGGCGGCGTCGGCCGCGTCGAACAGCTCGGCGCCGTGGGTGGCCAGCAGCTCCTTGTTCGCGGTCACCACCGGCTTGCCGAGCCGGATCGCCTCCAGGATCAGGCTGCGGGCCGGCTCGATCCCGCCCATCACCTCGACGACGACGTCCACCTGGGGATCCTCGACCACCTCGGCGGCCCGGCTGGTCAGCCAGGCGCGGTCGACCGCCGGGTGGCGCTCCCTGGCGAGGTCGCGCACCGCCACCCGCTGCAGCCGGATGGCCGCGCCCGCACGGTCGGCGAGCTGCTCGGCGTGGTCGCCGAGCAGCCGGGCGACGCCGGTGCCGACCACCCCGCACCCCAGCATCCCGACCGCGACCGGTTCCACGCTTCGCTCCTTTACAGAAACGGTCGGTGGGCCTGCGCCGCTCTGTGCGCTGGCTTCCCCCGTCGCTCCGTCGTCGCCAGGGGCTCCTCCCTCGCTCCTCCGTCCAGCCAGCGCGCGGCTCCGGCCCACCTCCCTAAACCTAAACCCCAAACTGGAACCCCAAAAACCTAACTGGCGTGCGGCGGTGGGCAACCTCGCCATGCATCTTGCACGACCGGGCGCCATGGAGCACGCATCCGTGCCGCCAGGCGATCCTCACGTGGACCTCCGGCCTCCGTGCAGCGCCGGCGGCCGGGGCCGGTCCTCACATGCGCTCGGGGGCCTCCACGCCGGCGAGCGCCAGGGTGTTGGCGAGGACCTGGCGCGTCGCCACGCACAGCCACCAGCGGGCGCTGGACAGCTCCGGGTCGTCGGTGAGCACCCGGCACTCGCCGTAGAAGCGGTGGAAGCTGGCCGCCAGGTCCTCGGCGTAGCGGGTGAGGCGGTGCGGGGCGCGCTGCACCGTCGCCACCGCCACCAGTTCCTCGAAGCCGGCGAGCTGGCGCAGCAGGGCGCCCTCGGTCGGGTGGGTCAGCAGGCCGAGGTCGGCCTGCTCCACCGGCTTGGGCTCGAAGCCCTGCTCCCGGCCGGTGCGCAGCACGCTGGCGATGCGCGCGTGGGCGTACTGGACGTAGTACACCGGGTTGTCCATCGACTGGCGCACCACCGCGTCCAGGTCGAAGTTCATCGGCGCGTCGATCGAGAAGCGCAGCATGGTGTACCTGGCCGCGTCCTTGCCGACCTCGTCGACCAGGTCGTCGAAGGTGACGAAGTCGCCGGCCCGCTTGCTCATCTTGACCGGCTCGCCGCCGCGGACCAGGTTGACCATCTGGCCGATCAGGAACTCGGCGACCTCGTCGCCCTCCCCGAACGCCCGGATGGTCGCCCGCACGCGACCGACGTAGCCGTGGTGGTCGGCGCCCCAGACGTAGATGATCCTGTCGAAGCCGCGGCGGCGCTTGTCGCGGAAGTAGGCCGCGTCCGCGGCGAAGTAGGTGGGCACGCCGTTGGAGCGGATCAGCGGCCGGTCCTTGTCGTCGCCGAACTGGCTGGTGAGCAGCCAGGTGGCGCCGTCCCGCTCGGCCACCACGCCGTGCTCGCGCAGCTCGGCGATGGTGTCCTCGATGGCGCCGCGCTCGTGCAGGCTCCGCTCGGAGAACCAGACGTCGAAGTGGACCCCGAAGCGCTCGAGCGTGCGCTGGATCCAGCCGAGCACCCTGCGGTAGGACCAGTCGGTGATCACCTTGCGCCGCTCGGCCGGGTCGAGGTCGGCCACCTCGCCCTGCCGCTCGGCCTTCAGCTGGTCGGCCAGGTCGGCGATGTAGCTGCCCTTGTAGCCGTCGGGGGGCGGGGTGGCCTGCCGGCCGAGCAGCGCCAGGTAGGCGGCCTCGACGCTCGCGCCGAGCAGGTCGAGCTGGGCGCCGGCGTCGTTGAGGTAGTACTCCCGCTCGACCTGGTAGCCGGACGCGTCCAGGAGGCTGGCGAGGGTGTCGCCGAACGCCGCCCAGCGCGCGTTGCCGACGTGCAGCGGCCCGGTCGGGTTGGCCGAGATGAACTCGACCTGGACCTTCTCGCCGCCGCCGAAGTCGCTGCGGCCGAAGGCGTCGCCGTCGCGCAGCACCCGGCGCACCAGGCCGCCGAACCAGCGCTGCGCCAGGCGGACGTTGACGAAGCCGGGGCCGGCCACCTCGACGCCCTCGACCCAGTCGGGCAGCTCGAGCCGGGCGACCATCGCCTCGGCCACCTTGCGCGGTGGGGCCTTGGCGGCCTTGGCCAGCACCAGGGCCACGTTGCTGGCCCAGTCGCCGTGCTCGGCGAGGCGGGGGCGCTCCAGCGCCGGGGCGCCGATCGCGGCCGGGTCGAGGTCGAGGTCGCCGCCCTCGGTGGCGCGCCGCAGCGCCGCGGCGAACAGCTCGGACAGCTCGCGCTGGACGGCGAGCACGGGCGCCCTGGTCATGACAGCCTCGGGGTGGCGCCGTGGATGCCGCGCTCGGCCAGCAGGTTGGCGACCAGATCGAGCAAGGCGATCGGGTCGAACGGCTTGGTCACGTAGGCGGCCACTCCGATCTCGCTCCCCCGCTTCACGTCCGAGTCCTGCGCCCTGGCCGAGAGCAGGACGATTGGCACGGTGCCCGCACCAGGACGGTCCTTGAGCCGGCGGGAGACCTCCCAGCCGTCCAGCTTGGGCATCATGATGTCCAGCAGCACCAGGTTCGGTTGGAACGCTCCGAACGAGCGGAGCGCCTCCTCCCCGTCCGAGGCGACCTCGACCTCGTAGCCCTCCAGCTCGAGGTTCACCTTGAGGAGCTGCTGGATGACCTGGTCGTCATCGACCACCAGGATACGGGCATTGGCCATATCGGACATGGCGCCTGCACAGGATGGATGGTCGGCGACGCGGGGCTGCCGGAGCATAGCACAGCCCGCTCACCAGCAGATTCCGCCGCTCGC
>DASUZB010000143.1:0-80008 GCA_036377075.1 Actinomycetes bacterium | reverse complement strand
CACACGGCGCTGCTGGCGGCGGCCATCCCGATCGTGGAGCACCTGTGCGGGCTCGACCAGCTCCCGCCAAGCGGCTTCCGCTTCCACGCCGCGCCACCCCAGGTCGTCGGCATCGGGACCTTCCCGGTCCGCGCCTACGCCATCTTGGCCGATGGGTAAGGGCCGCGACCCGGGCCGATCGTGCTGTGCATGCTGCCAGTACTCCGTTCAGCTCTTGCCTGCACGCGGCACGTGACATTGCGTCACAGCAGCGACTTACCGGGATCCTGGCTGGAGCGCCACCGAGTTGAGCCTCGACCGCGAAGGGAGAACGAAATGGCGACACGGAACGGCAGCGCGGAATGGGCTGGCGACCTGACGACCGGCTCGGGGCGCCTGACGGTCGGTGAGGGGGTGTGGACCAGCGACTACTCCTACACCTCCAGGTTTGAGGGCGTGTTGCCGACCGAGGAGGCGCGCCGCGGCGGTGCCGGCACCAACCCCGAGGAGCTGCTCGCCGCGGCACACGCGGCCTGTTTCTCGATGGCGCTGTCGCTGGCGCTCAGCGAGGCGGGTCATCCGCCGCGCTCGATCAGGACCGCCGGGCGCGTCCACCTCCGCAACCTCGGCGGGGCCCCCACGATCCAGCAGATCGACTTGGAGACCACCGCCGAGGTCCCAGGCCTTGACGAGGCCTCGTTCCAGCAGCAAGCCGAAGAGGCAAAGGCGGGTTGCATCATCTCCCGCGCCCTCGGCGGGGTCGAACGAATCAACCTCGTTGCCGAACTGGTCACATAGGCGCCGCGGACCCGGACGGCCAAGGAGGACTGCGATCATGCTCGCCAGTAGTGGGGTTGCGACGCGGTTGCCCGCGCAGAACCTGGAGCGGGCACGGGCCTTCTATTCCGAGAAGCTCGGCCTGGAGCCGATCGAGGAGCGGCCGGGTGGCCTGCGCTACCGCTGCGCGAGCGGTGAGTTCGCGCTGTTCCTAACAGACGGCGCTCCCTCGGGCTCGCACACCCAGATGGCCTGGGAGGTCGGCGACATCCGCGCGGCTGTCGCGCAGCTTAAAGCCCACGGGGTGGTGTTCGAGCACTATGACGTGCCGGGCCTGACCACGGTCGACGGGATCGCGGAGGTCACTGGTAACTATCCGAGCAAGGGCGGCGTCGGCGAACGCGCCGCCTGGTTCAAAGACAGCGAAGGCAACCTGCTCGCAATCGGCCAGCCGATCTCCAGCAGCCCCCACGGATCTTGACACTGGCATGACGTCTGGCCCGGGCGGAGCCACGTCGGCCAGACAATGCTCCGCCTGAGCTGCCAGCCCTCGCCGACTGCTTTCGGCCCCGTGAGCATCGCTCGACAGGTGGGTTCTTGATGTCGCGGACGTCAGGATGGGGTCGCGGCGGGCGGCTCGGCGGCTCGCCAGGCCTTGTCGTTCGGCATCGGCTCCCCGAGGGCCTCGAACAGCCGGCGTGCCTCGCGCCGGCTCTGAAGGGCGGCCACGTGGTCACCGGTGGCGGCTTGGACCTCGGCGAGGGCGGTCAAGGTCCTTGCCAGCCGGGGCATCAGCCCGAGCTCTCGTTGGATGACCGCAGCCGCATGCAGGTAGGCGTTGGCTTGCTGCAGACGTCCCTGTGCGTGGTGCAGCTCGCCGAGGCTGCGCAGCACGGTCGCCTCGGTGCGTCGCGCGCCGAGCCGGCGGAAGATGTCCAGCGCCTGCTCGAACGTGGATGCCGCGTCCTCGCAGGCGCCCTGGCGCAGCCGCACGGCACCCAGGTCCTGCAGCGCGAAGCCTTCGCCGAGCCTGTCGCCAGACTCGCCGTACAGCTGCAGGCTCTGCAACAGCCAGGCGGTGGCTTCGCCGGGCTGCTCGAGACTGTGGTGCACCAGCCCGAGCTCCTGGAGGGCCATCGCCTCCGTCCGCCGGTCCCCTGCCCGGCGACTGGCGGTCAGCGCCTGCTCCAGCTCGGCGGCGGCCTCGGTGAGCCTGCCCTGCCTGTGGTGGACCCTGCCGAGCGTCTGCAGGACCCATGCGCGGCCGTGGTCATCGCCGAGCTCGTCGTACAGCTCTCCTGCATGCTCGAGCTGGCTGACCGCCTCGTCCAAGCGTCCGCAGTATTCATGCGCGTGGCCGACCTTGAGCACGGCATAGGCCTCCCCCCGACGGTCACCGACCTCCCGGTGGAGCCTCCGGGCCTGCTCGGCCAGGACCATGGCTTCCTCCAAGCGCATCCGATCGACGGCTACCCAGGCCAAGGCGGCGAGCATCCAGGCCGCACCGCGGCCGATCCCGGCCCGCCGGGCGCCACGCAAAGCAAGGTCGCAGGCATGCCGGTAGTCATCGCGACAGCCCCGCAACCAATAGAATCCGGTCGCCGCTCCGGCGAGCTGCCATGCGAGCCCGGCCAGCCGCGTGGCCGCCCCTGCGGGCACGGCCGCCGGATCAGGGGAGCTGGCCTGCCCGATCGCGCTCAGCAACGCCGCCTGCTCGGCCTCCATCCATCCCAACGGGTCACCGAGCAGCTCGTCGGCCACGACCTGCCCTGGCCGCCAGCCCGCGGTGGCGATGCCATCCCCGACCAGAGAGCCCACCGGCAGCCGCCGGTCGGCCTGTTCGGCCAGGGCCAGCCAACCCTCAAATGCCCGCTGCAGCGCCGCGTGCCGCTGCCCGACCGGTTCCTCGGCGCGCACGCGCTCGCGGGCGAACAGGCGCACCAGGTCATGCAGCCGGTACCGCGCCCGCCTGCTGGCATCCCAGGTGGCCACGTCCACCAGCTGCGCTTCGACCAGGTCCTCCAGCAGCGCCTCCGCCTCGGCGACCGGGCAGTCAAGCAGGGCGCCGGCGACCCAACCGGCCACGTCCGGCGCGTCCAGCAGCCCCAGCCGGCGGAACAGGCACCGCTGCCGCTGGCCCAGCGCCTGGTAGCTGAGCGACAGGCTGGCCCGCACCTCCAGATCACCGTGGGCCAGCTCGTCCAGCCGGCCGCGCTCGTCGGCCAGCAGGCCCGCCATCCGGCCAAGCCGCCAGTGGGGGCGGGCCGCCAACCGCGCCCCCGCGATCCGCACCGCCAGCGGCAGCCGGCCACACGCTTCGACGATCGCGGTGGCCGCCACGGGCTCGGCCGCTGCCCGCTCGGGCCCAGCGATCCGCCCCAGCAGCGCCACCGCCTGGTCGGCGTCCAGCACGTCCAGGTCCACCAGCTGGGCACCCTCCAAGGCGGTCAGGCGGGCGCGGCTGGTGACCAGCACCGCACAGCTGGGGCCGCCGGGCAGCAGCGGGCGGACCTGCGCCTCGCCGGCGGCGTCGTCCAGCACCACCAGCACCCGCCGGCCGGCCAGGCGGCTGCGGTACAGCGCCGCGAGTTCCTCCGTGTCAGCGGGGACCGCGCCGCCGTCCACGCCCACCGCGTGCAGGAACCAGCCCAGCACCTGCGCCGGCTCCGGCGGCGCCGTGCCCGCCACGCCGGCGCCACGGAGGCTGGCGTACAGCTGGCCGTCGGGGAACACGGCGGCCAGCTGGTGGGCGACGTGGACCGCCAGCGCACTCTTGCCCACCCCCGCTGTGCCGGAGACCGCGCAGACCGCCACTGCGGTTCCGTTGCCGCTCGCAGCCACACCGTCTGGCCCGCGCGCGAGCCCCCCGCGAAGCTGGGCCACCAGCTCGGCGCGACCCACGAAGTCGGCAACGTCCGGTGGCAGCTGGTGCGGGGGCGCGGGCAGGCGCGGTACCGGCTGGGGTGGCGGACCCCCGGCCGAGGAGACCCAGCGCGCCGCGTCCTCGAACCGCTGGTGCTCCCACCCCACCAGCCCAAGCGCGTCGGCCAGCAGCCGGACCGACCCACCGCGTGGGCGGCGGACCCCTCTCTCCAGGTCCCTGATCGTGCGTGCACTCAGCCCGGACCGCTCGCCCAGCTGCTCCTGCGACAGCAACCCCCACTCCCGGTAGGCGCGCAGCAGTGTGCCGAAGTCCATCCGGCTCGCCGCAGCGCCGTCACCCAGTCGCTCGGCCATGCTCGTCCTCCGCTTCGGACTGCTTCTGATCGCTCTCGGCGATCCTGCCACAGCCTCGTGACCCAAGCGCCGTGCAAGACTTGGCTGGCATCCTGCGAGAGGAACCGGCCAGTCGTGGCGGTCGAGGGAGGAGTCGGCGCTGCCGTGGAATCGCCGGTGAACTGCCGGGGAACGTCCTGGTGCCTAGCGGCAGGCGCTGGGACGATGCCGGGGTTATGAGTACCGGCGCGGCCAAGCGTGCGGGGTTTCACCACGGCAGCGGCATCGAGGTCTGGTCGTCGGTGTCGTGGCGTGCGCTAGCGGTGTCGTGGCTGGACGAGCAGCTCGCCGCTGCCGGCATCCGGCGCACCGGCCAGGTCGACCAGCCGCACCTGCGGCCATGGGCGACGGCGCTGACGGCACCGACCAGCCACGGCCGCGTCTGGCTCAAGGCGACCGGGCCCGCTACCGCCTTCGAGGTGGGGCTCTACCAGCTGCTGCAGCGGGTCGCCCCCGACCACGTGCTCACGCCCATCGCGGCTGACACCACACGAGCCTGGATCCTGCTGCCCGACGGCGGCCCTCCCCTTGGCGACCGGCTCACCGGCGGCGACCTGGTCGACGCGATGGTCGCGGCCCTGCCCCAGTACGGGCAGCTGCAGCGCGACCTCGCCCCGCACGCCGACGCCCTGCTGGCGCTCGGCGTCACCGACATGCGCGCCGCGATCATGCCGACACGGTTCGAGGAGGCGCTGGAGGCCGTGGGCCGGTCGGTCCAGCGGCGCGGCGCGGCCGAGCAGGCGACCTGGCAGCGGGTGGCTGCCATGCGCGACCGGTATGCCGGCTGGTGCTGGCGGCTGGCCGCCGCGCCGGGGTCGCCGAGCCTGGACCACAACGACCTGCACCCGTGGAACATCCTGGTCGCGGAGGCGGACGGGGCCGGCCAGGCGAGGTTCTACGACTGGGGCGACAGCGTGGTGGCGCACCCGTTCGTCAGCATGCTGGTGCCGCTGGGCTTTACGCGCGACCACCTCGGCGTCGGCGACGACGCCCCGGAGCTGCTGCGCCTCAGGGACGCCTACCTGGAGCCGTTCGGCGACCTCGCGCCGCACGCGGAGCTGGTCGCGGCGCTGGAGCTGGCCTGCCGGGTGGGCAAGGTCGCCCGCACCCTGACCTGGAACCGGACGGTGGGGGCGTTGGGCGACGAGGAGGCCAGCGGCTTCGCCGACGCGCCGCTGCGGGAGCTGGGCTCCCTGCTGGAGGACTCCTACCTCGGGCGCGCTTGAAACGGTACCGCCGTAATCGTGGCTGGGTGACGGTGCGGGCTGACGACGTGGTACAGCGCCTCGAGCCGCAGCGTCCGCGCACGGAGCCGGCGAGGCGGGCAGGCTTGCCTGGCCGGCGTGAGGCTGGTGAGCGCGTATACCCGTCACGGTGCGGCACCGTCGGCCAGCAAGCATCGGGCTCAGCGGATGGTGCACAGGGCTTGGGTGAGGTGGTCGAGCAGGCTGCGGCTTTGGTCGGGAGCTGGCGGTCGGCGCGGCGCCGGCGCGGCACCGGCGCGGCAACCGCGGCCGGATGGGCGGCGACAGGGATGGGGATGATGACCGCCGCGGGCCTAGGCTTCGACCATGACCAGCCAGTCAAGCCCGCACTTTGCCGAGGCCCTGCTCACGCAGGTGCGCGGAGCCCGGGAGGCTCCGCGCACCTTTCCACCCGGAGATACCGCTTCGCTACTCGAGCACCGGACCCCTGCATGGCTTGGGACCCTCCTGGGTAGGAAGACCCGCGGCCGCGCGAGAACGCCCAGGGAGGCAAGCGCGCCGGCAAACGTACATTGGCGATAGATTGCGCAGCCCGGTCCCCGATCGTTCGTGCCATCCCCCAGCCGCCAACAACGTGCGCACGCTGCCCGACTCCAGCTCGCTCTGAGCAAAGGGGCCCAGGAACGTCAGGAGGGAGAGGGTATGTCTCGTAGGTTCATGGCCGTGCTGTCGGTGCTCGCCGTGGTGCTGAGCATCGCGGTCGGCGGGCAGGCGGCGGCGAGCTCCGCGCCTGTCGTACTGGCGGCGAGCTCCGCGTCGCCGGAGCTGTCCGTCACCAGCCGCCTGCAGGACCGGCGCGAGGTCGCCGCGGGGACGCGCGCCTACGCGATCGGCTTCGAGGACGGGCGCTTCTACGGCAACGGCTGGCACATCACCGGCGAGATGGGCGGCGTCTGGACGCCGCCGCTGAAGCTGGTCGACGGGGTCTGGTTCGGGCTCGACGGCCAGTGGGTCGGGCCCGCCTCGAAGTTCTCGAGCGGTTGGGGCTATTCCCGCTTCGACCTGCCGGACACGGCGGGCCTGAAGGTCGAGCGCACGGACTTCGCGCCCGACGGGCGCCGCGGAGCGCTGTTCGGCCTGAAGATCACCAACCCGGGGGCGGCGCGGACCGCGAAGCTGTCGGTCGACGCCCACTCCGAGCTGATGGGCCACTACCCATGGGGCTTCGGCGGCGTCACCCCCAACGCCAGCGACAACATCCCCGACAAGGGCAGCTTCGACGGCGACAGCCTGGTGTTCACCGACGACGGCGCGCTGCCCGGTGCCCCGGAGCACCACTACGCCGCGCTCGTGGGCACCTCCATCAAGCCCGACTCCGGCGCGATCGGCGACCAGTTCTGGGGCCCGCAGCCCGGTCACCGCTGCGACGGCACCGAGCCGGGCGCACCCGCCGATCCCAAGCCCTCGGCGTGCGACGACGGTCCCTTCGGCAAGGGCACCGGCGGCGAGCTGACCTACACGCTGTCGCTCCCGGCCGGCGGCTCCAAGACCGTGTGGCTGGCCGTGGCCGGCTCGGACAGGGGCCTGGCGCCGGCGCGCGACGAGCTGGCCCAGGTGCTGAAGGACCCCGCCGGGCAGTTCGCCGACAAGGTCGCCTCGCGCCAGCGGCTCGCCGCCAGGACCAAGCTCTCCCTGCCGGGCGACCAGCTGGTGCAGGACTCGATCGAGTGGGGCAAGCAGAACCTGGCCGACCTCACCCAGACTGCCGAGAACCTCCAGATCCGCTGGACCAACCAGGGCAAGCAGTTCCCGGCGCCGCTCGGCACCGTGGACAAGGCGACCTGGATCGGCGCCGGCTTCCCCGACTACCCGTGGATCTTCGGCACCGACGCGGAGTACACCGCCTTCGCCGCGGTCGCGCTGGGCCAGTTCGAGACCATGAAGGCCAACCTCCGCACCCTGCGCGACATCTCCGACGTGCTCAACGAGCGCTCGGGCGTGGTGGTGCACGAGTCGGTGGCCGACGGCTCCATCTGGTTCGGGCACGACTCGCGCCACACCAACCCCGACGGGACCGTCTCCTACGACTTCAACACCGACGAGACGGTCAAGTTCCCCAGCGCGGTCGCGCTGCTGTGGCGCTGGACCGGGGACGACCGCTTCCGCGACGACCTCTACGACTTCGCCGTGCGCAACCTGCGCTACGTGGTGCGGACCCTGGACGCCGACAAGGACGGCTGGCCGGAGGGGCTCGGCAACGTCGAGCGCTCGGGGATGGGCCCGGAGAAGCTCGACAACACCGTGTACTTCATCCGGGGCCTCTACGACCTGGCCGACATGGCCCGCGCCAAGCACGACGGCGACACCTACGCCTGGGCCAAGGACCTCGCCGACAAGGCGCGGTCGCGCTTCGACGGCACCTGGTGGTACGCCGCGGCGCAGCAGTACGCCGACTCCCTCAACGACCCCGGCGACGTCCAGTCCTTCCAGAAGCACTGGATCGGCCAGACGCCGATGGAGGCGGAGCTGCGCATCAAGGGCCAGGCGGTCCCCGGCCTTGCCCCCTTCGACCACGGCGACACCGCCCTCGCCGGGCGGGAGAACGACTGCTTCAGCGGCACGCCCCCGTTCAACCCCGGGCTGTTCCACACCGGCTGCGGCGGCGGGCCGGAAGGCAAGGGTGAGAAGGTCATCTTCGGCCTGACCACCTCGATCCAGTCGATCGGTGAGGGCAACTACGGCCGCCTCGGCGCCGGGCAGCAGCAGCGCTACACGCACGCGCTGGCCGAGACGATGTTCTCCGAGCCCGCCACCGGCGGGACGCCGGACGAGCAGCCGGGCGCGATGCCCGAGATCTTCCCCTCGCCCGACCAGGGCGCCAACATCGACCGCTGCTGGACCTGCCGCTCGATGTTCATGCAGGCGTGGGGCAACTACGGCACCGCCTGGGCGGTCGTGCACCAGTGGCTGGGCGTGCGGCCCGACCTCGGCAACGGGTTCCTCGAGCTGGTGCCGCAGGTGCCCGACGGGCAGAGCTCGGTTCGGGGACGGGACATCCGGCTCGGCCGCGGCTCGGTCGACGTGTTCGCCTCCCACAACGGCGACACCTACACGACGCGGGTCGACGTCGGCGACGGCGTCGGCGCGGACGAGGTCGCCATCGGCCACACCCTCCCGGCCGGTGCGCACCCGACCGCGGTGGTGCTCGACGGGCACACCGTGCACGACTTCCAGGTCCGCGAGACCAACCGCGGGACCGAGGTGACGGTGGCGACCGGCGCGGGGCACCACACCCTGACGATCACCGCCTGACACCCCCACGACACGACGCCCCCGGAGGATTCCTCCGGGGGCGTCGTCGTGGCCGGTCCGCGATCCGGCGCGGCCGGCCGTGCGCTACCGCGTGGTGGCGTGGCGCCTCGGCGCCAGCCACGGCACCTCGCGACCTGCCTCCTCGGCCTCGCGCTCGTCCGGTGGCGGTGGCGCCTGCCCGTTGCCGGCCTCCAGCCCGGTCAGCGTCTTGAGCCGCAGCGCCTGGGAGATGCGCGACTCGGTGATCCGCTCCTGCGACACGACCGTGCCGAGGTAGGCGGCCAGGAATCCGATCGGGATCGAGACGATCCCCGGGTTCTCCAGCGGGAACAGCGGGGTCGAGCTCTGCAGGACGAAACCCGTGGGGCCCATCACCGCGGGACCGATGGCGATCAGGAACAGGCAGGAGGTGAGCCCGCCCAGCAGGCCGGCCAGGGCGCCGTCGGTGTTGAAGCGCCGCCAGTAGATCGACAGCAGCAGCACCGGGAACGTGCTCGAGGCGGCGACCGCGAACGCCAGCACCGCCACCGGCGCGACGTTCTGCTGCCGCAGCGCCACCGACAGGGCGATCGCGACCGGCCCGATCACCAGGGCCGCGCGCCGCGCGACCTGGACCTCCCTGGCCTCGTCGGCGTTGCCCCGGTGGATCACCGCCGCCCAGACGTCGTGGGCGAAACTCGACGTCGCGGCGATCATCAGCGCCGCGACCACGCCCAGGATGGTGGCGAAGACGATCACCGCCATCAGCCCGAGGAACAGGTCGCCGCCGAACGTCTGGTCACCGCCGCCGAGGAAGCGGATCAGGAGCGGCATCGCCATGTTGCCCGTCTTGTCGGCGGCGGCGATCTGCTTGGAGCCGAGCAGCGCCGCCGCGCCGAAGCCGAGGAAGGTAGCCATCGCGAACAGCAGGCCGATCGAGCCGATCGCCCAGCTGACGCTCTTGCGGGCGGCGCGCGCGTTGGGGACGGTGTAGAGCCTGACCATCATGTGCGGCAGCCCGGCGGTCCCGAGCACCAGCGCGATGCCGAGCGAGACCTGGTCGATCGGGTTCTTGAAGCGCAAGCCGGGGCCGAGGTAGGCGCTGCCCTTGCCGCTGGCCTGGGTGGCCGCCGCGAACAGCGCGTCGATGGAGAAGTTGAACCTCCCCAGCACCACCAGCGCCGTGACGATCACGCCGAGGAGCAGCACCACCACCTTGACGATCTGCATCCAGGTGATCAGCAGCATGCCGCCGTAGGCGACGTGGATGGTCATCAGCAGCCCAACCACGACGATCGCGAGCGTCTCCGGCGGCATGCCGAGCACGGTGCCCTTGATCGGCAGCAGCAGGCGCGCGAGGACGCCGGCGCCGATGATCTGGGCGACCATGTAGATGACCGCCACCGCGATGGTCGAGGTCGCCATCGCCAGCCGCACCGGCCGCTCCCGCAGCCGCGGCACCAGCGCGTCGGCCATGGTGTAGGTGCCGGCGTTGCGGAACGGCTCGGCCACCAGCGCCTGGATCACCGCGAAGGACAGCAGCGTGCCGATGAAGTAGAAGACCCCGTCGAAGCCGGTCAGCGCGATCAGGCCGGGGACGCCGAGGACGGTCACCGCCGAGATGAACGCGCCCGTCATGGCGGTGCCGTTCTGCCAGGGGCGCAACTGGTGGTTGGCGACGTAGAAGTCGGCCGCGGTCTTGGTCGCCCGCGACGCCCAGTAGGTCATCGCCAGCGTGAACGCCAGGAACGCGAACAGCAGGTCGAAGGTAAGCAGCCGGTCGCTCATCGGTAGGCCGCCTCCCCGTGCTCGTCGCCAGCGTCATCGTCGCCCAGGCCGAGGTGTTGCCGGATGCGGTCGACCAGCGGGTCGATGCGGTCGTGGGCGAGCTTCAGGTAGATCGCCGAGGCCACGCCGGTGACCACGAACACCGACCAGGCGAGCAGGTAGCCGAAGCTCAGGTGCCAGAACAAGCGCAGCCGCAGCAGCTCGGGGGCGAGCGCGGTGAGCAGCAGGAACACCGCGTAGTAGCCGAGGAAGACGAGGGTGAGCGGTCCCGCGATGCGGCGCTGGCGGTGCTCCAGCTCGGCCAGGCCGGACGCGACCACGCGGTCCGCCAGCGGGGAGGGCTGCTGCTCGACCGGCTGGGCGACGCGGACCGTCTGGTGCGCAACCTTGCGCTGGTCGGCGTGGTGCGCTTCCGTGCTCATGATTCGCCTTTGGTCTCAGCCGGTCACTGCGAGCCCCGGCGACCTCGCGTCGGGAACGGTGGGGTGTCGCCGCCGACCAGGGTGTCGTCCTCGGACGGCGGGCCTTCACCGCGGGACGAGGAGCTCTGGCGGCCCCGCTCGATGCCGTTGCGGTAGCTCGACAGCATGCTGCGGACCTCCTCCGGGGTGCGCATGCCGGTGGGCACGCCCGCAGCGGGCTCCTTGGCGCTTGGCTCCCCGGCGGCGAGCCCGGGAGCGAGGTTCGCGTTCGGCACCCGGCGGGGCAGCCCCACCTTGGTCACCTGCACGGTGGGCTCCCCGGCCGGCTCGCCGGGGGCACGCCGGCGCCGCCCCCCACGTCGCTCAGGCCCGCGCCCTCGCCGTTCCCCGGTGCACCGGCCGGCACCCCGTTCGGTGGCGCCGACACCCCGGCGCCGTCCGGGCCGGCACCGGGCAGGTGCTGGCCCTTGTCGCGGCGCGGCAGCGTCTGGGGGGCGTCCACCGGCGGCGCGCCCTCCTGCCCCACCCGGTCCGCGGGCGCCGCCGTCGGCGGCTCGCCGGCGGTCACCGGCTGCTCCGGCGCGTCGTCGGCGCGGCGCAGGTCGACGGGGAGCGGCCGCCCGTCGGGGCGCAGCTCGCGCGGTGACGGCGGCACGGTCATGCCCTCGCCGGGCTGCGCGGCGTGGCGGCGCAAGGGCACGTAGTCCTTGCCCATCTCGGTCTTCTCGAACCAGTTGGACCAGCCCGCCGGCTGCGGCTCGCCGCGGCGGGCGGCGCCGCCGCTGCCTGGCAGCGACAGCGGTGGCGGCGCCGGCAGCGCCCGGCCGCCGTTGGCCGCCTCCGCGTGGGCGCCGGCCAGCCCCGGCCGCGCCGGGGGGACCCCGGCCGGCTGCACCAGCAGGCTGTCGGGCAGGACCACCAGCACGGTGATGCCGCCGTACCAGGAGTGCCGCAGCTGCACCCGGATGCCGTAGCGGGCGGCCAGCCGGCTCACCACGTACAGCCCGAGCTTGCGGGACAGGCCGAGGTCGACCCTTGGAGGGTTGGCCAGGCGCTCGTTGACCTCGAGCAGCTCCGCGTCGCTCATGCCGACGCCGCGGTCCTCGATCTCGATCATGTAGCCGCCGTCCACCGGCTGGCCGGCGATGTGCACCATCGTCCCCGGCGGGGAAAAGGAGGTGGCGTTCTCCACCAGCTCGGCGAGCAGGTGGATGACGTCGGCGACGCCCTGGCCGGTGACGCCGACCTCGTCGATCGGCAGCAGCTCGATGCGGGTGTAGTCCTCCACCTCGGCGGTGGCGGCGCGCACCACCTCGTGGAGGGTGACCGGCCGGCTCCAGCGCCGCGCCGGCTTGGCGCCGGAGAGCACGATCAGGTCCTCGGCGTTGCGCCGCAGGCGGGTGGCGAGGTGGTCGAGGCGGAACAGCTCCTGCAGCGCGTCGGCGTCGGTCTCGTCGCGCTCGAGCTTGTCGATCAGCTCGAGCTGCCGGTCGATCAGGGCCTGGCTGCGCCTGGCGAGGTTGAGGAACATGTCGCCGACGCTCTTGCGCAGGGCGGCCTGCTCGAGGGCGAGGTCGACGGCGGCCCGGTGGGCGCGGTTGAACGCCTCGGCCACCTGGCCGATCTCGTCGCGGGCGGTGACGTCGACCGGGTCCGCCTCGGCGCGGGGGTCGACCCGCTCGTTGCGCGACAGCCGCTCGACCACGCCGGGCAGCCGCCGCCGCGCCACGCTCCTGGCCGCGCTGCGCAGCGCGGCCAGCGGGCGCACCATCGACCGCTCCATGTGCAGCGCGAAGGCGAGCGCGAGGGCGACCACGATCAGGGTGACCAGGATGTTGTTGGTCAGGCTGCGGGCCTGGGCGAGGGCGTCGGCGCGGTTGGCGCGCAGCATCTCGGCGGCCAGGCGCTGCTCGACCTGGCGGAACGCCTCGACCTTGCCGCTCATGATCGCCAGCCACTGGTCGGGGGCGATGGTCGTGCGGCCCAGGCCGGCCTGCTCGACCAGCGACTCGGCCAGGCGGGTGCCGCGCTGGGCCTCGCTGCCCGAGAGCCACGGCTGGTAGAGGTTCTGCTGCTCGTCGAGCGCGAAGGCGTCGAACTGCTCGGTCCAGGTCGCCTCCGCCCCGATGGCGTCGGCGAAGGTCTCGCGCTCGTTGCCGCGGAAGCGGCCGGTCGACAGCACCGCCGCGCCGAAGCCGCGCTGGTAGGAGACCGCCTCCTTGGCCTGGGACATGGCCACGTAGGCGGTGGCGCTGCGGTACACCGCCGGGGTCAGCCCGGCCGCCGCGATGTCGGTGTTCAGGCCGAGGATGTCGCGGATCAGCTCGGTGTAGTAGGGCAGGACCTCCCCGGGGCTCTTCGGCAGCGTGTCGATCGCCTGGCGGGTGGCGGAGAGCTGGCCGAGCTTCTCGCGCACGGCCGCGACCTGCCCGGTGAAGCCGCGCTGCTCGGCCTTGTGCACCGACTCGCTGGCCTGGTCCCAGTCGGCCCCGATCGCCTTGTCGACCTTGGCGCGCTGGACCACGACCTCCTTGTAGGAGGCCGCCTCCTTGCCGCTGCCGACCCAGTTCACCGAGTGGTCCCGTTCGAGCTGCAGCTCGTGGGTCAGGTCGCCGAGGCCGATGGCGAAGGTGAGCAGCTGCCGCTCCTTGTCGGCTTTGAACCCGGCGGCGACGCTCGACTGGATCTGGCTGGCGGCCACGATCGTCAGGGTCAGGATCGGCAGCAGGAAGATGGCGATGAGCCGCGTCCGGATCCGTACGTCGTCGAGCGCGCGCATGGCTCAGGCACCTCCCGCCTTCGCGGTCCCTCGCAACGCGCCCGAGGCTCGCACCAGCGCGTGCTGCACCACCTCGATCAGGACCGCCTTGGAGGACTCGCGCTGCCTGGCGTCGCACAGGACGATCGGGACCTCCTCGCTGACCACCAGCGCCTCGCGCACGTCCTCGACGGTGTGGAGCACCTCGCCGAAGAAGCAGTTGATGCCGACCACGAAGGGGACGCCGCGCTGCTCGAAGTAGTCGACCGCGGGGAAGCTGTCGTCCAGGCGCCGGGTGTCGACCAGGACGACCGCCCCGATCGCGCCCCGCACCAGCTCGTCCCACATGAACCAGAAGCGCTCCTGCCCGGGCGTGCCGAACAGGTACAGGATCAGGTCGGAGTCCAGGGTGATGCGGCCGAAGTCCAGCGCCACCGTGGTGGTGGTCTTGTGGGGCAGCTTGGACAGGTCGTCCACCCCGGTGCTGACCGCGGTCATCACCGCCTCGGTGGTGAGCGGCTCGATCTCCGAAACGGAGCCGACCAGCGTGGTCTTGCCTACCCCGAAACCGCCGGCGACGACGATCTTGACCGCCGTGGGCGCCCTGGGGGTGCGGGCGTTCGGAGCTGATCTAGATTGCGCGGAGGCCATAGAGAACCCTCTCGAGGAGTGCAAGGTCCGGACGGTCGTCGTCCGACCGGTGGGGTGGGTGCACGGCCAGGAGCCCCCCTTCCGCCATGTCGCCGATGAGCACCCTGGCGACGCCGAGCGGGACGTCGAGGCGGGCGGAGATCTCCGCGACCGAGAGCAGGTCCCTGCAGAGCATGGCGATCGAGCGCTGCTCGAGGTTGAGCGACGGTGCCGACATCTCGCCCTCGGCGGTGGTCGACACGAGCGTCTCGAGCTCGAGTTCCTCGTCGCGGATGGAGCGGGTCCGTCCGCCGGTCATCGCGTACGGTCGGACGACCGGGCCGGGGTCCCGCCCGTCGTCGTTCCGGCTCGAGTCCGGCGTGACCGTGGTCATCGTGGCAGGGCGGCCTGCAGCTCGGCCCGTAGGGCTGGGGTGAGGACGTCGCCGGCGCGAGCGACCAGCAGGGCCATCTCGTAGCCGATCAGGCCGATGTCGGCGTTGGGGGACGCCAGCACGGCCAGGCAGGAGCCGTCGCTGATCAGCATCACGAACAGAAAGCCCTTCTCCATCTCGACGACCGTCTGGTTGACGTTGCCGCCGCCGAAGTACCTGGCCGCGCCCTGGGTCAGGCTGGACAGACCGGACGCCACCGCCGCGAGCTGGTCGGCGGTGGTGCGGTCGAGGTCCTCCGAGACCGCCACGGGGAGCCCGTCGGCCGAGACCACGATCGTGTGGATGACGCCGGGGACCTTCCGCACGAAGTTCGTGACAAGCCAGTTCAGGTTCTCCGCTTCCCTGCTGAGTTCGGCCATCTCAACTCCTCGTGGCGCTGGACGGGTCGGTGCCCCCGGCCGCGTTCGCGCCGGTGTCCTCCGGCGCGAACGGTCCTTCCTTGCCATCAGGGACGGACGCCTCCTGGCGCCCGCGCTCGAAGCCCTGCTGGTAACTGGTCAGACGCTGGCGGATGTCGTCGGGCGAGCGGGCGGTGACGGCCTGGTCGGCCTCGCGTCCGCCAGACGGCGACGTGCCCGACAGGCCCGGCGCCAGGCGCGCGCGCGGGACCCGCAGCGGCAGGCCGGCGTCGGTCCGCGGCGGCGGGCCGAGCGGCGGACCGAGCGGGCCGACGTCCGCGTCGTCATGGGTAGGCCCCGTGCCGCTCGCCGCTGTCGCCGGCGGGGGCGAAGGGACCTGCACGCCGTCCGGCGACGGGCCGGGGCCGAACCAGTCGGAGCGGGCCGCCTCGAAGATCGGCAGCCGCACCTCCTCGGCGCCCTGGCCCGGCGGGCCGACGGGCGGCGGGCTCGCCGCCGGCGGCGGGCTCGCGGCCACCGACGAGGACGAGACCAGCGGGGCGCGCGCCGGCGGCGCCACCCCGCCGGCCATGGCCGGGGCGAGCAGGGCGTCACGGTCGGCCATCACGACCAGCGAGTTGGGCAGCAGGACCAGCGCGGTCACGCCCTCGTACCAGGAGTGGCGCAGCTGGACCTTGATGCCGTGGCGGGTGGCCAGGCGGGCGACCACGAACAGGCCCAGGCGCTGCGGCAGGGTCGGGTCGATGCCGGTCGGGTTGACCAGGCGCTCGTTGATCTCCACCAGCTCGGCGTTGGACATGCGATGCCGCGGTCCTCGATCTCGACCACGTAGCCGGTGGTGACCGTCTGGCCGGCCACGTGGACCATCGTCTGGGGCGGCGAGAAGGAGGTCGCGTTCTCGATCAGCTCGGCCAGGATGTGGGCCACGTCGCTGGCCGCCTCGCCGACGATCGCCAGCTCGTCGAGGCGCACGAGCTCCACCCGGCGGTAGTCCTCCACCTCGGAGAGGGCGGCCTGCAGCACCTCGGGCAGCGGGACCGGCTCGCTCCAGCGCCGCGGCGGGGTCGCGCCGGAGAGCACGATCAGGTCCTCGGCGTTGCGCCGCATGCTGGTCGCGAGGCGGTCCAGGCGCAGGAACTCCTCGCGCACCGCCTGGTTGCCCTCCCGTCCCTCCAGGTCCTCGATCAGCTCGAGCTGGCGGTCGATCAGCACCTGGTTGCGCCTGGCGAAGTTGAGGAACATGTCGCCGACGCTCTTGCGCAGCGCCGCCCGCTCGGTGGCGACCTGGACGGCGACGTGGTGCACCTGGCTGAAGGCGACCGCCACCTCGCCGATCTCGTTGCCGGCCACGACCGCCGGGGGGACCTCCTCGGGTTCGAGGTCGGCCTCCTCGGTCCGCTCCAGCTGCTTGAGGCGCTCCACCACCGTCGGCAGCCGCCACTCGACCAGCTCCTGGGCGGACTCCTTGAGGCGCTTGCGCGACTGGACCATCGACTGCGACATCGACAGCGAGATGCCGACCGAGACGAACAGCACCAGCATGATCAGGCCGCTGCCGGTGACCGTCGCGGTGTTGGCGGCCTTGTGCGCGGCGTCGATGCTGCGCAGCAGGCCGAAGGTCAGCTCCTGCTCGACCGCGCGCAGCCGGTCGACCTTGGCGTTGTTGGCGGTCAGCCACTCCTCCGCGTTGACGCCCAGGTCGAGCCGGTTGGCCTGGCCCAGGACGGCCTGGCGGAGCTGCGCCGAGCGCTCGACGCCGAAGCCGGTCACGGTGCGCGCGTACAGGCCGCGCTGCTCGGGGGTGGCGAACGCCTGGAACTCCCGCAGCCAGGAGTCGCCCGCCGAGACCGCGCCGGTGAGCTTGTCGCGGTCCTCGCCTGGCGCCAGGCCGGTCGGCGCCTGCGGCGCGACCGCCTGGTGGACCAGCAGGGCGTACAGCAGGCTGCGCTGGTAGGCGACGTCCTCCTTGCCGCGCGAGAGGCGCACCACGTTGTTCATGTTCTGGACCAGCTCGAGGCTGACGTTGCCGAGGGTCGACTGGCGCTCGGTGAACTCGAGGGGCACCTGCTTCTCGAGGTCGAGCAGCCCGCCGATGGTGTCGGTGTAGTAGCCGAGGGCGCGCGTCGCGACCACGTTGGGCTTGTCCATCGCCGCCCGCTGCCCGGCCAGCTCGCTCAGCCGGCCGTCGACGTCGGTGGCGTGCTTGCGCAAGCGGTCCTGGTAGTTGCCCCAGGCGAGCTTGGCGGACTCGGCACGGCACTCGGCGGCCACCCGGTCGACCCTGGCCTGCTGGGCGAACAGGCGGTCGCGACCGGCGAGCCGGTCCGTGGCCAGGTACGCGGCCGCCAGGTCACGCTCCCGCTGCAGCTCGGAGGTGAGCTCGAGGCTCTTGTCCATGAAGTTCGTCAGCGCGACCAGGCGCACCGCCTCATGGCCCTGGGCCACGTTCTGGTTGGTGCGCGAGGCCACCAGCAACAGCATCACCAGCACCGGAAGGGCAAGGATGGCAATCAGCTTCGACCGGATCGGCAGATTCTGGAGCATTTCCTACCCTTCGTCCTGACCAACGGGCCCGGGGAGCTGGTGGTGGGAGACGGACCGCGCTGACTGCCGGGATGCCGCGGTGCCGGGGCGCTGGCCTACGTTTCGCGTCGGGGGATGGGGATTTGGGAGGCGAGAAAAGCTACTGACCGGGTGCTCTCGGGCGGTGCTGCGATCGGGCGATCGAATTTCGCTCGGCCGCTGCTGGCCGGTCGCCGGCGAGGCTCGTGCCACCGCTCCACGCTACGCAGGGACGCCGGTGGAGGGTACCGTGCGGCGCCGGGGGGTGCGTGGCGAGGAACCACGGCTGCGTATTCTGCCGAGGACCGCATCCATACATGGCCGTAACTATTGGCGATGCCGGGTCGGCAATCAACCCTCGTGAGGTCGACCAATAGGGCAATCGACTTGATCGCCTCAGGTGCTCGAATTGCTCGGGTTCCTTGCCCGCCGGCACGACCACAGGTCGGCACGAGGATGACCGCGCCCCGGGGGGGCGGGGGCGGCGCGCGCCCGGCGGGCCTCATCCCGCGGCTCACAAGCCCGGCAAGCGATCGGTAGAACCACCTACGTCAGCGCGTGGGACGGATCGGGCGAACGTCCCGGCGGCGGCCACGGCCGGCGGTCCCCGGCCCGTGGGTCCCTCGGGTGTCCACCGGGGGACCTGGGGTCCCGGGCGTGCCCCTGACCGCTGCATACGCCTCCCGGCGCCGCGGACCCCGGCGCCGGCTGCCGCGGACCGCGAGCGCCCGCGGCCCGAGGCGCCGAACGTCCGCCGGGGTCGGAAGGACTAGCCCGTCCCGGGGGGGCCGGCGCCAGCGCCGCCCCTCGCCCCGCCGGCCGCCGCCCCACCGGGCGCCGAGGGGGCCGACGATATTCCCCTCCGGTTGCGCGCCGGAACCGCCGGGACATGGCAGAAGCTATCCAGAGAGAATTCCACCGAGATTTACCGGAGCAGGCGCCGGCGGACGCTCCTCCGTTTCGCCGTCCTGGTCCCGTCCCCTCCGCGCGGCGCGCCGGCCGGACGCATCGGGAATCTCACTGATCAGTCGCGGGTTGATACATCCGTACGGATGCACCCTCCCCCGGGCGCCCCCACGCCCGCCCCATCAAGGGGAGACCAGGCCCTTTGCGCGAAGTCGTCAACTGGATGGCTGGCTCGCTGCAGCAGCTCGGCACGCCGCGTCGGCGCCTCGCGCGCCTGGCGCGCGGCCGTCCGCTGCCCGGCAGCGTCGGCCGGCCACCTCGCCGCCTGCTGCTCGATGCGCTGATCGTGCTCGCGCTCGTGCTCGCCGCCGTGACGCTGCTCGCGCCGCGGCTCGAGGCGCACGCCACCGTGGTCGCCACCCAGCCGCAGGACGGGGCGATCCTGCAGCAGCCGCCGAGGGCGCTGCTGCTGCAGTTCGACGGGCCGGTCGAGGTCGCCCTCGGCGGCGTTCAGGTGACCGACGCCGGCGGCCGGCGGGTCGACCGCGGCCGGCCCGACCACCCCGGCGGCGACGGGCGCATCGTGCGCCTGCCGCTGCGCCGCGACCTCAGCGGCGCCTACACCGCCACCTGGCGGGTCACCAGCGCCGACGGCCACCAGCTCAGCGACTCGATCAGCTTCATCGTGCGCGGCGCCGGCGGCGAGGGCTGGCTGTCCGCGGGTGCCGCGGCCGGCGACGGCAGCGGCCGCGTCGCCGCCGTGCTGCTCGCCGCCACCAGGTTCACCCTGTTCGCGTCGCTGGTGCTGCTGGCCGGCGGGCTCGCCTTCCTGGTCGCCCTCTGGCCGCAGGGCGCCGGCGCGGCGCGGGTACGGCAGCTGCTGGCCGGCTCGTGGACCGCTGCCGTGGTCGCCACCGTCGTTGCGCTCCCCCTGCAGGGCGTCGTCGCCACCGGATCGCCGCTGCTCGACGTGCTCGACACCGAGCTCGTCGGGGAGGTCCTTGGCACCCGCTACGGCCGCGTGTCGCTCGCGCGCCTTGGCATCCTCTCCGCCGCCATGCCGCTGCTCCTGGTCGTCTCGCGCCACCCGGAGCTGGTACGGCCGGGCGCCACGCGCTGGTTCGTCCCCGTGGCGGGCCTGCTCGGCGCCGGCCTGCTCGTCACCCCCGGCCTCGCCGGCCACGCCGGCAACGGCAAGCTCGTCCCCCTCGGGGTCGCCGCCGACCTGATGCACCTCGCCGCCGTCTCGGTCTGGCTCGGCGGCCTGGTCGTGCTCGTCGCCGCGGTGCTGCCGCGGCGCGACCCGGCCGAGCTCCGCGAGGTGGTGCCGCGCTTCTCCGAGCTGGCCTACGACGCCGTGGTGGTGATCGTGATCAGCGGCGTGTACCAGGCCTGGCGCCAGGTGGGCCACCCGAGCGCGCTGACCTCGACGACCTACGGCCGGCTGCTGCTCGCCAAGGTCGCCGTGGCCATCGTCCTGGTCGGCTTCGGCGCGCTCAGCCGCCGGCTGGTCCAGGACCGCCTGGTGGCCACGAGCCCTCTGGTCGCCCGGCCGGCAGGTCCCGGCGCGGCGCGCCTCGACCCCGACGTGGCCGCCGTCGCCCGCCTGCGGCGCTCGGTCGGCGCGGAGGTGGCGATCGCGGCCGTCGTGCTCGTCCTCACCTCGGTGCTGGTCAACACCGACCCCGCCGCCAGCGCCGCGAGTTCCCGCGCCGCCCAGGACGGACCGTTCTCGACCTCGCTCGCGACCACCACGGGGACGGTCACGGTGGAGGTCGCGCCGGCGCGGGTCGGCATCGACCAGGTCGACCTCGCCGTGCTCGACCAGCGCGGCCAGCCCGCCGCGGTCGACCGGCTCGAGGCCGAGCTGCGCGACCCCGCCAGGGGCGGCACCCGGCTCGGCGTCACCCTCGCCAAGACCGGCCAGGGCCGCTACGGCGGCACCGTCCGCATCCCCTCCCCGGGCTGGTGGCAGCTCGCGCTCACCATCCGCCACGGGGACCTCGACGAAACCCAGGTCACCACCTTGTCGATCCGTTGAATGGGGTAATCGCGATGGGCATCACGGGACTGTTCAGGGCTGCCGGGAGCCTGCCGCACGGGCGCGCTGGCGCGGTCGTGGCGGCGACCGCCGTGCCGCTGGCGGCCATCCTGCTCGCGGGCTGCGGCGGCGGCGGGCACGCCGCCTCGGCGCTGGCGGCTCGCCGCGTCCAGCCGGCGGAGGCGCCGGTGCGGACCATGCAGCTGGAGAAGCACTACAAGGACGCCGACGGCAACCGCTTCGCCATCGAGATCGACATCGGCCCGGTAAGGGGGGACCCGGGCATCTGCGCCGAGCTGTCCCCCGCCAACACTTACACCCACGCCCTGACGCTGACCTTCACCAGCGAGGCGGCCAAGAGCAAGAAGGTGCGCCTGCCGCGCGTCGCCGTCAGGGACCGGGCGGCGACCTTCACCAGCACCGACAAGAGCGGCGTCGCCTGCAGCACGATCGTCTCGACCAGCGACAGGACCGTGCTCCGCGGCGGCCAGCACAAGCAGCTCCAGGCGCTGGTCTCGCGTCCGAGCGACGGCGCCGGCGACCTCGTCCTGACCATCTGGCCGAAGGCCGCGCCCCAGAAGGACCTGCTGCGCATCCCGTTCCGCTCACTGCCCTAGCCGCCACCCCCAAGGAGACCACGCCCGATGAGCACGTACCGCCCGAGCGAGCCGCCCGCCTGGGACCCCATGCCCCGGAGGCAGCCGTACGGCCCCCCACAGCCCGGCTACGAGGAGCTCGGCTACGCCCCGGAGGAACCGGGCTACGGCCCCATGGACGCCCCCTACGACACCATGGACCCGCCCTACGACGAGATGGAGGTGGACGAGGCCGACCCGGAGGTGGACGGCGAGGCGCTCGACGAGCGGCCGGAGCCGAACGGGGGCATCGCCGCCGCCGTCATCGCCGCGGGGATCGGCTGCGCGGCGCTCGGCGTCCTGGTGGTCGCGGCCGCCGCCAGCCCGCAGGTGAGCCAGTGGCTCACCTTCTACACGCCGACCGGCCCGCTCAGCGGCAAGGCGATCGTGAGCAGCGTGATCTACCTGGTGGCCTGGCCCAACCTCCACTACCGCCTGCGCGACAAGCAGGTCGACCTGTACAAGGCCTTCATGATCACCATCCTGCTGGTCGCCCTCGGCATCATCGGCACCTTCCCCCCGGTCTACCAGCTGTTCGGGAGGCGTTGACCGCGGCTGCGGCGGGCGTCGCCGCTCGCCGGCAGGCTTGATCCGTCGGGGGGCGGAGCCCCCCGAACCCCCCGGCCGAGGGACGGCGGCGGGTCGGGCGTGGTGAGGGCGATGTCGCGGCCGAAGAACGGTTCGACCGCCCAGTCGAGCAGGACCCGCAGGCGCCGCTCGACGCCTGGCAGCTTGCTGAGGTAGATGCCGCGCCACATCAGCCAGGCGAGGACGCCGGAGAAGCAGAAGCCCCTGACGTCGGCCACGGCGCTGTGGTGGCCGACGGTGGCGAGGAAGCCGATCGTCCTGAAGCTGAACGGCTTCGGCCGGCGGCCTTCGAGGACCCTGACGAGGTTGTCGGCCAGCGCCTTGGCCTGGCGCACGGCGTGCTGGGCGGTGGGCGGGCAGGGACGGCCGCCGCCGGCGGCGTCGGGGATCTCCGCGCAGTCCCCCACCGCCCAGACGTTGCCGGTGCCGGCGACCCGCAGGCTCGCGTCGGCGACCACCGCGCCGGCGGCGTCGTGCTCGAACGGCAGGGCGGCGATGACGCGGCTGGGGTGGTTGCCGGCCGCCCAGACGAGCGTCCTGGTGGGGAGCTGGCTGCCGTCGCTGAGCGCGACCGCGTCGGCGGTGGCGCTGGCGACGCGCGTGTCCAGCAGGCAGTGGACGCCGCGGTGGCGCAGCTTGCGCAGGGCGTAGTCGCCGAGCTCCGGCTCGGTCTCCGGGAGGATGCGGTCGCGGCCGTGGACGAGCACGAACTGCGCCTCGTCGACCACGTTGGGGAAGTAGCGGCGCACGCCGCGGACCAGGTCGCAGAGGCCGGCCATGATCTCGACGCCGGCGAAGCCGCCGCCGGCGACCACGAAGGTGAGCTGGCGCCTGCGCTCGAGCGGGTCCTGCGCCACGTCGGCCTGCTCGAGCCGGGCGATCACGTGGTTGCGCAGGGTGATGGCGTCGCCGATGGTCTTCAGCGGCACGGAGTTGGCGCGCACCCCGGGCAGGTCGAGGTAGTTCGGCACCGCGCCGAGGGCGAGCACCAGGTGGTCGTAGGGCAGCGCCTCGGTGGTGGTTGCGCCGCTGGCGCGCACGTGGACCAGCTGCTCGCCGGTGTCGATGCGGTCGACCTCAGCCAGCCGGAACCTGGTGCGCGGGCAGGCCGCCCGCACCGGCACGCCGACGTGGTTCGGCTCGAGCGACCTGGAGGCGACCTCGGCCAGCATCGGCGTGAACAGCAGGGCGTTGCTCTGGCTGACGATGGTGACGTCCATGCTCGGGACGCGCGGCAGCAACCGCTCGAGCCGCTGGGCGACGGCGACCCCGCCGAAGCCCCCGCCGAGGACCACGACCCGGATCCGCGGCTCGGCCGGGTCCGATGTTGCACCAGGCCGTGAGCTCTGCTCGCCGCCGAGGTGGCGCACGGCCGCCTCCTGGAACAGCAGCCCGGTCAGGGAGCTGAGCAGCACGACCACGAGCAGGCTGGGGAGCCGGTCGCCGACGGCGGCGACGCTCCACGACGGCGCCCGGCCGGCCAGCAGCGGGACCAGCGTGAGCGCGACGGCGAACCACCACGCCACGCCGACCAGGAGCCCGGTGGTCAGCGCCTGGGCGTGGCTGCTCGGCCGGTAGCGGAACAGCAGCGCCAGGAGCCGGGACTGGCGCGGCACCGGCGGCAGCGGCCGGCCGGAGAGCCGCCGCCCGCCCGGCTGGCCGTTGGGCGGTGGGCCGCCCGACGGCCGCAGCGCCAGCGGGTCCGGCGCACCCGTGCCCCAAGGCGCTGCCGGCCTGGTCCCGTTGCGTGGCACGGGTTCCCACGGCGGACGGTCCCACGCCGCGGGCGGCGGTGCGAGGCCGTCGGAGGGCGCGCCGCGGGGGACGCGCGGGAGGCCGACGTCCGGCGGGAACGGCGCTCCGCCCTGCGGCGGGCGTGTGCCGGGCAGGCCAGGCCATGCGCCTACCCATTCGCCCGGCGGGGCATCAGGTGGTGGCGGCGGGCGGCGCGGCGCCCGCCTGGCGGGGCCACGGCCGGCGGGTGGTGGCGGCGGCGGGGGTCGCCGGCCGGCCCAGGGGTCGAGGAGCTCGGCCCAGGCGTCGGCAGGGTCTTCCCAGGGATCCTTGGAGGTCATTCGAGCATGGAATTCTCGCGGCCTGGATCGGGGGTTGGCAAGGGATTCTCGCCCGCGACACTGTGGCGGATCTCCGGTGGGAGCTCAAGCGTACGGCTTCCCCAAAACTACCGGCATTACCCGAGCAAGGGAGCGGGCCGGCGTCAGCGACGCCGGCCCGGTGCGCCAGTGCGGGTGTCAGCGACGGCGGGCGTGCGCGCCGCCGACCGCCAGCCGGCGCGGCCGGTAGCGGAACATCGTCAGCAGCGCGAGGCCGGTCGCCGCCACGCCGAGCCCGAAGCCGAGCAGCGTCGGGGTCCTGCTGCCGCCCGTCAGCGCGAGGCGACCGTTGCCGTTGTCGAGCGCGAGCTGGCCGCGGATCGCGCCCTTGGGGAACTGCTTGGTGTGGACGTTGACGTAGTAGTTCTGGGGGTTGGTCCGCAGGCCGTTGAGCACGGCCACGTCCTGGACGGTGGTGCAGCTCTGGTCGACGCCCTTGCCGCTGGCCTTGCGGGCGTCACCGAAGAACGGCACCACGATGTTGCCGGCAACGCCCTTGGCGCCGAAGTGGATGTGCGAGCTGATCGCCGGGCTGCTGCTCAGGCCGCTCCAGGTGACCTTCCAGCAGACCTTGCTACCGTCGACGGTGACCCACGACTGGCCGGTGCCGGCCTTGTCGGCCGGGCCCGGCACCTCCTCGCCACCGGTCAGCGAGGTGACCAGCTTGATCTTCTTCCCCGACGCGACGGCCTGGCTCGCGCCCGCCGACCCGCTGGAGGCGCTCGTCCCGCTGGACCCGTAGGCCCCGGCGCCCGACTGCCCACCCGACTGGCCGTACACGCCGGCCTGGCCCGACTGGCCGTACGCGGTGCCCTGCTGCTGCGCGGCGGGCGCCTGCTGCGCCTGGATCACGTTGCCGCTGCCGCTGTAGGCGCTCTGCTTCTGCGGCTGTGCCTGGGGCGCGGCGTAGCCCGCCTGCGGCGCGCTCGACTGCTTGGCCTTGGAGCCGTCGCCGTAGCGCGTCGGCGCGACCGATGCGACCAGGATCGCCGCGGCGGCCGCGACGAGCGTCGCCAGGATGAGCTTCTTCACCACGGGACGACCCTTTCCGATCGGGGGCTGACGGACCGGCCGCGAGCCGGGCCGCCTGGCGGTTGCTGCCGGGGCGCGGCGAATACGCCGATGCGTACACGCGACGGTCACGTACCAGCCCGAGCGACCATTTTGGGGGGGAAATGGCCGAGGCTGCACCGGGGGTTTCGAGGCCACTGGGGGATGGCCTCATGACCATACGTGGGGGGAGTCGATGGGTCAAATTGTCGCTGTCGTCATCACCTCTCGGTGCGGCTGTGTCGCGAGGGGAACTGTCGCCACTCGATAGAGAAACCTTCCAGGGCGGCCGGCGATTCCTGACCGGAGCCTCACGACGCGCCTCGGCGGACGGCCTCACGACGCCTTGGCGTGCTCCCCCGCCTCGGCCGCCTGCATGACCAGGATCTGGCGCAGGCGCCCGCGGGCGCGGTGCAGGCGAGAGAGGACGGTGCCGCGCGGCGTGCCCATGACCTCGCCGGCCTCGGCGCAGGACAGCCCGTGGATCTCCACCAGGGTCACCGCGTCCCTGAACGGGACCGGCAGCTGGGCCAGCGCCCGGTGCAGCGCCTCCCGGTCGAGCAGCCGCAGCGCCTGCTCCTCCGGCCCCGGGTCGCTCGAGGGCAGCTCGGAGACCAGGTCGTCCTCCTCGCCCACCGGGTCGACCCGTGGCATGCGCATGCGCCGGCGGTAGTCGTTGCACGACACGTTGTAGGCGATGCGCAGCAGCCACGCGCGCAGGTTGGTGCCCGGCTCGAAGGAGTGGAACGAGCGGAAGGCCCGCAGGAAGGTCTCCTGGGTGATGTCCTGCGCGTCCGCGGCGTCGCCGGTCATCCGGTAGGACGCGTCGTAGACGACGCCCATGTACGGTAGCGCGGTCGACTCGAAGCGCCTGCGCATCAGCTCGTCCATAGCGCGGTCACCTTCCTTGCAGCGAGCGGCCGAAGAACGGCGGGTGCGGGGTTCGCCAGCCGGCACGGTGGGGGTCGTCAGATGTGCCATGGCCGGTGCATGAAGTCGTTGGGGGCAACCGTGTTGAGGATGAAGCCGAGCATCGAGCCGACGATCGCGATCGCGAACGCCATCACGAACAGGTTGGTGAGCATCTTGCGCAGCCGCAGGTCCGTGACCAGCTGCCGGTTGTACTTCAGGGCCACGAAGGCGACGGCGGTGGTCAGGAACGGGATCAGCCAGCCGGAGTTGACCTTCCACTCCATCCCGAAGGTGTCCCAGAACGCCAGGCTCTTGTCGGCCCAGAGGAACTTCTGCGGGTAGGCGTTGAGGTTGACCACGCCGGGCCGCGGGACGGCGCGGTAGCCGGCGTAGCCGAAGAAGGTCCCGACGATCATGGTGACCCAGGCCGCTCCGGCCATGGCGACGGTGGACCACTTCCGCACCAGCTCCTTGGTGCGGGTCTCCTTGCGCGTCACCAGGGTGCTCAGGCCCCCGCCGAAGGCGTGGACCAGGACGATGCCGGCGGTGGCGTGGGTGGAGAAGAACAGCTGCCTGGTGGTCATCATGCGGCCGGCGACGATGGCGAGGCCGAGGCCGATGACCACCGCGACGACCCCGCCGATGAGGGTCATGCTGGCGCCGTTGACCAGCTCGGCGGCGCGGCGGGTGGCGGCCCGGCCGAGGCTGCGGCGGCGCAGCTGGTGCACCGGCAGGGTGTAGCCGTCCGGCTCCGCGTCCTCCTCGTAGGGGTCGTAGCGGCCCGGCTCGCCAGGGTCGTAGGCGGGCTGGCCGTAGCCCGCCGGCGCGTACGCCTCCGCCTGGTCGTACGCTGGCGCGCCGTAGGCCGGCGCCGCCTGCGGCTGGGCGTAGCCGTAGGCGGGCTCGCCACCTGGCCCGTAGTAGGCGAGGTCGACCTGGTCCCGTTCGCCGGCCATCGGGCCGGTGGCGTCGGGGTTGCCGTAGCCGGGGGCGGGCATCGTCGCGGGGTCGTAGCCGTAGCCGTACCCGTCGGTGGCGTGGCCGTAGCCCGTGCCGGCGTGACCGAGCCCCGGGTCCTCGAGCGGCGGCGCCGCCTGGCCGGGGTCGCCGTACATGGCGCGGCCGTAGGCGCTGCTCGCCAGGTCCGGGTCGGTGGCGTCCGGGTCACCGTAGTAGGGCTCGGCGTAGGGGGCGCTGGCCCAGCTCGCGTCGGTGTAGCCCAGACCGGTGCCGGGACCGGCGTGCACGCCGCCGTCTCCGTAGAGCGCGCGTGCGTAGGCCGAGTCGTCGACCTCGGGCATCCCATAGCCTGCGTACTGCTGGTCGAGCGGCGTGCCGTTGGGGACGGGCTCCGCGTAGGGCCGCTGGCCCTCGTAGTCGGGAACGTCCGGCATGGACGCGCCCGGCGGGAAGCCCGCTCCCGGGTGCTGCCTTGGACTGGTGCGCATGGGGGATCACCCTCCGCCAGGCAGGGGGCACCTAGTCGCGATCACGTCGCGGGCTGGCCTCCGCGCGCCCGGGGTCGGGTGCTCCGCCGTCACGACCGCGGAGCGACGGACCGTCCCGTGCGGCGGGCCCGGCGGCGTCGACGTCAGCGCGAGCTCACTGCTGGAGGTGCTTGGGGTATGGGGGCTATGGCAGGACCCGTCCTCAGGACCTGCCAGGCGACAGAACCTCGGGGGTTAAGGCGCTGCCACCGGATTCCCAGTGGGGGCTGGGTCTCCTTATGAGCTCGTGGGGGATCGTGCTCGCGGCGAACGCTACGACAGGGCCGGAGCGTAGTCAAATCTTAGAGTTGCCGTCACCTTTTCGTGATCTTTCATGCTCAGCGCCGTTTTCCGAGGCCAAACGGCTCGCAGCTCGGGAAGCTCGGGAGGGGGACGAGCAAATACTGAAGGTTCTGCTGAAGGGGCTCTCGGGAAATCTACGGAGGGCAAACCCTACGCAATGCGGAACGTAATCTCGCTCGGCAGAGTTGTCGATCGCGCCACGAGCTATCAGGGTGCGTCGAGCATCCAGCACCGGTTCTGAATCGGCTCCCGGACTAGGCGCGTGCCGACCTCCGCCGGCGGTAGGCGCGCGCCTTCATCGCGTTGCCGCAGCTCTCCATCCGGCACCAGCGGCCCGAGTGGTTCTTGGAGTGGTCGTAGAAGGCCCACTGGCACTCGTCGTTGCGGCAGGCCTTGAGGCGGGACCAGGTGCCCTCGACCATGGCGCCGTGGACGATCGCGAGCAGGCGGGCGAGGGCCTGCTCCACGCCGGCCGCGTCGGGCTCGAGGCCGGCGTGGCCGTCGCCGCCGAAGCGCACCTGCAGGCGGGCGTTGCGCGCCGCCCGGTTGAGCGTCGCCACCGCCTCCGCGTCGAGCGCCTCGCCGGCGTTGGCGTGCAGCAGCGCCCGTAGCGCCTCGCGCACCTCGGCCGCGCGCTGCACGTCGGCCGCGCCGAGGCGCTCCCCGGCGTCGAGCAGCTCCCGCTCGGCCAGCCAGGACCGCAGCTGCTCGGGCTCGGCGAGCTCGTCGGTGCGATCCTCGAGGTCGACGGTGTTCACGAACTGCTGAACCTGTGCCAGCCGCCCGGGCGCTGGCTGCCTCCCACCTGGCTCCATCGGGTCCCTCGATCCTGCACGGTCATGACCATCACCAACTTAGTCCATCAGCAAGTGACAAACAAGCTGATCTCGACCAGAAAATCACCACCGAAGCTTGTTTGTTGGTGACAAGCTCGGTATACTGGAGTCGTTGGTCACGGAGGTTCGTTGGCCTGCTACCGAAGGAGACGAGATGAGCCGGAACCGCCTTCCCCTCGCGAGCACCCTGGCCTGGCTGCGGACCTGGACGGGGTCGACCCAGTTCAGCCACCCGGGCGCGGCCTCGGTGGCGCGCCACACCGGCGCCCGCTGCTGAGCGCGGCGGGCCTCGGCCTACGGGGCGCCGGCCTCAGCCCGGTCGCGCGGCGCCGCCCCGCCGAGCCCGCGGGCGTCGTAGCCGCGGAACAGCGGCATGGCGAGCGCCACCAGCACCACCCCGACGACGCTCAGCAACCCGCCCGACACCACCGAGGCGCGCACCCCGACGAGCGCGGCGACCGACCCGGCCTCGACGTTGCCGAGCAGCGGGCCGGTGGTGTAGCTCAGCAGCTCGATCCCGGCCAGCCGGCCGCGGAGGTGGTCCGGGATGGTCTGGTTCCAGATGACCGCGCGGAAGATGCCGCTGACCATGTCGGCGGCGCCGGCGAGGCCCAGCAGGGCCAGCGCGAGCCACAGCCGCCCCGCCAGCCCGAACGCGGCGATCGCGGCACCCCAGACGGCCGCCGCGACCAGGATGGCCCGACCGTGCCGCTGGACCCGGCCGGTCCAGCCGCTGGTCGCGTTCGCCAGCAGCGCGCCGACCGACGGCGCCGCGTAGAGCAGGCCCAGCACGCCGGCGCCCCCGTAGCGGGTGGCGATCGCCGGGAACAGCGCCTGCGGCATGCCGAAGACCATCGCCACGACGTCCACCACGTAGGTGCCGAGCAGCTCCTGCCGGCTGCGCGCGTAGCGCAGGCCCTCGACCACCCCCCGCAGGCTCGGCGGGCCGGCGTCCGGGGGCGGCGGCACGGCCCGCATCAGCCGCAGCAGCGCCAGGGAGAACCCGAAGCTGACCACGTCCACCGCGTAGGTCGCCGCCAGCCCGAAGCGCGCCACCAGCAGGCCGCCGAGGGCCGGCCCGCCGACCATCCCGAGCGACATGCGCAGCGAGGCGAGCGCCGTGGCGGCCGCCATCTCCTCGCGCGGGACCAGCCGCGGCAGGAGCGCGTCGAGCGAGGGGCGCTGCAGCCCGTCGAGCGCCGCGGCCAGCGACGCGACCACGAACAGGACCCAGACCCGCGGACGCCCGGCCAGCGCGTTGGCCACCAGCACGGCCGAGAGCAGGGCCAGGCCGAGCTCGGTGAGCTGGACCATGCGGCGCCGGTCGCGGGCGTCGGCCAGCGCCCCGCCGAGCAGGCCGGTGGCCAGCAGCGGCGCCAGCTCGGCGACCCCGAGCAGGCCGACCAGGAGCGACGAACGGGTGAGCTGGTAGACCTGGAACGGGATGGCGACGTAGGTGATCATGCTGCCCGTGAAGCTCACCATCTGCCCCACGGACAGCAGCCGGAAGTCCCGGTGCTTGCGCAGCGGACCAAGCTCGACGGTCGCCAGCCGCAGCCAGCCCGACCAGCGGCGGCCCCTCGGCCGCGTCCGCTCCTCCACGAGCCGCCATGCTCCCAGCCGCCCAATCGGGGCGCCAGCCAATTGCCGCGGGCGGCTCGTCCGCTCCGGGACGTTCGGCGTTGCCCGCTTTGACACCCAATGGCTGCGCGAGGGAACCTTAGGAGACAATCTGACCAGGTCGCGTCGTTTTGGCGTCCCCCACCCTCGCAAGCCGTCGGCGCGGCAGCGTCTCGCCAGTCCCACCAGGAGCTGAACCAGCGTGCGAGGCCCGCACCCGAACAGCGGCGGCTGGAGCGAGCCGCGGCGCCGGCCTACCGGCTGGACGCCCGACCCGGCAGCGGACGCGCAGGACCCCGAGGCAGGGCAGCCGTTCCCCTGGAACGGCGAGCGCTTCCAGGGCACGGCCCGCAACGGCCAGCCCCACAACGGCCACCAGGACGACGAGCTCTTCCCGACCGGGCCATGGGATGGCGGCAACGCCCCCAGCAGGCCGTGGGGCGTCGACCCGTCCCCCAGCCAGCCGTGGAGCGAGGAGCCACCGCCCAGCCAGCCATGGACCGCCGACCCGTCACCGAGCCAGGCATGGGGCGTCCAGCCGGCCAGTGGCTCCCTCCAAGCGGACGACCCTTCGGCGGGCGCCGCTCCCCCCCTGAGCGAGCTCTGGGGGGTGCAGCCGATCAAGAGCAAGGCGCTGGAGCTGGCGCCCCCCTCCCGCGCCGAGCGCCTGGCGGCCACGCCGGCCTACGCCCGGCTCGGCGCGCCCGTCGCCCGCCTGCGGGGCAACGGCCGCACGGCGATGCTCATCGCCATCCCGCTGATCGTCAGCCTGCTGCTGCTCCTCACGGCCGGCCCCGGCCGCGTCCTGCCGCGCAAGACCGCCCAGGACGCGGTCAAGCGTCCGGCGGCCGCCGCGGTGCAGCCGGGCGACCTCGACCGCCTGGTGACCCTCGTCAACCGGGAGCGGGCGCGCAACGGCCTGCCCGGCATGCGGGTGCTGCGCCGCCTCAACGCGGTGGCCACGGCGCACGCCGCCGAGATGGCCCGCCAGAAGCGCATCCACCCCGACCCTGGCATCGCGGCCAGCGCCCGACCGGCCACCTCGGTCAGCCAGTACGTCGACTGCGCCAGCAACATCGACCAGGCGTACCAGCGCATGATCGCCTCGGCCACCTACCGGCAGCTGATCCTCTCCCCCACCCTCAACGGCCTGGGCCTGGGCACCGTGAGCGGCAACTGCCTGTGGGTCACGGTGCTGTTCGCCCGGGCGACCCCGCCGGCGTCGGCCTCCAAGCCGGCGGCGCCCTCCGGCGGCGGGCCGCTGCCGCAGCCGGCCCGCGAGCAGCCCGTCTCGGTGCGGGACGCACCCGAGCGCCCGACGACCACCGCGGAAGCGATCGCGCAGGACCTGTTCCGCCGCGTCAACGCCGAGCGCGCCAGGCGCGGCCTCGCTCCCCTGGAATGGAGCGACGACCTGGCCAGGCTGGCGACCGACTGGTCGAGCCAGATGGCCGGTAGCGGCCGCTTCGTCCACCGCGACCTGGACGCGGCGCGCAGCCGGCCGGGGATCGGGCAGTTCTCCGCGCTGGGCGAGAACATCGCCTGGGTGAGCGGCTACGACGACGACGGCTACGAGCTCCACGTCGGCTGGATGCGCTCGGAGGGGCACCGGCGCAACCTGCTCCAGCCGGGCTTCGACACCATCGGCATCGGCGTGGTCTGCGCCGGCGGCAGGGCATGGGCCACCCAGAACTTCGGCCGCCTCTCGGCGAGCGCGCCGCCCCTCAGCGACGCCACCCCGCCCACCAACCCGATCGTCGCCACCTCCAAGGACGGCCGCTCCTGCTGACTGCGGGGGCTCCCCCCGGCTAGAACCGAAACAGGGGGCCGGTGATCGAGAAGCGCAGTTCGGGGCCGAAGGCTGCGAAGGACCCGAACATGATCAGCGAGGTCGACAGCGCGATCGCGTTGCGCCAGAAGAGCTGGCTCTGCATCCGCTTCTGCTCCTCGTTCTCGATCACCCAGAAGCGGTGGAACCAGGCCGCGGCGAGGATCACGAACACCGCCACCATGAGGGCGCCGACGTCCGGCCAGACGCCGAGCGCCACCGAGAGCGACCCCACCAGCAGCCAGATTCCCGCGGGCCGGCCCGCCAGGAACGGGGCGGGGAAGCCGGCGGCGCGCGCCCCTCCCTCGAACATCGCGCCGAAGCGCACGTGGGCGCGCCCGGCCTCCCAGCCGAAGAAGACCGCGAACAGGATCCGCCCGAGCAGGACCACCAAACCAGCTGCCGCACTCATGCCAACCTCGCCTCCTCGGCAGGCCAGGACGACTCCCCTACGCCCGCCACGATTACCCTGCGGCTCGACGTTCGGTCGGCGACCGTCCTGGCCACGACCGTACGCTACTGAACGTTGCACCACGGAACGTTAAGAAGCGAACAGTCGATATGTCAACTCGGCGTGCTAGACTCGCTCCCATGGAGCCGCACGACGTCGCGCTGAGCACCATGAACGCCGTGCTCAACACCAACCGCGTCATCACCGAGGCGATGGAGAAGCGGCTGCGGGCCGAGGCGGGCCTCTCGCTCGCCCAGTACGAGGTCCTCTTCCGCCTCAACGACGCTCCCGACGCCAGGCTCCGCATGGTCGACATCACCAGGCAGCTGCGGGTCAGCAAGAGCGGCGTCACCCAGCTGGTCGACCGGCTCGAGGAGCTCGGCCTGGTCATCCGGGAGTCGTGCGTCAGCGACCGGCGCCTCACCTACGCCAAGCTCACCGAGCTCGGCACCCAGGCCCTGCGCCGCGGCGCGCCGGCCTGCACCCCGGTGGTCCAGGAGCACTTCGCCCGACACCTCTCCGTGGAGGACATGGAGTGCGTTCGCACGGCGCTCGCCAAGGTCCTCGAAGGCAACGGCTACCCCGGCGAGCAGCCCTGCCTCACGTCCGTGGAGGCTCGATCGCATGGACGACGAGGCGCGCGGTAGCTACTGGACGGTCGAGGAGGCCAACGCCGCGCTGCCGCGGGTGCGCGCGCTGGTCGAGCGGATCCGCGAGCTGGCCGCCCGCGCCAGGGGTGGGCGCGAGCGGGCGGGCGCGCAGGCGCGCGGCAACGGCCACGCGCCGGCGGGGCCGGCCGGCGCCGAGCTGGCGGCGGCGGTCGAGGAGCTGACCCGCGAGCACGTCGTGCTGCGTGACCTCGACAGCGGGCTGCTGGACTTCCCGGCGATCTCGCCGAGCGGCCGTCCCTACTGGCTGTGCTGGCTTCCCGACGAGCCCGAGGTGAACTGGTGGCACTGGCCGGAGGACGGCTTCGCCGGCCGAGCGCCGCTCGACGACCCGCCGCGCTGAGCCGCCGGGCCGGCGCGGTCCGCACCATTGCCGGGTGGCGAGGCCGCCCACCAGGGAAGAACGTGGAAGTCGGCGTTGGAGCCCCCAACCACCGCTGGTGAGGGATGAACCGTTTCGGTAGCTTCCCTCGTACATGAGCGATGACAAGCACGACGAAGACGCTACGCTGCTCGCCCGAGTCGCCGAGGGAGACCTCGGTTCCCCCCTCGAGGAGCTCTACGACCGCTACGCCGGTCGCCTCTACGGGCTCGGCGTTCGGCTTCTCGGCGACACCGGTTTGGCGGAGGAATTGGTGCAGGAGACGTTCGTACGGTTGTGGCGCACGGCCGGGAGGTACGACCCGGAGCGCGGCTCGGTGAGCAGCTTCGCGTTCGCCATCGCCCGCCGCATCGCGGTGGACCTGTGGCGCCGCCCCTCCTCGCGCCCGTTCGCCGAGGCGGTCGAGGACGAGCGCACCGCCGGCGAGCAGACCGGCGACTCGGTCGACCGGATCCTGGTGGGGCTGAGCGTCCGGGAGGCGCTCGACTCGCTGCCCGACGGCCAGCGGGAGGTGCTCGAGCTGTTGCACCTGCAGGACCTGACCCAGGTGCAGGCAGCAGAGCGGTTAGGGGTACCGTTGGGAACGGTGAAGACGCGTGCCTTCTACGGCATGCGGGCGCTCAAGCAAGCCTTGGAGGAGCGTGAGGTGCATGCCTGACAATGCCGCGCCTCACGTCGAGGTGGCCGGCTACGCGCTCGGCAAGCTCGACGACGACGAGACGGTCGCGTTCGAGGCGCACCTGGCCGAGTGCGACGACTGCCGCCGCGAGCTGGAGGAGCTGCGCGGGCTGCCCGAGCTGCTGGCGCGGGCCGCGCCGCCGGTGCAGCTGCCCGAGACGCTACGCGGGCGCACGCTGGCGGCGGTGCGCGAGGCCGCCGAGGAAGCGGCCGAGGCAGGGGAGCTGCCCTCGCCAGGGCTGCGGGCGGCGCCCGAGCTGGTGACGCCGGCCGGGGCGCGCCCCACCGAGCTGGAACGCCGCCGCCAGGCACGCGGCCGGTTCGCCGCCCTCGGGCGGCGGCCCCTGCTGGCCACGGCCGTGGCGGCAGCGCTGGTGGTGCTGCTGTCCATCCCGGCGACGCTGCTGCTGAACCGGCCGGCGACCACCGAGCTGGCCCTGGTCGCGGCGGACGGGGGCACGGCGAAGGGGCGCGTGCTGGTGACGAAGACCAGCGGTGGGCGCAGCTTCGACGTGCGCATCGAGGGCCTCCGGCCGCCCAAGGCGGGCAAGCTGTACGAGCTCTGGGCGGTGGGCGCCGCCGACACCCCCGACCACCCCCAGCGCGTCTCGCTCGGCACCTTCACCGTGCCGGTCAGCGGCAAGGTGCGGCTGCACGCGTTCACCGCCGCACCGGCGAGCATCTACGCGAAGGTCGGGGTGACCGAGGAGCCGGACAACGGCAACCCGGCGCGGGAAGGCCCGATCGTGCTGCGCCCCGGCCCCGGCAAGTGACGAGGGAATTCCTGCGCGCCTGAACCCTGGGGCGTGGCCGTCCCGTATGCAATGCCGCGGAAGGGATGATCCATGCCAGGGGGAACGGGTCATGGAGGCTGGAGGCAGGCTGCTCGCGGGCCGGTACCAGCTCGGCCGGCCGCTGGGGGCGAGCGCGCTCGGGCAGGTGTTCGAGGCCGCCGATACGCACAACGCCGGTCGCGTGGCGCTGCGGGTGGCGCACGCGCAGCTCGCGGAGGACGCGGGCGCGCGCGCCGGCTTCCTGCGCGCGGCCCGGGAGGCGGCGCGCCTCGACCATCCGAACGTCGTCGCCGTGCTCGGCCTCGGCGAGGACCAGGGCGTGCCGTTCGTGGTGATGGAGCTGGTCGAGGGCCGCACCGTGCGCGAACTGCAGCGCACGGCGGGGCCCGCGCCGGCGGCAAGGGCGGTCGAGGTCGCCGCGCAGGTCTGCGCGGCGCTCGGCGCGGCGCACGCCCAAGGGCTGGTCCACGGCGGCCTCACCCCGGGCAAGGTCAGGCTGCGGCCGGACGGCCTCGTGCAGGTCGCCGACTTCGGCCTTGCCGCGCTGGTGGCCCAGGGTCACCGGGCGGCCGCCTACCTGTCTCCCGAGCAGGTCCAGAGCGGCCGCGCCGACGACCGCTCCGACCTCTACGCGCTCGGGTGCTGCCTGTTCGAGCTGCTCACCGGCGAGCCGCCGTTCGACGGCCCGACCCCGTTCGTGGTGATGCGCCGCCACCTCGAGGAGTCCCCGCGCCCTCCGAGCACGGTCCGCCCGGAGCTGCCCGCCTGGCTGGACGAGCCGGTCATGTGGGCGCTCGCCAAGCACCCCGCCGAGCGCCCGCAGACCGCCGCCGAGCTGCGCCACGCCCTCGCCCAGCTCCCCGACCCGGCCACGCAGCCGGTGGTGCCGGCCGTGCCGGTGGGGGTGGACGAGCCGGTCGCCACCGGCCCGCCGGAACACGCGGCCGCCGGTGAACCCGTCGTGCCGGTGGGCACCGCCGTCGCGGAGGCGGCGGTCGGCCCGCGCGGACCGGCCAGGGCGGTCGCCGGCGAGGACGAGCCCGATTCGGCGCCGGCGCGAGGGGACGAGGCCGGCACGATCCCGACCTTGCCGGGCATGGTGGTGCCGCCGCTGGGCATGCCGCCGACGGGGCTGGACGGGCTGCCGCCGCACGAGGAGCGGGTGCGCGCCCTGACCAGGTTCGCCGAGCCGCCGCGGCGGCGGAACCGGCTGGCGCTGGCGACCATCGCCGTGGGCCTGGCGATCGTGGTGGCGGCGTCCATCGGGCTGGTCGCGCCCGGGCTGGTCTTCGACGTCGGCGCCGGCAGGGCCGCGGACGCCACCCTGCCGACGGCCAGCACCGGCGCGACGACCGCCCCGGCGCCGACCACGCCGGCGCCGCTCCAGGTGCCGCCGGTGGCCGGCGCGGCACGGGCCGAGGCCGTGCAGCGGCTGCGGGCGGCCGGCGCCACCGTCGGCAAGCTGCGGCTGGTACGCAACCCCCAGGTCGGCAAGGGCCAGGTGCTGGAGACCAACCCGCCGGCCGGCGCCACCCTGCGCCAGGGCCAGGCGGTCGACCTGGTGGTGTCCAACGGCAGCGACCCGGTCACCGTGAGCGACCTGATCGCGGTGATCGACGCGGCACCGAGCAGGGTCGGCCCGCGCGGGCGCACCTACCGGGGCCGGCTGGCCAACCTGGCCTCACTGCGCGGCGAGCGCCGCCGGCTCGAGATCGCCGACCTGCTCCGCATCGCCCGCGCCGGCGCCGGCAACGGCGACTTCACCCCGGAGTTCTCCCGCGCGGCGGTGGCGGTGCTGAGCCGGGCGCGCTGACCTGCCGTAGGACGAGGAGGTGGACGGTGACGACCACGGTACCCGACCGGTCCGGCGAACGGACCGGCCCGGGCGACGGCCCGCCAGGGTCGGTGCTGTTCCACCGCCCCGCGCGGGCGTTCCCGGAGCCGGTCGCCGGCGAGCCGGTGCTCGTGGCCGCGCCGCCGACCCTCGACCCCCCGTCGCCGCGCGCCTTCCTGCAGGTCCTGCTCCCCCTCGTCGGCAGCCTCGGGATGGCGAGCTTCGCCTTCGTCTACCGCAACCCGCTGTTCCTCGCCGTCGCCGGCGGGATCGTGGTGCTGAGCGTCGTCCTCGCGGTCGCCATGTACGTCGGGCAGCGGCGCGGGTCGCGGCGCAAGCGCCGCCGCGACACCGAGCGCTACCACGCCCACCTGGACGAGCAGCGGCGCCGGCTCGACGCGGTGGCGGCCGCACAGCGGGCGGCGGCAGCCCGCGTCCACCCGGCCGTCGCCGCGTTGTGGCCGGTGGTCGCCGGGCGCCGCCACCTCTGGGAGCGGCGCCGCACCGACCCGGACTTCCTCCACGCCCGCGTCGGCCTCGGCACCGTCCCGCTGGCCGTGCCGGTCCGCCTCGACCTCGGCAGCAACCCGCTGGTCGAGTACGTTACCGAGCTCGAGGCCGCCGCCAGGGAGGTGGTCGACGGCCACCGTCGCCTGGCGGGCATGCCGCTGACGGTCGCCGCCGGCGAGCTCGGCTCGCTGGCGGTGGTGGGCGACCGGGAGACGGCCAGGGGGCTGGCGCGCGCGCTCGTCTGCCAGCTCACCATCTGGCACGCCCCGGACGACCTGCGCCTGGTCGCCTGGTTCGAGCCGTCCGCCGAGCCGGCGTGGAGCTGGATGAAGTGGCTGCCGCACGTGCGCGAGGCCGGGGCGGTCGCGGCGGACGGCCGCGGGACGGTCGCCCTGACGGTCGACCCGGACGACCTGGACGTGCTGCTCACCCAGCTGGTGCAGCCACGGCTCGAGCACCTGGAGCGGAGCCGCGCCGAGGTCGCACCGGTCGGCGCCGCGGCGGCGGTCGGCCTGCAGCCGGTCGTGGTGATCGTGGACGGCTACCGGCCCATGGACCCGGTGGGCCGCCTGCCCGTCCTCGACCGGCTCCTGACGGTCGCGGCCGAGCTGGGCGTGCTGGTCGTCACGTTGGTGGAGCGGCCCGACGAGGTGCCGGCGCGGGCCGGCGCGGTGCTGGAGCTGGGCGCGGACGGCTGGCTCGACTACGCCGAGCTGACGCCCGACGGCCGCCACGAACACGGCCTGGTGCCGGACACGGCCCCGGTGGAGCTGTGCGAGGCGATCGCCAGGGCGATGGCCCCGCTGGTGCTGCGCACGCCCGGGGGAGGCTCGGCCACGGTCGACTCCAAGGGCCTGCTCGGCCTCCTCGGCCTCGACGGCGCCGGGCCGCCGGCGGACCCGGGCCGCCGCGGCGCGGGGCTGCTGCGCACCCCCATCGGGGTCGGCGACGACGGGCGCCCGGTCGCGCTCGACCTCAAGGAGGCGGCCGAGGACGGCATGGGACCGCACGGGCTGGTGGTCGGGGCCACCGGATCGGGCAAGAGCGAGCTGCTGCGCACCCTGGTGACCGGGCTCGCCCTCGGGCACGCACCGGAGGAGCTGGCGCTCGTCCTGGTCGACTACAAGGGCGGGGCGACCTTCGCCGAGGTGGCCGCCCTGCCGCACGTCGCCGGCGTGATCACCAACCTGGAGCGCGAGCCGACCCTGGTCGGCCGCATGCACGAGGCGCTGTTCGGGGAGCTCGAGCGGCGCCAGCGCCTGCTGGCGGCGGCGGGCAACTTCGACCGGGCTCGCGACTACCAGGCCCACCGGGCGGCCAACCCGCACGCCGGGCTGGCGCCGCTGCCGTCCCTGCTGGTGATCGTCGACGAGTTCGGCGAGCTGCTGGCCGCACGGCCCGACTTCCTCGACCTGTTCGTCTCCATCGGCCGCACCGGCCGCAGCCTCGGGGTCCACCTCCTGCTGGCGACGCAGCGGCTCGACGAGGGCCGCATCCGCGGCCTCGAGAGCCACCTGCGCTACCGCATCTGCCTGCGCACCTTCAGCGCGGAGGAGTCGGTGGTCGCCCTCGGGGGCCGGGAGGCGTTCGAGCTGCCGCCCCTGCCGGGGCTCGGCTGGCTACGGGTCGACGGCGCCAAGCAGCGCTTCAAGGCCGCGCTGGTCACCCGCCCGTGGCGGGTGACCAGTTCGGCGGCCGAGCCCACCAGTGTGGTCCACGCCTTCGGCATCGGCGGCCTCGGCAGCGAGCTGGCCGTCCTCGGCGGCGCCGCCAGGGCAGAGCCCGGAGCCACGGCCGGCCCAGCCACCGAGGCCGGCCAAGGTGCCGCGCCGGCGCCCGCGGATGGCAAGGCTGCGGGCGCCGGCACGGTGATTCCCGATACCGGCGGCGCGGCGGTGCGCACCGAGATGCAGGTGGCGGTCGCCGGGCTGTGCGCCTCCACGCCGCCGGGGCGGCGCGCGCGACCGGTGTGGCTGGCGCCACTGCCCGAAACCCTGCCGCTGGACGCGGTGCTCGACCTGGGCGCGGAGCCGCGGCGGCCGGGCGGGCCCGGCTGGCTCACGGTCCCGCTCGGCCTCGCCGACCGTCCCCGCGAGCAGGCGCAGGTCCCGTTCGTGCTCGACCTGAACGGCGGCGGCGGCCACCTCGCCCTGGTCGGCGCGCCACGGTCGGGCAAGTCGACGCTGCTGGCCGCGCTGGTCGCCGCGCTCGCCCTGACCCACGACCCCGCCGACGCCCAGGTGTACGCGGTCGACCTCGGCGGCGGGCGGCTGCACGCCCTCGCCGGGCTGCCCCACGTCGGCGTGGTCTGCGGCCGCAGCGACCGGGAGCAGGTGCACCGCCTCGTGCGCGAGCTGCGCGCGATCGCCGCCGAGCGGGCCGGGGCGTTCCGGCGCCACGGGTTCGACGGCATGGCCGCCCACCACCGCGCCCGGCGGGACGGCGCGCTGCCCGGCGGGCACGGCGAGGTGCTGGTGCTGGTCGACAACTGGGCGCTGTTCGCCGCCGAGTTCGCCGAGCTGACCGACGACCTGCTGGAGCTGGCGGCATCCGGGCTGCACTACGGCATCCACCTGGTGATCGCCGCCAACCGCTGGACCGACCTGCGGCTGGCGCTGCGGGACAACCTCGGCGGCCGCCTGGAGCTGCGCCTCAACGACCCGGTGGAGTCGGAGATCGACCGGCATGCGGCCGCCACCCTGCCTGCCGGCGTCCCGGGCCGGGGCCTGGACCGCGCCGGCGCCGTGTTCCAGGCGGCGCTGCCGCGCGCCGACGGGCTGGCCGACGTCGGCGGCCTCGCCCTCGGCGTGGAGCGCCTGGTCGCCGACGTGGCGGCGCGCTGGCGCGGGGCGCCCGCCGCGCCGCCGGTGCGCACCCTGCCGCGCGAGGTGCGCCCCGAGGACCTCCCCGACTCCGGCGACGACGCGGAGCGGGGCGCCGCCATCGGCCTGGAGGAGCACGGCCTGCGCCCCGCACGGGTCGACCTGTTCGGCGACGACCCGCACTTCCTGGTGCTCGGCGACGACCGCTGCGGCAAGACCACCCTGCTCGGCGGGCTGGCGCGGCGCCTGGTGGCGGCGTGGCCGCCGCAGCGGCTGCAGGTCGCGGTCGTCGACTACCGGCGCCAGTTGCTCGACGCGGTCGACGAGGCGCACCTGCTCGGCTACGCCTGCACCGCGGAGACGGCCGCCGAGCTGGCCGCGCGGCTCGCCGCGGAGCTGGCGGGCCGCTGGCGGCCCGCCGACCTGTCGGTGAGCGCGCTGCGCCAGGCCCGCGCCTGGTCGGGCCCGGAGCTGGTGCTGCTGGTCGACGACTACGACCTGGTCGCCGGCGCGGTCGGCAACCCGCTCGCCGGCCTCGCCGAGTTCCTCGCGCAGGGCCGTGACGTCGGCTTCCACCTGGTCCTCGCGCGGCGCGTCGGCGGGCTCGCGCGCAGCGCCTTCGAGCCGCTGCTGCAGCGCCTCCGCGAGCTGGGGCCGCCCGGCCTGCTGATGAGCGGCGACCCTGACGAGGGTCCCCTGCTCGGCGGGCGCAAGGCCGAGCCGCTCCCGCCCGGCCGCGGTCAGCTGGTCCGGCGCCGCGCCGCCGTGCTCGTCCAGGCCGCCCAGGCGCCCACCAGACCCCGGCGGGAACCGGCCGCGCCCGCCCGCGCGGTGGAGGGCTGAGCGGTGCGCACCCTGCTGGTCACGGTCGCCGGGCCGCGTGGGCGGCGCGACCTGTCGCTGCCGGCCGACGCGCCAGTGGCCGAGCTGCTGCCGGTGCTGGCACGGCTGCTCGGCGACGACACCGCCCCCGACGGCCTGACGCTCACGCCGGTCGGTGGGCATCCGCTCCCGGCCGGTTCGTCGCTCGCTGCCGCCGGGATCCTCAACGGCGCCCTGCTCCACCTCGGCACGCCCCGCCCCGCCCCGGCGGCGCCGCCGCCTCCGCCACCGCCGAGGGACGGCCGCAGCCCCGTCGAGCGCACCGCCGCCGCGCTGCCGCCACGCCACCCGCTGGCCGAACGCGCCACCTTGGCCGCCCAGGCGCTGCTCGCCGCCCCGACCGAGGCCGGCGAGCCCACGACCGCTCCCCGGCCACGCCCCCCGCGCTTCAAGGGCGGCCTGGTGATGGCGCTGCTGGCGGCGACCGAGGCCGCCTCCGGCCGGCGCGGCGCCGCGCCCATGGGCGCCGCCGCCTTCGCCCCGGTCGAGGCCCCGCCCGACCCGGGAACGGCGGGCGCCACCTGGCACGAACCGGCGCCAGGCAGGGACGCGGGACCGGGCCAGGCCAGATGGCAGGAGGCGGCGGCAGGGGCGCGGGCCGGCGGCCCGCCTGGCCGGGCGGGACTCGGACGGCTGCGGTCGGTGCGGCGGGCATGGCGCTCCAGCTCCTACCTGGAGCAGCTCGACGCGGCCGTCGGGGCGCCGCTGCCCCGCCGGGCGGTGACGGTCGCGGTCGCCGCGGCCAGGGACGGCGTCGGCGCGACCACCGTCACCGGGCTGCTCGGCACGCTGCTGGCGCTGCACCGGCGGGAGCGGGTGCTGGCCGTCGACGCCGGCGGCAGCGACCACCCAGGCTCGCTGGCGCGCGTCCTCGGAATCGGCTGGGAGGCCGGCGCACTGGGGACTGCCGCGCGCTCCGCCGGCGACCGGCAGGCGGGCGCCGAAGACCTGCTCGCGCGGCTGGGACGAGCCGCGCCCGTCCCGGAGCGGCCCCCCGCCTGGCTGGCCGACGACCTGGTGGCGCGGCTGGCGCGGGCGATGCCGACCCGGGAAGGGCTGGACGCGCGGCTGGGCCGCGCGGCCCACGGCCTGGCGGTGCTGCCCGCCCCGGCACGGCGGGCGCCGCTCGACGAGCGCGCCTGGCGGCTGTCGCTCCAGCGGCTGCGCTCGCTCTACCCGCTGGTGCTGGTCGACTGCGGGGCGGGGCTGCACGCGCCTGCCGGCCAGGCCGCCGTCCAGGCCTGCGACCAGCTCCTGCTGGTCACCGATGCCGACCCGGTCGGCGCCAGCCTGGCGGTCGAGGCCGGGCTGCCGCTGATCCGCGCCGGGCTGCCCGTCACCGTGGTGGTCAACCGCATGCCGGCCGGTGCCGGCCCGCCACGGCAGGCCACCGCGATGGACGCGCCCCGGGCCAGCCTCGACCTGGACCGCCTCGGCGGCTACCTGCCGGACGCGCGCGGCCTGGTGACGGTCCCCAGCGCCCCGCGGGCGGCCGCCGAGCTCGCGGCCGGCAGCTTCGCCTGGCCGAGCGCGGGCGCCGGCTGCCGCACCGCAATGCACGAGCTGGCCGCCTGCCTGCTGGCCGGCCTGGCCGAAGGGCCAGGCACGCCGGGATGAACCTCCCGCGCCGTCCGTCCCGTATTACCAGACGATCGAACACCGCGTTCCACCAAGGAGGCTGGCATGGCGAGCGGGATCAGGGTCACGCCGGAGCAGCTCCAGCAGGTCGCGACCCAGCTCACGGCCGGCGCCGGCAACGTCGACGGCATCCTGGCGCAGCTCACCAACAGCGTCGCGCCGCTCGGCTCCGACTGGGCCGGCATGGCCCAGGCGCGCTTCCAGGCCCTCTGGGAGCAGTGGCAGCGGGACGCGCGCGGGCTCAACGAGGCGCTGACCGGCATGGCGCAGCTGACGGGACAGGCAGCGGCCCGCTACGCGCAGACCGAGCAGGGCATCGCGGCGTCCTTCGGGGTGGGCTGAGTTCCCCCAACCGGCGGCCACCCGGCGGCCGCGGGCCCCGGGTGGTCGTCGGGTGCGCAGCGGTCAGGTGGTGACGTCCCGGCGGAACCAATACAGTCGTCGGCGGCAGCATCGTCCCACCAAGCGAGGCAGTGCATGACCAAGCTCGACGCCGGCGACCAGGCACCCGCGTTCACCTTGCCCGACCAGGACGGCAGGCCGGTCTCGCTGGAAGACTTCAAGGGCCGCAAGGTGCTCGTCTACTTCTACCCCGCCGACGACACCCCCGGCTGCACCAAGGAAGCCTGCCAGTTCAACGACAACCTGCACGCGTTCCAGGCCGCCGAGGTCCCGGTGATCGGCATCTCCCCCGACGACGCCGCCTCGCACCAGCGCTTCCGCACCAAGTACGGCCTCCGCTTCACCCTGCTCAGCGATCCCGACCACGCGGTCGCCGACCAGTACGGCGCCTGGGGCGAGCGGGTCCGCTACGGCCAGACGGTGATCGGCATCCTGCGCTCCACCTTCCTGGTCGACGAACACGGGAACGTCGGGCGTGCCTGGTACGACGTCAAGGCCGACGGCCACGCCGCCAGGGTCCTCGAGGAGATCGCCGGCTGACGCTACGCGGGCTCGTCCTCGCGCGTGACCGGCTCCTGGCGCACGGTCGGCACCTCTTCCTGCACGGCCGGCCGTGGGAGGTGGTCGTGCGACACCGCCCAGGCGATGAACTCGTCCCTGGAGCGGCCGTGGTCGCCGGCGACGAAGTCGGCCGCCAGCTCGTCGATGCGCTCGTTGGTGTAGCCCTCGGCCTCGAGGAAGGTCCTCGACTGGCCGACGAGCGCGTGGACCCGCCCGACCAGCTCCGCCAGGACCACCGGGTCGACCTGCTCCACCGTCGGGTGCGGCTGTTCGGGCTCGGGGAGGAGCACGACCTCCTGGTCCGCGCTGGTCCGGAGCAGCGACCACAGCAGACCGCCGACGCCGACGACCAGCAGGATGAAGCCGACGGTCTGGATGTCGATGCCGCTGATCTCTGCCGTGACGGCGAACCCGAGGATCGCCCCGAGCACGATGAGGAAGATCGCGGTCCCGCGGCTCATGGCTCCGTCCTCCCGGACGTCCGAAGGCACTCGATTGGTGATACCCGGTTTTCCCCGCGTAGCCTACTTGAACCAGTCCAGGGGCGCGGCCGCCTGCCCTGGTAGCCCTTGGTCAGGCGCCTGGCGGCAGGAGGGCCGCCGGGAGGTCGACCAGGCGGGCGCGGAGCTGCTCGCCGAGGCCCTTGGCCTGCGGGTCGGGGCGGGTGGAGGAGGCGACGCCCTCGCCGAGCAGGCCGACGATCACGAAGTTGACCGCGAGCAGGTTCGCGAACGCGTAGCGCCGCACCTCCAGGCCGGCCGCCTCGGGCAGCAGCGCGCGCAGCCGCTCCACCGTGAGGAAGCCGTCCAACCAGGCGTAGGCGGCCCGGTCGCGGACCCAGACCCCGAGGTTGGCGTTGCCGCCCTTGTCGCCGGAGCGAGCCCCGGCGAGCCGGCCGAGCGGCGCCCGCACGGTCGGGCCGCCGGGCGGGCGCCGGGCCGGCCCGGTGCCGGTGGCCGGGTCGGCCGCCTCCGGCGCGGTGGCCGCCGCCGGGAGCGGCGGGGCCGGGTCGTCGAGGTCGGCCGCGGCGACCACCGGGGCCGGCGCGACGGTGCTGCAGCTGCCGTCGTGGTGGACGACCCGGTGGGGCACGACCTCGTTGGCCACCAGCGTCGGCCAGTAGACGGCGAAGGCGGTCTCGCGGCCCGGCGGCGCGGTGAGGGTGAAGCCCGGGTAGTTCGCCAGGGCCAGCTCGACGCAGGCCGCCGAGAAGCGGCGGCCGACCTTGGCCGGGTCGGGGTCCATCACGGTGACGCGCAGCTCGGAGGTGGCCTGCTCGGCGCTGGCCGGGTCCAGCCGGTCGCCGCCGAGCAGGCGCACGTCGCTGCGGGCGAACGCCTCCCGGCCGCCGAGCCGCCGCCACAGGGCCCGCTCCACCAGGGCCGCCTTGGCCTCGACGTCGAGGCCGGTGAGCAGGAAGCCGACGCTGTTGCGCCAGCCGCCCGGCAGGACGACCGCGACCTTGGTGGTCGGCGGTGGCGGCTCGCCGCGCACGCCGCCGATGCGGACCCGGTCCGGCCCGTCCGGCTCGATCCGCACCGTGTCGAGCCTGGCGGTCACGTCGGGCGAGGCGTAGCGCGGGCCGGCGACCTCGTAGAGCAGCTGCGCGGTGACCGTGCCGACGCTGACCAGCCCGCCGTGCGCGGCGTGCTTGGTGATCACCGCGCCGCCGTCGGCGGCCACCTCGGCGATCGGGAAGCCGGGGGCCTCCAGGCCCGGCACCTCGGCGAAGAAGGCGTAGTTGCCGCCGGTCGCCTGCGCGCCGCACTCGATCACGTGCCCGGCGACCAGCGCGCCGGCGAGGGCGTCGAGGTCGTCGCGCGCCCAGCCGTGGTGCCAGGCGGCCGGGCCCATGGTGAGCGCGGCGTCGGTGACCCGCCCGCAGACGACCACGTCGGCGCCGGCGCCGAGCGCCTCGGCGATGCCGAAGCAGCCGAGGTAGGCGTTCGCCGCGACGGGCTGACGCGGCTGCGTGGCGAGCGGGCGGCCGTCGTCCAGGTGGGCGAGGGGCTCGCCAGCGGCCTGCAGCTCGGGGAGGCGGGCGAGCAGGTCGTCGCCGTCGACGTGGGCGACCCGGAGCGCCAGCCCGAGCCGGCTGGCGACCGCGCGCACCGCGTCGGCCAGCCCGGCGGGGTTGAGGCCGCCCGCGTTGACCACCACCTTGGTGCCGCGCTCGGCGACGGCCGCGGCGACCTGCTCCCACTGGGCGAGGAAGCTGGTCGCGTAGCCGGCGCCCGGGTCCTTGGCGCGCGCCTTCCACAGGATCGCCATGGTCAGCTCGGCCAGGTAGTCGCCGGTGAGCACGTCGATCGGGCCACCCTCGACCATCTCCCGCGCGGCCGAGAGCCGGTCGCCGTAGAAGCCCGAGCAGTTGGCGATCCGTAGCGGCTCAGCCATCGGAGGGCGCCCACCTCGGGGGGCGCTTCTCGGCGAAGGCGCGCATGCCCTCGAGCGCCTCGGCCGAGGCGAAGCGCTCGCGGGACAGCTCCTGCATGCGATCGAGGGCCACGTCGAAGTCGAGCGCTGGCAGCTCCCGCAGCACCCGCTTGGTGTGGCCGAGCGCCTCGGGGCCGCCACGCTGCAGCGCCTCGACGTAGCGGGCCACCTCGGCGTCGAGCCCGTCGTCCGGCACCGCCCGGTTGAGCAGGCCGATCTCGACCGCCCGGCGGGCGTCGAACACCTCGCCGGTGAGCATGTACTCGGCGGCCGCGCGCGGCGCCAGCCTCGGCAGGCAGGTGGGCGCGATGACCGCGGGCACCACCCCGACGCGCACCTCGGAGAAGGCGAAGCTGGCACGCTCGCGCGCGACGGCGAGGTCGCACGCGCCGATCAGGCCCATGCCACCAGCCCGGGCGGCGCCGTTGACCCGGCAGATCACCGGCTTGGGCGCGCGCCACAACCAGCGCAGCACCTCGGGCAGGGGGAAGCCCGTCGGCGCACCCGCCTGGTTGCGGGCTCTTTGCTCGGCCAGGTCGGCGCCGGAGCAGAACGCCGGGTCGGCGCCGGTGAGGACCACCACCCGCGCGGCCTCGTCCGCGCCGGCCCGCTGCAGCGCGTCGAGGAGCTGGCCGAGCAGCGCGCTGGAGAGCGCGTTGCGGTTCGAGGGCGAGTCGAGCGTGACCGTGGCCACGCCGCCGGCCAGCTCGTAGTGGACCAGCTCCGCTGCGGCCATCGCGTTGGTCCTTTCTCAGCTCGACAGGTACGGGCGCAGCTCGCGGCGGGCCACGCTGATGCGGTGGACCTCGTCGGGGCCGTCGGCGATCCGCAGCAGGCGCGCCTGGGCGTAGAGCGAGGCCAGGGGGAAGTCCTGGGACAGGCCGGCGCCGCCGTGCGCCTGGATGGCGTGGTCGATCACCGAGCAGGCCATCTCCGGCACCGCCACCTTGATGGCGGAGATCTCGACGCGGGCGCCGCGGTTGCCGACCGTGTCCATCAGCCAGGCGGTCTTGAGCACCAGCAGGCGTGCCTGCTCGATCTGGATGCGGGCATCGGCGATCCAGCCCTGCACCATGCCGTGCTGGGCGATCGGCTTGCCGAAGGTGACCCGCTCGACGGCCCGCCGGCAGGTCAGCTCGAGCGCACGCTCGGCCATCCCGATCAGGCGCATGCAGTGGTGGATGCGGCCGGGCCCGAGCCGCGCCTGCGCGATGGCGAAGCCGCTGCCCGGTTCCCCCAGCAGGTTGGCGGCTGGGACGCGGACGTCGTGGAAGACGATCTCGGCGTGGCCGCCGTGGGGGCCGTCGGTGTAGCCGAACACCGGGGTGGAGCGGCGCACCTCGACCCCGGCGGTGTCGAGCGGCACCAGGATCATGCTCTGGCGCCGGTAGGGCTCGGCGTCGGGATCGGTCACGCCCATGACGATGGCGAGGCGGCAGCGCGGGCTCATCGCCCCGCTCGACCACCACTTGTGCCCGCTGACCACGTAGTCGTCGCCGTCACGGGTGACGCTGGCCGAGATGTTGGTCGCGTCCGAGCTGGCCACCTCCGGCTCGGTCATGGAGAAGCAGGAACGGATCTCGCCCTCGAGCAGTGGGCGCAACCAGCGCTCCTGTTGCTCGTGCGTGCCGAAGGCGGCGAGCAGCTCCATGTTGCCGGTGTCGGGGGCGGCGCAGTTGAGCGCCTCGGGCGCGAGCGCCGGGCTGCGCCCGGTGATCTCGGCCAACGGCGCGTACTCGAGGTTGCTCAGCCCGGCGCCGAACTCCGGGTGTGGCAGGAACAGGTTCCACAGCCCCCGGGAGCGGGCCTCCGCCTTGAGCTGGTCGATCACCGGGGGGCGGTCCCACGGGTCGGCCTGCTTGGCGACCTGCTCGGCGTAGACCGGCTCGGACGGGTAGACGCGCTCGTCCATGAACGCGCCGAGCCGCTGCCGGTACTCCTCCACCTTGGCGCTGTAGGCAAACTCCACGGGCGGCCTCCTCGAGTCATCCCCCGGTGGAGCTTACGAGGTGGGCTCTCAGGTCCGGTAGACCAGCACCGGGGTGCCGACCGGGAGGTGGGGGTAGAGGCGGTTCATGGAGGCCATGGTGAGGCGCACGCAGCCGTGGCTGGCGGGGAACGGCGGCACGCTGAGCGAGCCATGGACGGCGAAGCCGCCGGTGAAGTAGGCCGGCCGCCACAGCAGCCCGAGGTCGCTCTTGCGCCAGCCGTTGAGCTTGCGCTGCACCTCGAACGAGCCGATCGGGGTATGGGCGACGCGCAGCTCGTGGGTCTTGGGCGAGACGTAGGTGCGCCCCGAGGCGGTGGACGAGTCGAGGACCTCGGCCACCTTGCCGTCCCGCACGACCATGACCACCTGGTGGGTGATGTCGACCTCGAGGTGCATGCCGTGGGCTCCCGAGCGTGCCTTGGGAACCCGCGGGCGGTCGAGCGCCTTGCGCGTCTTCGGCCCGACGGCGCCGTCCCGGTCGAGCCCGTTGACCTTCTGGAAGGCGACCACCGCGTGCCTGGTGGCCTCGCCGAAGTTGCCGTCCGCCGAGGTCACCTCGTAGCCGAGGCCGGCGAGCTGCCGCTGCACCACGGCGACGTCATGGCCCTCCATGCCCGCCCGAAGGATGCGCGGCGCCTTGGGCTTGGCCGGCGCGACCTTGCGCGGGCGCTTCGCCGGCGTGGTGGTGGTCGTCGGCTCGAGCGTCGACGTCGGTGCCAAGGAGGTCGCCGGGGCGGCGCTCCCCGGCGCGGGCTTGGCGTCACCGCCGCACGCCCCAATGCCGAGCACTGCCACGATCACCGCCGCGAACAGGCGGGCACGGGTCCTCACGTGCGGCGCACCTCCATGTCGACGTCACAGCCCTTCTTCAGTGTTCACCCTGTTCACTCGTCGTGTTCGCCCCGAGAGGTCAACTCCCCGGAATGTTGCGGTCGCGCCCGTCCCAGGTCACAAGGACGTAACGGTGGCGCCCGCTCACCGCAGCAGCCGGTTGACGGCGCCGAACAACGCACCCAAGCGGTCCACGGCCTCGCCGGGCAGGCCGGGCAGGAGCTCGGCCTGCTTCGCCAGCAGGGTCCGCGCGGCGCGGTAGCGGTCGACCGGCTGGCCGAGGGCGCGCTCGACCCTGGCGACCACGCGGCCGGGCCCGCGCACCTCGTCGACGGAGAGCTTGCCGATGCCGGCCTCGGCGAGCAGGCGCAGGTAGAGGGCGTCGCCGAGGAGGTCCTCGATGCCGGCGTCGGCCTCGCCGGCCAGCTCGGCGAGGCTGATCACCCGCTCGGGCAGGAGCACGCCGCGCTGCACCAGCGAGCGCACCAGCCGGTCGCCGGTGGCGACGTCGAGCAGCACGGCCAGGTCGAGCGGCGCGCCGAGCAGGGCCGCGGCGGCCGGCAGGCCGTCCAGCGCCCCCACCGGCGCGAGCACCCAGCGGGGGTCGAGGAAGCCGTGGCCGGTGTCGCGCAGGAAGCCGCTGAGCACCTCGAGGTAGAGCAGCTCGCTGGGCCCGTTCACCACCAGCGTGTCCGGCCCCAGCGAGAACTGGCGCAGGAGCTCGTAGCCGACGGCGGTGACCAGCGGCTTGACCGTCAGCCTGCCGACGCCGTCGAGGTCGTTGCGCACCTTGGTGCCCTGGTCGTCGACGTCCTCGACGGTGCGGGTGCGGTGCAGGTTGGCGGCGTCGACCATGAACGGCGAGTGGGTGGCGTAGACCACCTGGTGGTCGCGGGCGAGCTGCTCGTGCAGGTAACGCAGCAGGTCGCCCTGGCCGGCGGCGTGCAGGCCGAGGCCCGGCTCGTCGAGCAGCAGCACCAGGTCGCCGGCGTCGCGGAACTCGGAGAAGGCAACCAGGAAGGAGAAGAACCAGACGAAGCCCTCCGAGCGCTCGCCGAAGTTGAGGGTGACGCGGTGGCGGTCGTTGCGGATGCGGATCTCGATGAACGGGGGGTCGTCGCCGGGGCGCGGGGCGGGGCTGGCGAAGTCGACGTCCAGCTCGACCGCGAGCTGCCGGTTCTGGCTCCAGTACTGGAAGACCTCCGCGCTGACCTCGTTGGCGGCGGCCTCCAGGGCGGCCCGCCGCGCCTCGTAGCCGGAGGCGGTGAAGTCCTCGGCTTCGACGCCGGCCAGGCGCAGCAGCGCGAGCACGGTGCGCTCGCCCGGGGTCAGCCGGGCCTCCGGGGTGCGCTGCAGCCGCGGGATCGACGCCCGCCCCGGCATGACGCTGAAGGCGTCGAAGTAGAGGAACTTGGGCAGCCGCCCGGCGAGGAAGACGCCCAGCTCGGCGGCGAGGTCGCGCCCCCGCAGCTCGCGCTGGACCTCGGCGACCTCGGTGAGGCCGGTGCGCTGCCGCTCGCGCTCGAGCCGGGCGAGCAGTTCGCCGAAGTCGGCGCCGTCCGCCAGGTGCGGGTCGAGCCCGGCCTTGACCACCAGGTGGCGGGCCTGGGCGACCTTGTCCTGGTGGACGGTGAGGCGGTGCCGGTTGGCGTAGGTGCGCTCGACCTGGACCTCCCGGGAGGTGAGCACGCCGGGCCCGAACTGCCTCCAGACCGCCTCGATGTCGTCGTCCTGCAGCTCGAAGGTGGCCGTGATCGGCACCGTGTCGGGGATCTGGGCGCGCTCCCGGCTGCGCAGGCGTCGCGGGTAGTCGCGCAGCTCCTGGAAGCCGGCGCCGCGTCCGAGCGGGTTGGACCGGTAGAGCGCTTCGAGGAAGGCGGTCTTGCCGCTCTCGTTCTTGCCGACCAGGCAGGTCACGTCCGGCTCGAACCGGACCGGGCCGGAGTCCTCGATGCTCCGGAACTTCCTGACCACCGCGGACTTCAGGATCATTCTGCCCCTCCGGAGCGCGATCGTACGTAGCCCGACCCAGGTGGTCAAAGCTGCTCCTACGCAGCCCTCGTCGGCAATTCTGCCTGGTTTCGTGATTGCAATTTGACCCCAACAGCGCTTTTCGACACGCTCCCGCCGTCACCCGCCCGACGATGAAAGGACCCGGCGTGACCCAGGCAGAACCAGCCGGGCAGGCCAGCGCGGAAAACTCCCGGACCAGCACCGCCACCAGCTCGGGCAGCCGCGGCAACTCCGGCTCGAGCTCCGGCTCGAACTCCGACCTCGAGCGAGCCGCCCGCAACTTCGGCGGCAGCCCGCTGCAGCTCGCCGAGTTCGAGGAGGTCGACGTCCGCTCGGTCTTCCCGCGCGACGGCGACGGCTTCACCAACTGGCTGTCCGCCAACCTCGACAAGCTGGCCAGGGAGGTCGGCATCTCCGGCCTGCGCGAGGTGGGGCGCGACCTCCCGGTCGGCTCGTTCACCGTCAACCTGCTGGCCCAGACCGACCGCGGCCGGCGGGTCGTGATCGAGCCCCAGCTCGAGCCGAGCGACCACCCGCACCTCGGCCAGGTGATCACGTACGCGGCCGGCCTCGACGTCTCCGCGGTGATCTGGATCGTCACCCGCATCGGCGAGGAGCACCGCGCCGTGCTCGACTGGCTCAACCATCACTCCGACGACGACGTGCGCTTCTTCGGCGTCGAGCTGCGGCTGGTCCGGATCGGCAACTCGCCGCCCGCCGCGGAGTTCCGGGTGGAGGTGCGACCCAACGACTGGCAGAAGGTGGCCCGCCAGCGCCAGCGCGTCGGCGCGCCGCTGAACGCGCGTATGAGAGAGTTCTAGCGAGGAGCTGCGTCGAGCAGCACGACGGCGGCGAGGTGGGCGCCGCCGTCGTCCTCCTCCTCCTCGTCTTCCACGGCATCGCCCGGCCAGTCGAGGCCGTAGTGCGCGTAGAGGGCGGCTTCCTCCTGCGGCCAGAGCTGCTCGCCCGGTTCCATGCTGGGCGCGCCCCTGACCAGGTCGGCGGGGACGTCGACGCGCACGACCGTGCCGTCCTCGACCGCCCGCATCACCGGGACGAGGCGCCAGCCGGCCGCAGCGTCGAGCAGCGCCCAACCGGGCTGGTCGCCGGCGGCGTCGTAGAAGACCTCCACGATCGCGCCGAGCGGCTCCCCGTCGACGGCGACCGCGATGCGGCCCTTCCACCGCCGCACCACCTCGAAACCGGGCATCCCGATTTCCTCCTCGAAACGCGCGCAACACGCGATCAGATCGATCGGATAGCGGGGCGCATGGTACCCGAGTCGCGTTTCGAGGGACAGTCGGCTTCAAGAATATCGTCCGGTATATCAGCCGCGTGCGCGAAATCCGCCCACCGGAACGGCGCTCAGAGGCGCACGCCGGGCAGGCCCACCTCGCGCTCGGACTTCGCCTGGTCCTCGACGCAGAAGCGGGCGGCCGGCATGGCGTCCAGCCGCTCGTCGGGGATGCGCGTGCGGCAGGCCTGGCAGACCCCGTACTCGCCGCCATCGAGCCGCTGGAACGCCTGCTCGACCTCGGTGAGCTCGCTCTCCACCTGTTCGAGCAGGGACTGGTTCTTCTCGTGCTCGAACACCTCGCTGCCGATGTCCGCCGGGTGCTGGTCGTAGCTCGACTGCTCGGCGATGGCGGCCGCGTCGCCGGTGGTCCCCTCGTCGGCCTGCAGGCCGACGAGCACCCGTTGCAGGCGGGAACGCTCCTCTTCGAGGCGGGTACGGGCCCTCTTCTTGTTCATCGATGCTCCTTTGTCGGACCCCTCGGACCCCTCGATCGCGGCACGGGCCGATCCGAGGGAGAGTCCCCTCGCGTACCCGGCCGAGCGCCGCCTAATCGCGTGCTCGGCCGCCGAGGCCGGGTCCTAGAGGGTGGCGCCGCCGCCAGCGGCGGGCGCGGAGAGCCCGGCGGCGACGCGTTCGACCAGGTCGAACGCGTCGTTCAGGACGCTGGCGGCGGTCGGGCCGCCCGGGGTGGCGGCGATCAGCGACGCCGCCCGCAGGGCGCCCATCGCCGCGCTGGCCACCAGCATCGCGCGCATCCACGCGGCCTGGTCGTCGCCGAGCCTGGGGGTGATGGCGGCGGTGATCTCGGCCTCGTACTCGACGCTGAGGGCGTAGCGGCGGGCGGTGAGCGCCGGGGTGACGCGGATGACCCGCAGCCGGGTCTGCTCCAGCTCGCGCTGGTCGGCGTCGTCCTGCAGGGCCACGGTCGCGGCGCGGACCGCCGCGAGTACGCCGGCGCCGCCGCGCAGCCGCTCGTCGAGCACGTTGCGCAGCCGCGCGAGCGCGTCGGCGTGGTGGGCGAAGACCACGTCCTCCTTGCTGGGGAAGTAGCGGAAGAAGGTACGCGGGGAGATGCCCACCTCGGCGGCGACCTCCTCCACCGTGGTCGCCTCGTAGCCGCGCTGGTCGAACAGGACCAGCGCCACGTGCTCGATCACGTCGCGCACGAGGAGCTTCTTGCGAGCACGGAGGTTCATAGGCTCCATAGCGTCAAGCGTAGCCGAAACCCACCAAACCGAGCGACAAAAACTGCCGATTGCAACATACGCCGAATGTTGTAGCAGTGAGTGCCATACTTGGCACTCACTGTCAGGTGCGGTCGAGGCCCCGCTGGATGGCGTAGCGCATCAGCTCGTAGCGCTTGGAGAGCTGCAGCTTGGTGAGGATGTTCTGGACGTGGTTCTGCACCGTCTTGATGCTGATCACCAGCTTGTCGGCGATCTCGCGGTAGGTGTAGCCCTTGGCGACGAGCTTGAGCACCTCGGTCTCGCGGGCGGTCAGCCCCGGCTCGGTCGCGGCCGAGCTCATGCGCCGGAACTCACCGAGCACCAGCGCGGCCAGCGAGGGCGAGAAGACCGGCTCGCCGGCCCGCACCCGCGTGACCGCCTCGGCCACCTCGGCGGCGGTGGCGCTCTTCAGCAGGTAACCGCTCGCGCCGACCTTGACCGCCTCCAGCACGTCGGCCTCCTCCCCCGAGGCCGACAGCACCAGCACCTTGACGTGCGGGGACTCCTCCACGATGCGGCGGATCGCCTCGACGCCGCGCACCGTCGGCAGGTTGAGGTCCATCAGCACCAGCTCGGGCATGACCTCACGGGCGCGCTCGATCGCCTCGCCGCCGTCGGACGCCTCGGCCACCACCACGGCGCGGCCGGACGCCTCCAGGTCGCCGCGGACCCCGTCGCGCCAGACCGGGTGATCGTCCACCACCATCACCCGCACCGGATCGTCGCGCACGCTCACCGCCTCCCCGTCACCATCATCTCAGCCTGGCGGCTGCGGTACCCGCAACTCGATCTCGGTGCCGGCACCGGGACGGCTGTCCACCCGCAGCGCCCCGCCGAGCTGCTCGACCCGGCCCTTGATGCTCTTGAGCAGGCCGATCTTCCCGCTGGCCTCGAGGGCGGCCTGGTCGTAGTCGAAGCCGCGGCCGTCGTCGCGCACGGTCACCACGACCTCGCCCTGGTCGCAGTCGGCGAACACCGACGCCCGCGTGGCGGCGGCGTGCTCGACCACGTTGTCGAGCGCCTGCCGCACGGCGGCGGCCAGCTCCCCGACGTGGCCGACCGGCAGCGGGATCGCGCCGGTCGCCCCGACCGTGACCGTCACGGGGCGGGTTTGCCTGCCGAGCGCCTCCAGCTCCTCACGCAGGGAGGCCGTTCCCGTCGGTGACGCTTCCGGCGGGCGCAGCACCAGGGCGCGCAGGGCGGCCTCCTGGCCGCCGGCGACCTCGGCGAGGCGCCGCACCTCGCCGGCGGGGACGGGTCCCTGGTCGGCCAGCTCGCGGCCGCGCTTGTGCACCATGGCGAGCGCCTGCAGGACGGAGTCGTGGATCTGGCGGGCGAGCGACTCCCGCTCGGCCAGCCTGGCGGCACGCTCGCGCGCCCCGACCAGCTCGGCGATCGCCAGCCGCAGCTGCGCCGCCGAGCGTTCCAGCAGCCCCGCGACGAGCCCGACCGCCCCGCCGGCGATCACGAAGTTGAGCGCCCCACCGGCGAGGTGGAGCCGTTCGGGCGCGGGTTCGCCGGCAAGGTCGACGCCGTTGAGCAGCTGGGCGCCGACCAGGGCGCAACCGACCACCAACCCGGCGGCCAGGCCGGCCCGCAGCCCGCGGCTCGCGCCCCAGAACGCCGGTGCGGCGATCGGGTAGGCGCCGGCGAAGAAGGGCTGGTTGCCGACCACCGTCCCGGCCTCGACGACCAGGCCGGACACCAGCGTCAGCGCGACCGCGAGGCCGAGGTCGGCGGCGAGCACCCAGGCGCGCCGCTCGCGGGAGGGACGGACGCTGAGCCACGCCGTCCAGGCGGCGGCGAGCGCGACCGCGCCCGCCGCGAGCAGCGGCCGGCGCACCTCCCCGCTGGTGAGCGCGGCCACCGTCACCCATCCGAGCGCCACCCAGCGGAACGCCAGGATGGCGACGTGCAGGGTCTCGCGGGCGCGCTCTGCCTCGGACGGTGCCGGCGGCTCCCCCTCCCCGCCCAGGCCCTCCTGGCTCATGGCGCTCGGGACAGCGGCTCGGCCAGGGCGCCGCCGTCGGGCCGGTGGCCCTTGTCGGCGTCGCGCGGCACCGCCACGGGCGGCTGGCGGCCGTCCTTGGCGGCCCGCGCCGCCGCGGTGACGCGGCTGAGGGTGTCGAACAGGGTGGCCGCCTCGGCGTCGTCCAGGTGGCGCGCGAAGTGCTCCTGGATGCCGCGCAGGTGCACCGGGGCGGCGCGGCGGAAGACGCTGCGGCCTTGCGCGGTGAGCACGGCGAAGGCGCCGCGGCGGTCGGAGGGCGACGGCTCGCGGCGCACCAGCCCCTTGGCCTCCATGCGGTCGATCAGGCGGGTGAGGCCGCTCTTGGAGAGCAGCACCGACTGGGCCAGCTCCTGCATGCGCAGGCGCTGCTCGGGCGAACGGTCGAGCGTCAGCAGCACGTCGTACCAGCCGAGGGGCAGCCCGCGACCCTCTTCCAGCTCGCGGGAGAGCAGCTCGACCACGGCGGCATGGGCTTCGAGCAGGCTGCGCCAGGCGGCGAGGTGCCGCTCGGGGGGTCGGTTGGACATACTCCAGTATCGCCCGAACCCGAACTGGTTCAAACCGCAACCATCGCGCCACGGTGCCGCCCGGATCGGGGCCCGCGGGTCTGCCGGGCAAACCCCACCCTTCCAAATTGCCGGGTAGTTGCCGGGTAGTTGCCGGGCTCTTGCCGTGACCGCGCGCGTGCGGCTGGCGATCGTACGGCCGGACGGACCGGCAGCCATCGGCAGGCAACACCGGAGGGGGATCCCATGCCAGGGAGGGCTCGGACGGCCAGGATCGTGGCGGTCGCGCTGGCGGTCGCGGCCGCGCTGCTGAACGCCCTGCCCGCGGCCTCGGCCGGTGTGGCCACGCCGCCCGCCCGGCCGGCGGCCAGGCAATCCCCCCGGCCGCCGACGACCGGCCCGGCGGCCGTGGCCGACCCGGATCGGGTGCTGCCCCGGGGGTGGCAGGCGTCGGCGGACCGCGCGGTGACGCTGGTCGGGGACGAGACCGGGCTGCACGTCCTGGTCGCCGACGCGGCGCGCGCGTACCGGTGGCGCACGGCGGCGACCCTGACCGAGCCGGGGGTCGGCTCCGAGGAGTGGATCGGGCAGGGGTGCGTCACCGGCTCGGGCCGCCGGATGGTGGTGGTGTACGAGCCGCGCCAGTGGGTCAACCGCGAGGCCGCGTTCCAGCGCGGCGCGTTCGCGGCGGTGGTCGACCTCGCCGGTGGCCGGGTCGTCAAGCTGGCCGAGCGGGTCTCGATCGCCTACCACGACCCCGGGTGCGGCACCGGCGAGGCGGCGGTGCTCTCCAGGCTGGAGCCGAATCGCGACCGCACGCTGACGCGGCTGCTGTTGGTGGACGCCGCCACCGGCCGCGTCGGCTGGCGGCTGGGCGTGCCGGGGCAGGTGACCTCCGCGGTGCCCTACGCCCGCGGGATCGCCGCCGCGCGCGGCGCCGAGCTGGTCGCCGTGGCGCCCGGCGGCAGGGTCCGCACGCTTGCGGCGGCGACGGGCGTGCCGTCGCGGCTGCACCCGGACGCTGCCGGCGGCCTGGCCTACCAGGTCGCGGAGCGCAGCCAGGTGCAGGTGCGCCGCCTGGCAGGAGCCCGCAGCGCGCTGCTGGGCACGGCGCCGCTCGGGGCGGTGCGGCTCGGCGCCGGCGCCGGCGGCCGCGTATTCCTGACCGGACCAGGCGCGGCGCGGCTGGCGGCAGGCCACGGCCTGCCGGGCGGCTGGCGGGCCATCGCCGCCCCGGGCGGCGCGGAGGTGTCCACCGAGGGCGGCCTCATGGTGACCAGCGCATCGACGGGCAAGGAGGCGGCCCGGCGGACGGGGCTCGCGCCGGGCGACGGGCTGCCCGACCCGGTGAGCATCGCAGCCCGGGTGACCGGCACCGGCAAGGTGGCGCGCTTCACCGTCGTGCCGCGGCAGACGGCCGGCAACGGCGACCGGGCGCCGTCGCCCCTGCCGGGCGGCGCGGGCCGCGCGGCGGCCGGTGGTGGCAGGACGGGACGGGCGCTGGCCGCCGACCCGTCCACCGACCCGACCGACCCGGACCGTGCCTGCGCGGTGCCGCGCAACGACGCGGTCCTGCAGACCTACCAGCCCAGCCCCAAGGAGGCGGAGTGGGCCGTCGACATGGCGGTGCAGGACAAGCTGCGCCTGGTGACCCGGCCGGCCGGGCAGGGCCTGCCCGCCTACTCGCCGGGCGCGCTGTTCCCCAACCACGCCCTGCAGGGCGGGGGCACGGTCCCGGCCCAGGTCATGCTGGGAGTGCTGGCGCAGGAGTCCAACATGTGGCAGGCCAGCCCGCACGTGGTCGACGGCCTGTACGGCAACTTCGAGCAGGGCGGCTTCTACGGCAACGACGGCAACGTCCACGTCGTCGACTGGGCGAACGCCGACTGCGGCTACGGCGCCGCGCAGGTGACCACCGGCATGCGGCGGGTCGACACCGGCGTGGTCTACAGCGACACGCAGCAGAAGGCCATCGCGGTCGACTACCTGGCCAACATCGCCGCCGGGCTGCAGCTCCTGGAGGACAAGTGGAACCAGACCCGGGCGCTGGGCATCGTCGCCAACGGCGGCGACCCGCGCTTCGTGGAGAGCTGGTGGTTCGCGCTGTGGGCCTACAACAGCGGCGTGCAGCCCCGTGACGCCGAGTTCGGCAACACCACCGGCTGCTCGCCCGGGCCGAGCTGCACCGACAACGGCGGCGCCGGCGGCAACTGGGGGCTCGGCTGGGCCAACAACCCGGCCAACCCGGACTACCCGCAGGACCGCGACCCGTTCCTGCAGGTCACCTACGACGACGCCAAGCACCCCAACAGCTGGAGCTACCCGGAGCGGGTGATCGGCTGGGCGTACACGCCGCTGCAGCGCTACGACTGGATCGCCAAGACCTGGGGCCCGGCCTACGCCCCGCCGAGCTCGGAGCTCGGGGCGGCCGCCACGCCGCCGTTCGCGACGTTCTGCCAGCCGGGCGTCAACCACTGCACCTACGGGGCCACCACCGACGGGGGCGGCAACGCCGCCGGCCTGTGCGCCCTGTCCAACTTCCACTGCTGGTGGAACCGGCCTGCCACCTGGGAGACCAACTGCGCGCACCGGTGTGGCACCACGCTCCCGGTCTACCCCGACGTCGGCTCCCGCCCCGCGCCGCCGGGCAACCCCTACCCGGCCGACTGCGACGCCCGCCGGCTGCCGGGCGGCGCCGTGATCGTCGACGACGTCCTGGACAGCGTCCGAAGCCCGGTCCCGTGCGCCAAGAACTGGACCAGCCGCGACTCGTTCTCGCTCAAGTTCGCCTCGGCCACCGGGCCCGGCGGCGCCACGGTCTACCCGAGCAAGGTCGACTTCCACCAGGTCAGCGCCGGCTTCGGCGGGCATTTCTGGTTCACCCACAGCCGCGCCGGGGCCGATGCGACCCTCAAGGTGACCGGCACCTGGACGCCGCCGTCGACCGTGACCGGCTGGACGCGGATCAAGGTCCATGTCCCCTCCCACGGCGCCTGGACCCGCCAGGCGGACTACCGGATCAAGCTCGGCAACGGCCAGACCCGCCACCGCGTGGTCAACCAGGCCTGGCAGCGGGACCAGTGGGTGGACATCGGCGTGTTCAACCTGGCCGCGGGCGCCAGCGTCAGCCTGAGCAGCGTCACCGAGGACGGCCGCGGCGAGGACGTCGCCTTCGACGCGGTGGCGTTCATCCAGACCGTCAAGCCGCAGGCCTTCTACGTCGGGCTGGGCGACTCCTACTCCGCCGGCGAGGGGAACAAGCCGTACGACCCCAACAGCGCCTACAGCTTCGTCGACGATTTCGGCAACGCCGGCGAGACCGTGAACACCTGCCACCGGTCCGTCAACGACGCCTACGCCCGCCAGGTGCGCCTTCCCGGCCACTCCCAGCCGATCGCGCAGGAGGCCGCCACCGGCGCCGGCACCGCCGCGTTCGCGTTCATCGCCTGCTCAGGGGCGATCACGACCAGCATCACCGACGCCGCGATCGACACCCCGGGCCAGAACGCCGGGGAGAACACCGACTGGGGGCATCCGGACCGGCACTCCGGCGAGATGGCGCAGGTCGACCAGGGCTACCTCGACGCCGACACGACGCTGGTCAGCCTGACCATCGGCGGCAACGACGTCCGCTTCGCCGACATCCTGAAAGGCTGCATCGAGACCTTGGGCCACTGCTCCGACGACGACTTCTACCTCACCCACGGCGGGCACCTGGACCCCGCGCCGTTCAAGCAGTACGAGCCCCACGTCATCCGGGACCTGGTCCCCAGCAAGCTCGACACCGTCTACCGCGCGGTCCACGCCAAGGCACCGAACGCCCGCATCGTCGTCCTGGGCTATCCCCGCCTGTTCAACGACACCTTCGACGACTCGGACCCTGCCGGGCTCTGCTTCCCGCTCAACGCGGCGGACTGGGCGCTGCTCAACCAGTTCGCCGACCTGATGTCGCAGACGATCGCCAGCGTGGTCGCCAACCTGCAGCGCGCCGGGATCCGCATCGACTACGTCGACCCCGAGCGGATCTGGGCCGGGCACCGCGCCTGCCCGCAGACCTCCAGCTCGTGGGTCCGCGCGGCGAACCCGCTCGGGGACTCCGGCATGTTCCATCCCTACCCCACCGGCCAGGCGGCCTACGCGAGCCTGGTCAACGGCCGGCTCGCCGGAACGTCGTGACCGGGGTTGGCGCCCGCCGCGCGAGGTCACCGCCGCGACCCGAAGACCCGCTGAAGTCATCTGGACCACTTGGAGGACCACCTGATGCGCAAGACACGGAGGTTGGCCGCCATCATCCGCACAAGGGGAGCGCAGCTCCTGCTCGTACTCGCGCTGGCCGTGGCCACCGGCGCCGTCACCGTCGCGCAGGCCCGCCCCGCGGCCGCCGCCACCTGCAGCGGCTCCGGCTGCAACGGCAAGGACCCTGCCAGCTACTGCTCCGCCACCAGCACGCCGCGCGAGTGGTTCATCGACCAGGACACGACCCTGCAACTACGCTACAGCTCGAAGTGCCATGCGTTCTGGGGCCGGGCGTTCCAGTCCTGCGGCAAGCACCTGCCGCCGCTGCACATCCGGGTGGAACGGCAGATCTACACCCCGTACGGCTACGCCCGCGAGCGGGTCTACTACGAGGTCGCGGGCGTGCCATGCAACGGCGATCCCGGGTGGACGCGGATGGTCGGGAACTATGACAGCGACCGCCAGCGTTCGTGCGTCGGCCACTCCTGGGACGGGCGCCCCGCGTCCCAGATGCCGGAGGACTGGTGGTCGTGGTGCACCGACGAGCACGGCGGCTGGGTCTACTAGCGACTTCGCTGCGGGGGTGGCTCAGACCGGCCTGACCGAGATCTCGTCGGCGAGGATCGCCTGCTCCCGCACGGGCTCGAGGACCACCAGCTCGACGCAGAGCGGACCGGGCGTGGCGACCTGGTGCACCAGGTGCAGGCGCAGCCAGGCCCCGCCCGGTCGGGTCACCGTGACGGCCTGGGAGACCTCCTTGCCGTTCGCGACGAACAGGTGCAGCGCCACCGGCACGGCGGCGACCGTCTCGGCCCGTACCCACGCGGTGGCCTCGAAACTGGAACCGGGCCGCACCGACGAGGCCCCCACCGGGGCCATGATCCCGGCCGGGCCGGCGGTGTCCGACACCGGCCGGATCAGCATGCTCGCGCTCGAGTTGTGGCCGCCGAGCTCGCGGTTGACGAGCGCCGGCCCGACCGTCTCCCAGCCGCCGATGCCGCGCTCGAAGCTCCAGTTGCCGACCAGGTTGCCGGGCGGCGGACCCAGTGGGGGCCCCAGCGGCGACGCGACCGGCGCCGCGACGCCCGGCACCCGCACGTGGACCGTCTGGCCGGCGAAGCGGGCGAGCGGGACGCTGAAGACCGCGACCACCACCAGCAGGGCGGCGGAGAGGCCGACGGCGACGCCGGACTCGAGGCGGAAGCGCGGCGGCGCGACGTGGCGGCCCGGCGGCGGCGGGGTCCACCCGGGCCTGAGCCGCTCGGGCAGCCACGCCCCGGTGGCCAGGACCCGGGGGAGCGTCGACCTCCACGGCTGCCGCTCCACGCCGTACCCAGCCAGTTCCTCCCCCCCGAGCGCGGCGTGCTGCTCGCTCATCTCTGCCTACAGATCGTGTAGGGGTTGCGTACTTACTCTTCTTTCATCCCAGTAGGGAAAGTATGCGTCATTTCGCGCCGAAGTGATGAATCCGACCCGCGAAGGACCCCAACGACGCCCATCGGCGCCCCGACCGGACCAGGCCCGTCAGGCCTTCAGGATGGCGTTGTAGGCCGCCTGCCACTTCTGGATCTTCTCGCCCTCCATCGAGACGATCGAGAGCTTGGTGCTGGCCGGCGGGTAGATGCTCGGGTCCTTGAGCTGGTCGGTGGGGATCAGCGCCTTGGCGAGCGGCACCGGAGTTCCATACGAGACATACGTGCTGATGCGCGCGTTGACGCTCGGCTGCAGCACGTAGTTCATGAACAGGGCGGCGTTGCGCGCGTGGGGGGCGCCCTTGGGGATGCACATCACGTCGGCCCACTGCAGCGAGCCTTCCCTCGGGATGGTGTAGACGACGTCGGCGTTGCGCTCCGCCGCCTGGAAGACGTCGCCGCTCCACCCCTGCGCCAGGTAGGTGCGGCTCCTGGCGAGCTCGTCGATGTAGGTGTCGCTCGACAGCTTGTTGATCTTGCCCCGCAGGCTCCGGATGAGGCTGACGACCTCCTGCAGGTCGGCGTCGCTGGTGGAGTTGGGCTGCTTGCCGAGGTAGATCAGCGTGCAGGCGATCAGGTCGGTGACCTCGCGGAGCAGCGACATGCGGCCGGTCAGCGCCTTGTCGGGCTCGAAGAGCGACTTCCAGGAGTCGACCTTGCCGCCGGGGACGTGCCGGGAGTTGTAGCCGATCCCGGTGGTCCCCCACTGCCAGGGCACCGAGTACTTGTTGCCGGGGTCGTAATCGGTCTCGACGAACACCTTGTCCAGGTTCCTGAGGTTGGGGATCAGGTCGAGCGGCAGCGGCTCGAGCAGCCCGAGGCGCTTGTAGGTGGGCAGGAACCAGCTGGTCGGGACGACGATGTCGAAGTTGGTGTTGCCGCCGCGCATCTTGGCCATGAGGTCCTCGTTGGACGAGTAGACCTCGTAGTTGACGCGGACGCCGGAGTGCGCCTGGAACGCCGGGACGGTCCGGTCGTCGATGTAGTCGGACCAGTTGTAGATGTTGACGAGCTGCTCGGGCCGGCGGTTGACGGCGCCGGTCGGCGGGCACGCCTTGCCGACGGTGCAGCCCGCGGCGCCGGCCGCGCCGAGCAGCGCGGCGACACGCAGGAAGCCGCGCCGTCCGATGCGGGCGCGGGGGTGCTCGATCAGCAGGTTGAGTTGTGATCCGTCACGGCCACCTGGCACTTGGCCCTCTCACCCTTTCTCGGACGGCGCCGCCACCGGCTCAGCCCCGGTGGACGACCACCTCGTCGACCAGCAAGCCCTCCCCCAACTTGGCGTCCTGGAGGCAGACCTCGAGGCTCAGGACGCCGGCGGTCTTGACGCGGTGGTCCACGTCCACGCGGACCCAGTCCGTGTTGGCGGCGGTCACGGCCCGCTCGGTGCTTACCTCGCGGCCTCCCGGCCCGGTGACCACCAGGCTGACGGTGAGGCGCAGGCCTGGCGTGCCCGAGAGGACCCAGGCGGTGGCCTCGTACACCTCGCCCGCATGGACCTGGGCGATGGAGGGCGCTGCCATGCCGACCGTGCTCGGCCCGGTCGACGAGGCCTGCACGAAGGCGCTCGATCCGGAGGTGCGGCCGCCGAGCTCACGGGAGAGCCTGGCCGCGCCGATCCGCTGCCAGCCCTCGGTGTCGGTCTCGAAGCTCCAGTTGCGCAGCAGGTTGCCGGCGACGGCGAAGCCGCCGCTGGCGACCGGCGGCGGCAGCTCCTCGGAGGACGGCGGTTGGCCGGCGCCCTTCTCGGTGGCCGGCTGCGACTGGTCGATCACGCGGATCAGCAGGATGCCGATGGCGACCATGAACAGGACGAGCCCGAACAGGCCGATCAGCGGTCGCAGGTGCATCCGGGGACGGTCGGGTCGAGGCGCGACGTGCCGGCCGCCACGATCTGGCAGCGCCACGCGATCCCGCCCCTCCTGGTCGATGACCGGACCCGGGGCCGGCCCGATGGAGGGCGGCCCGACGGGTTGGGTCACCTGCCCGACCTCTGCGCGATTGGGGTCGTCCATGCAGTTTCTCTGGGCGGAACAAGCTTCCCGGGGGAGGACTAAGAGACACTAGTGAGCAGCTCTCGAAATATCAAGCTAAAGCCATCTGCCCAGGCGATGCGGCGCTTTTGCGTAAGTGTGCGACAGCCGTCAGGCGATCGCCGGGCGGGGGCGAGGCGAGAGGGGCCGCGCGCGGCGGGCGCGCCAACCGCGCCCGCCACGCGCCAGCTTCCGCAGCCGCTCCTGGTCGGCCTCCCGAAGAAGGTCGCCGGCGCGGGCGTTCAGCTGCCCGTGATCTGCGTACCAGAGCATTCAGCTCACCTCCGCAGGTCACGGTAGGCGCTGAGGTGGCACGCCCCCATCGGGCCGCTGCCTTAGATCGGTGGCCGTGGCCACCTCAGATGTGGGATGCCCCGCCTCAGACCGAGGCGACGATGACGCCGGCGACGGTGACGCCGAAGGCGGCGAGGGCGGCGTCGATGCGCGCGGCCACCTGCTCGATCGCCGCGACCGCGTCGACGCCGACGAGCAACCCCCGGTGGCGGTAGTAGTCGATCAGCGGCCGCGTCTTCTCGGCGAACACCTCGAGGCGGTGGCGGATGGTCTGCTCGGTGTCGTCGGAGCGGTGCTCCGCCGCCGAGCGCCCCGCCAGCCGGCGGAACAGCTCCTCCTCGGTCACCTCGAAGTTCAGCGCCAGGTCCAGCGGGGTCTCCAGCTCCACGAGGCGCCGGTCCAGCGCCTCGGCCTGCGCCACCGTGCGCGGGAAGCCGTCCAGCAGGAAGCCCTCCTCGCAGTCGGGCTCCGCCAGGCGGTCCATCACCATGGCGATCACGACCTCGTCGGGCACCAGGTCGCCACGGTCCATGTAGCGCTGGGCACGGCGGCCGAGGCGCGTCCCCTGCGCGACGTTGGCCCGGAAGATGTCGCCGGTGGCGACGTGCGAAGCACCGTGGCGCTGGGACAGGGCCGCCGCCTGCGTGCCCTTGCCGGCACCAGGCGGGCCCAACAGAACCATCCGCATGTGCTGCTCCGTCTGCGCTCGGCAACAGGGGAGACCACCGAGGGTATGGGGTACGCTTGCCATCAGTCCAATAGTTCGTTTTGATTATTGTGATCGATGTCTCCGATACCATTCCGGAGCTCCGTTGTTGCCCCAGCTCGAAGCGTTCCTCGAGGTCGCCAGGCGGCAGAACCTCAGCCGCGCGGCCGAGGCGCTGTTCGTCTCCCAGCCCACCGTGACCGCCCGCCTGCAGAACCTGGAGGCGGACCTCGACGAGCAGCTGTTCGTGCGCACCCGCCGGGGGATGCGGCTGACCGAGGCGGGCCAGGCCTACCTGCCCTACGCCGAGCGGGCGGTGCAGGCGCTGCTCGACGGCCGCGAGCGCCTCCGCGAGCTGCGCCGCGGCAGCGCCGGCACGCTCGTGCTCGGCGCCCCGCCGACCGTCAGCACCTACACGCTTCCGCTGCTCCTGGCGCACTTCACCGCCGAGCACCCGAGCGCTCGGCTGGTGGTCAAGACCGGCACTTCCGAGGAGATCCTCGCCATGGTCCTCGAGGACCAGGTGCAGGTCGGCCTCATGCGCGCGGTCGCCCACCCCGAGGTGGAGAGCGTGGCGGTGTACTCCGACACGCTGGTGCTGATCGCCGGCCCCGAGCACCCCCTCGCCGACCGCAGCCACCCGCGCCTGGCCGAGCTGGCCGGCGAGACGGTGGTGCTGTTCGGCCGCAGCTCCAGCTACCGGGACTTCACCGCCGCCATCTTCCGCCAGGCGGGCATGCTCACCGGCAGCGTGATGGAGCTCGACAACATCGAGGCGGCCAAGAAGATGGTCGAGCGCGGCCTCGGCATCGCCCTGGTGCCCCACAGCGCGGTCGGCGCCGAGCTCGCCCGCGGCTCGCTGCGCCTGATCGACCTGGCCGACGCGCCCACGGCGCAGCGGGAGATCGTGGCGGTGCGGCGGCGCGACGCCGGCCGTCCCTCCGGTACCGTCGCCGCGTTCATGCGCCTGCTCGCCGAGCTGCCCGAGCTGCTCGCGGCGGAGCAGCCGGAGGGGGTGACGTGACCCGACGCCTGAAGTTCTGGATCGCCTGGTACGTCCCGCTGGTCGGGCTGTGGCTGGCGTTCGTGGACACGCTCGAGCGCCACGAGTTGCTGCTCGGGCTCGCCGCCGCGGCGCTCGGGGCCACCGCGCAGGAGCTGGTCAACGCTCAGGACCTGGTCCGCTTCCGGCTGGAGCCGCGCTGGCTGCGCGGGCTAGGGCGCCTGCCGTGGCGGGCGCTGGTCGAGTCGTGGCAGCTCACCGTCCTGCTGTGGCTGCAGCTCGCGCGTGGGGAGGCGGTGGCCGGCGCATTCCGCACCGTCGCCTTCCCCGCGCCGCCGGAGGACGACGCCCGCGCCAACGCCCGCAAGGCGCTGGTCACCGTGGCGGTCTCGCTCACACCCAACACCTACGTGGTCGGCATCGAGGGCGAGGACGGCACCATGCTGGTCCACCAGATCTTGCCGAGCGCGGGCGCCGTCGTCCCGCCGAGCATGCTGGCCGGGGCCGGCCAACCCCCGCCCAGATCGGAGCAACCGTGAGCGCCTGGATGGTCGCCACCCTGGCCCTGCTCGCCGGCCTGGTCCCCTGCGGCATCGCCTGCCTGCGCGGCGACGTGGTCGACCGGCTGGTCGGTCTGGAGATGGCCGGGGTCGTAGTCACCCTGGTGCTGCTGCTGCTCGCCCAGGTCTTCGGCCGCGTCGTCTACGTCGACCTGGCGCTCGCCCTCGCCCTGCTGTCGTTCGCCGGCGGCCTGGTCTTCGCCCGCTTCCTGGAGCGCTTCCTATGACCGCGCGGCAGGTCGCCGTCGCGGTCCTGCTGACCCTCGGCGTCGGCGTCGAACTGGTCTGCTGCGTCGGCGTCCTGGTGATGCGCGACGCCTACGACAAGCTCCACTACACGGCCCCGGCGACCACCGTCGGCTCGCTGGCGGTCGCCGCGGCGGTGGTGGTGTCCGAGTCGTTCTCCCAGGTGGGGATCAAGGCGTTGCTCGTCTTCGTCGCGCTGCTGGTCACCAACCCGGTGCTCACCCACGCGACCGCGCGGGCCGCGCGGGTGCGCCAGCTCGGCGCGTGGCACGTGGGGCTCGAGCCGCCCGGCTCCGAGGAGCCGGAGCGGTGACCGTGCTGCTGGCGGTGGTGCTGCTCGGCGTCGCGGCGGCGGGCACCGCCACCGTCCTCACCCGCAACCCGCTCGACCAGGCGGTGGCCGCCAGCTTCTTCGGGCTGCTGCTCGGCGTCCTCTTCCTGGTGCTGCAGGCGCCCGACGTGGCCCTCTCGCAGATCACCGTCGGCGCCGTCGCCCTGCCGCTGATGGTCCTGCTCGCCCTCGCCAAGATCCGGCGGCAGGAGGGCGCCCGCTCCCGGCCGGGCGCCGGTGCGCCGCCCGAACGGCCGCAGGAGCGCCGGTGAGGTTCCAGACGCAACGCCGCCTGTTCCTGGTCGCCATGGCCGGGCTGGCGGCCTTCCTGCTCTGGGGCATGGCCGGGCTGCCGCGCTTCGGCACCTTCGCCGGTGCCTACAGCCAGTTCCTCAACGCGCACGCGGTGGCCGAGCGGGCCGCCACCAACGTCGTCGCCGCGATCACCTTCGACTACCGCGGCTTCGACACCATGGGCGAGGAGTTCATCCTGTTCGCCGCCGTGGTCGGCGTGGCGATCCTGCTGCGCGCCCAGCGCGACGAGGAGGAGCGCTCGCCCACCGAGGAGGCGGAGGGCCGCCACGCGCCCGCCGCCTCGAACGCCGTCAGGGCGCTCGGCCTCGCCATGGTCGGCCCGATCGTGGTGTTCGGCGTCTACGTGGTGGCCCACGGCCACCTCACCCCCGGCGGCGGCTTCCAGGGCGGCGTGGTCCTGGCCACCGGCGCGCTGCTGGTGTACCTCTCGGGCGAGTACGTGACGTTGCGGCGGGTCCGCCCCGAGCCCCTGCTCGACGCGGCCGAATCGGCCGGCGCCGGCGGCTACGTCGCCATCGGCGTGCTCGGCCTGGTCATGACCGGCAGCTTCATGGAGAACGTGCTGCCGCTCGGCCGGCCCGGCGAGCTGCTTTCGGCCGGGATCATCCTGCCGATCAACGCGGCGGTCGGGCTGGAGGTCGCCGCCGGCTTCGTCCTGCTGCTCAGCGAGTTCCTGGAGCAGACCCTGGTGCTGCAGCCCCGTGGCGGTGGAACCCCTTGATCGGCCACCTCCCCCAGCTGGTGGCGGTCTGGCTCTTCGCCGTCGGCCTCTACGGCATCGTCACCAGCCGCAACCTCGTCCACATGGTGATCTGCCTCTCGGTGGCGCAGTCCTCCACCTACGTGCTGCTGCTGTCGATCGGCTTCCGCGCCGGCGGTACCGCCCCGATCTTCCTCGACGTGCCGGTCGGCACGCGCGCGGTCGACCCGGTGGTCAAGGCCCTCGCCCTGACCGACGTGGTGGTCGGCGCGACCGTCACCGCCCTGCTGCTCGCGCTCGCCGTCCAGGCCCACAAGCGCCACGGGACCCTCGACCCCGAGGAGTTCCGGAGCCTGCGGGGATAGCCGGTGCCCCTGCTCCCGCCACTGCCGGTGGCCGTGCCCCTGCTGGTGGCCGCGCTGCTGGTCGCGGCGGGCCCGTTCGTCCGGCGCCGCGTCGCCGACCTCACCGCGATCGCCACGGCGGGCGCCACCACCGTGCTGACCGCGCTGCTGCTGGCGCGCGCTGCCGACCACCCGCTGGTGCACTGGTTCGGTGGCTGGACGCCGCGCGGCGGGCTGGTGCTCGGCATCGACTTCGCCGTCGACGTGGCCGGCGCCGCCCTCGCCACCCTCTGCGGCGTCCTGATGACGGCGGCCCTCGTCTTCACCTGGCGCTACTTCGAGGCCGTCGGCACCCTCTTCCACGCCCTCATGCTGGTGTTCCTCGCCGCCGTGCTGGGCTTCTGCCTCACCGGAGACCTGTTCAACCTATTCGTCTTTTTCGAGCTGCTGAGCGTGGCGGCCTACGCGCTGGCGGGCTACCGCGCCGAGGACCCCGGCGCGCTCCAGGGCACGCTCAACTTCGCGGTCACCAACAGCGTCGGCGGGATCCTGGTGCTGTCGGGCGTCGCCCTGCTGTACGGGCGCAGCGGCTCCCTCAACCTGGCCGAGATCGGCCGTGCGCTGGAGCGTGGCCCCACCGACGGCCTGGTGGTGGTCGCGTTCGTGCTGCTGCTCGCCGGGTTCTTCGTCAAGGCGGCGGTGGTGCCGTTCCACTTCTGGCTGGCCGACGCGTACGCGGTCGCGCCGGCGCCGGTCTGCATCCTGCTCGCCGGCGTCGTCAGCGAGCTGGGGCTGTACGCGGCGGTGCGGGTCTACTGGACCGTCTTCGCCGGGGTGCTCGCCCCGCACGCCGCCGACCTGCGCGGCGTGCTGCTCGGCGCCGCCGCGCTGACCGCCCTGCTCGGCGCGCTGATGTGCTACCTGCAGCAGCACCTCGCCCGGCTGCTGGCCTTCGCCACCGTCAGCCACGTCGGGCTCACCCTGGCCGGCATCGCCCTGCTGCAGCCGGACGGCCTCGCCGGCGCGCTCCTCTACCTGGTGGCCGACGGACTGGTCAAGGCGGCCCTGTTCGTCTGCGTCGGGGTGGTGCAGTTCCGCTTCGACACGGTCGACGAGCGCGCCCTGTACGGCCGCGGACGTGGGATGCCGGTCACCTTCGGCCTGCTCATGCTCGGCGGGCTGGCGCTCGCCGGGCTGCCACCGTTCGGCACCTTCCTCGGCAAGGCGCTGATGGAGGACGCGGCCGGGCGGGCGGGCCACCCCTGGATCGCCTGGCTGTTCGTGGTCGCCTCGGCGGTCAGCGCGGCCGCCGTCCTGCGGGCCGGCCTGCACGTGTTCGCCGGCTGGGGGTCGCCGGCGGGTGGCCAAGCACGGCCGAGCGGTAGCCCCCCGGAGAACCGGCTGTCGGCGGGGCCTGGCGGCGGGGCGACCGCCGATTCCCGCCCGCACGCCACCATGGTCGCGCCGGCGGCCGCGCTGCTGCTGGCAGCGCTCGCGCTCGGCCTCGCGCCGGGCCTGAGCGCACGGGCGCAGGCCGCCGCGGTGCGCTTCTCCGACCACCGTGCCTACGCGGCCGCGGTGCTCGACGGCGCGGCCGGATCGGCCCGCTCCGCCGATCCGGCCGCCGGCCCCGCCGTGCACCTGTCGGAGACGCTCCCGCCCGCGGCGCTCACGGTCGCCCTCGCCGCGGCGCTCGCCGCCGTGCCCGCACGGCGGCCCCACCTCAAGGGACGGCGGCGCAAGGCCGCCGTGCACGGCGTGCTGCGCGCGACGCTCGCCCTGCGGCGGCTGCACAGCGGCCAGGTCGGCGACTCGATCGCCTGGCTGGTGGTGGGCACGGCCGGGCTCGGCGCGCTGCTCACCGCCGTCCTGCGCTGAAGCCGCCACGGTTTGTCGCCCGCTCGCCGGGAAACCTCAAGACCAGCCGCGCTGGACGGGGGCAAGCCGGCGACGGCGAGGCCGGACGGCCGGCGGCCACCCCCATGGCCCAGCCTGGACGAGGAGGCGCATGTCAACCCGACGCGACCACCGAGACGCCGACGGCTTCATGGCCATGCTCGGCGAGGCCGACGCCGCGCTCGACGAGGGCCTCGAGGCCGGCATCCGTGGCCTCGTCGACTGCGTCACCCGCAGCATGACCGTCGGCGGCGCCGGGATCATGCTGGCCGACCAGTACCGCGTGCTGCGCTCGTCGGCCGCCACCTCGGCGGCGGGCCGGCTGCTGCAGACCGGGCAGGAACGGCTCGGCGCCGGGCCGGCGATCGACTCCTTCGACCGCTCCCTGCCTGTCTCGTCGAGCGACATCCGCGTCGACGACCGCTGGCCCGACCTGCGCTACCTGCTGCCCAACGCGCCGATGCACGCCGTGCTGGTGACGCCGGTGACCTTGCCGGAAGGTCCGGTCGGCACCCTCAGCGTGTGGCGGGCCGAGGCAGGTGCCTGGAGCCTCGACGAGATCACCAGGGTGGGCGGGTTCGCCCGCCAGGCGGCCAGCATGCTGGAGCTGGCCGCCCACGCCGAGCTGCGCAGCGTCCTGCTGGCCCGGCTGATCCGCATGCTCACCCCGAGCGGCTTCCCCGCCGCGCAGAACTAGGTCGGGGTCTACCAGGGCAGGGGCGTCAGGGCTCGCGGGAGACGGTGGCGGCGCGTGCGCGGCGCAGCAGCTGGCGGACCTCGTCGTCGGAGACCTGCGGGAACTCGCGGTAGGAGAGCCCGACGGCGCGGAACCGCGGCGGGGTGCTGGCGCAGACCACCTCGTCGGCCTCCTGCCGCAGCTCCTGGCAGGTCACCGCCGGAGCGGTGGGGACCGCGACCACCAGGCGGGCCGGGCGCAGCTGGCGCACCGCGGCGATCGCCGCCCGCATGGTCGAACCGGTCGCCAGGCCGTCGTCCACCAGCACGACCACCTTGCCGGCTGCGGCGGGCGCCGGCCGGTCCTCGCGGTAGGCGCGCTCGCGCCGCTCCAGCTCGCGCGCCTCCGCCGCGACCGTCCGCTCCACCACCGCGGCGGGGATCCCGAGGCTGTCGACCAGGTGCCGGTTGACCACGCGCACGCCGCCGCTGGCGATCGCGCCCATGGCCAGCTCCTCCCGGCCGGGCACGCCGAGCTTGCGGACCAGGAACACGTCGAGCGGCGCGCCGAGCGCCCTGGCGACCTGGTAGGCGACCGGTACGCCGCCACGGGGCAGGCCGAGCACCAGCACGTCGGCGCGGCGCGCGTAGCGCCCGAGCAACCCGGCGAGCACGGCGCCGGCGTCGCTGCGGTCGCGGTACAGGACGTTCATGCGCTCACCCGCTTGGCCTGGCTTGTCCATCGGTCCCCCAATGGAGAGCGGCCCCGCCCGGACTGCATGGGCGGGGCCGGCATGACCCGGGCACCCGATCGCCGTTGCTCTCTCGTGGTCGCGCCGGCTCGCGCATCTCCGGCCGCCACGGTCCGCGCTGTCGCACGTGGCTCGATCGGGCGGGGGCCATGGGTCGCGGGACCGCTACGTAGCGGCCCCTACCAACGAGTCGGGTGGAGTCTCCATGCCACCTTCCCCCTTGGGTCGCGATGGACCACCTCAGGAGGCGATCGTCTCGGACCCGCCCAGTGTACCCATCGCACCCCTCGAAAAACAGGGGTCGGAGAGGTCGGCCAGCCTGCGAGGGCTTGCGCGGCCGCCCCGGCTCGGGTCAGTCTCCGCAGATCGTCACGATTAGGTTCCCAGGGAGGCAACGTGCGGCTTGGACTGAGCGTGGGCTACTGGGGCTTCGGCAGCGGCGCGTCCGACCAGCTCGCCATGGCCAAGGAGGCCGAGCGGCTCGGCTTCGACTCCCTCTGGGCGGCGGAGGCCTACGGGTCGGACGCCGCGACCGTGCTCGCCTGGCTGGCGGCGCAGACGACCAGCATCGGGATCGGCTCGGCGGTGTTCCAGATCCCCGCCCGCAGCGCCGCCATGACCGCCATGACCGCGGCGACCATCGACCGCCTCTCCGGCGGGCGCTTCCGCCTCGGGCTCGGGCTCTCCGGCCCGCAGGTCGCCGAGGGCTGGTACGGGCAGCCCTACGGCCGCCCGCTGGCGCGCACGCGCGACTACGTCGCGGTGGTGCGGATGGCGCTGGCGCGCCAGCGCGTCCGGCACGACGGCGAGACGCTGCGGCTACCACTGCCCGACGGGCCCGGCAAGGCGCTGCGGCTGACCATCTCCCCGGTGCAGGAGCGGCTGCCGATCTACCTGGCGGCGCTCGGCCCGCGCAACACCGAGCTGGCCGGCGAGCTGGCCGACGGCTGGCTGCCGTGGCTGTTCGTGCCCGACTTCGTCGCCCGGTTCCGGGCGCACCTCGCCGAGGGCGCCGCCCGCGCCGGCCGCGACCTGGACGGCTTCGACGTCGCGCCGTCGGTGTGCGTGCACGTCTCCGACGACCTCGAGACGGCGCGCAACGCCATGCGCCCCTTCGTCGCCCTGTACGTCGGCGGCATGGGCTCGCGCGAGCAGAACTTCTACAACCGGCTGGTGCGCTACTACGGCTTCGAGGAGGCGGCCGAGACCGTCCAGGACCTGTACCTCACCGGGCGCCAGGGGGAGGCCATGGCCGCCCTGCCCGACGAGCTGATCGACCTGCTCACGTTGTGCGGCCCCGCCGGGCGGGTGCGGGAGCGCCTGGCCGCCTTCCGCGAGGCCGGCGTCGGCACCCTGATCATCCTGCCGATGGCCGCCACCACCGAGGACCGGCTGCACCAGCTCCGCCTGGCGGCCGAGCTGGCGAGCTGACCGCCCCCTGGACGGCTCACCCCATAGGGAGCCGGTCACGTATCCGCGGTCCGCGCTGTCACCGCGATCCGTCGCCGCAGGTAGAAGAGGCGCGGGACCGATACATGACCGCCCCCCTAGTCGAGCTGGGCCGAGAGGGCGTCGGGGTCGGTGACCGGCAGGCGGCAGACGAACTGCTCGCAGACGTAGGCGGTGGCCTTGCCGCCGACGGCGGAGCGGTCGGCGAGCAGCGGCACCTCGGCCACGGAGGCCTGGTCGTCCGGGGCGGCCAGGGCCAGCACGCGGTTGGGCTGGTAGCGCTGCCAGAGGCGGTCCAGCAGGGCGCGCGTGTCCGCCCGGCCGGGTGGGCCGACGACCGCGACCTGCTGCACGCGGGAGACGGCCAGGTCCATGGCGCACAGCGCGTAGCCGAAACCGGTCGGGGCGCGCGGCGCGACCTGCTGGATCAGCCTGAGCGAGGCGGTCGCGGCCTCCTCGTAGGCCTGGTTGCCGGTCAGCTGGCTGAGCCGCAGCAGCACCTCGGCGGCCACCGACGAGCCCGAGGGGACCGCGTTGTCGACCAGCTCGCGCGGCCGGACCACCAGCGGCTCGGCGTCCACGCCGGTCTGGAAGAAGCCGCCACGCTCGCGGTCGCCGAACAGCTCCAGCATGGCGTCGGCCAGCCGCCGCGCCTCGCGCAGCCAGCGCAGGTCGAAGGTGGTCTCGTACAGGGTCAGGCAGGCCTCGGCCATGCAGGCGTGGTCGTCGAGGTAGCCGGGGCCGCTGGCGCGGCCGGCACGCCAGGAGCGCAGCAGCCGGCCGTGCTCGTCGCGCAGGGCGCCGAGCACGAAGCGGGCGGCGTCGACCGCCGCCTTGACCAGGTTGCGGTCGCCGAAGGCCCGCCCCGCCTCGGCCAGGGCGGAGGCGGCCAGCCCGTTCCAGGCGGCGAGGACCTTGTCGTCGGTGCCGGGGCGGACGCGGGTGGCGCGGACCCGCGCCAGGCGCCGGCGACCCTCGGCCACCTGCTGCTCGAGCTGGCGCACGCTGAGGCCGTTCTGCTCGGCGACCTTCTCGCGGGCGACCGGCGTCCACAGGACGTTGGCGCCGTGCCCCTCCTCCCAGTTGCCGCCGGGATGGGCGCCGAACCAGGACGCCGCCGCCTCGCCCGCGTGCTCCACCAGCTCGTCCCAGGACCAGACGAAGAACTTGCCCTCGACGCCCTCGGAGTCGGCGTCCTGCGAGGAGAACAGGCCCCCTTCGGGGTGGCGCAGCTCGGCGAGCAGCCAGGCGGCCGTCTCGCTGGCCACGTCCCGGTAGCGCGGCTTGCCGGTGACCTGCCAGGCCCGCGCGTAGACGCGGATGAGCTGCGCGTTGTCGTAGAGCATCTTCTCGAAGTGCGGCACCTGCCAGCGGGTGTCGGTGGCGTAGCGGTGGAAGCCGCCACCGAGCTGGTCGTAGATGCCCCCGGCGGCCATCCGGTCGAGGGTCAGCTCGCAGATGCCGAGCGCGTCCGGCTCCCCGCGGAGGTGGCAGCGCAGCGCGAACTCCAGCGTCATCGGCTGGGGGAACTTCGGCGCCAGGCCGAAGCCGCCCCAGCTCTGGTCGAAGGTCCGGCGCAGGTTCGCGAACGCCTGCTTCGGCAGCTCCTCGGAGAGGGGCTGCTGGCTCGGGGTGAGCTCAGCGGTCTGCTTGGCGATGTGGCCGACGACCAGCTCCCCCTGCTGCTTGGCGTCGCCGGGGCGGTCCCGCCACGCCTCGGCGACGGCCGCGAGCACACGGCGGAAGCTCGGCAGCCCGTGCCGGTCGGTAGCCGGGAAGTAGGTGCCGGCGAAGAACGGCGCGCCCTCCGGGGTCAGGAACACCGTCATCGGCCAGCCGCCCTGGCCGGTCATCGCCTGGACCGCGTCCATGTAGATGCCGTCGAGGTCGGGGCGCTCCTCCCGGTCGACCTTGATCGCGACGAAGTGCTCGTTCATCAGCGCGGCGGTGGCCTCGTCCTCGAACGACTCCCGCTCCATCACGTGGCACCAGTGGCAGGCGGCGTAGCCGACCGAGAGCAGGATCGGCTTGTTCTCCTGGCGCGCCCTGGCCAGCGCCTCGGGCCCCCAGGGGTACCAGTCGACCGGGTTGTAGGCGTGCTGCAGCAGGTACGGGCTGGTCGCGCCGGCCAGCCGGTTGGGGGTACGCGCTTCGCTCTCGCTCATCGTCCCAAGTGTTCCCCGTCAAGCGGGTGGCGAGCAATTGCGCGGCCGGTTTCTCGAGGCCGACCAGGTTCGCCTTCCGGTGGTCGCGGTACTTGCCGGAGAAAGGCGACTCGGTCGCGCAACCATCCCGTTTCGCCGAGAAACGATAGAGTTCCACCATGTCGGCCCTCAGGTCCGCCTTCAGGTCCGCAGCGCTCCGGCCGACGTTTGCAGCCGAGCACGCGACCGGTCCGCTTTACCGCACCGTTCGGTCGCTGCGTCCGCCGTCGACGTACGGGAGGAAATGAGGGGGCATGCGAGGGCTTCTCCGGAACCTGTCGCTCACGGCCCGCCGCCGGGTCACGGAGGCCGCCGAGCGCGCGGCCACGCTGGTTCGCGGCCTGCGGCCACAAGTCATGGCGGCGGCCAGGCGCGCCGCCGCACCGTTCCGCCGACTGGCGCCGGTCAGGCAACGCGCCGCGGCGGTCGCTGGCTCGCTGGCCACCCTGCCCGCGAGGCTGCCCGCGCCGCTGCGGCGCGGTTCGGGGCTGCTCGGCAAGCTGGCCCGGCCGCTGCGGGCGGCCGGCGGACCGCTGCGAGCCTGGCAGCGGACGGCGCTGGCGGGGGTGCTCGCGGTCCTGCTGCTCCTCGGCGGGGCGATGGTGGCGGGGGCGTGGGCCTCCGGCCCGTCCGACCGCATCCTCGCCGGCGTCACCGTGGCCGGGCTGGACGTCGGCGGCATGACCAGGGACGAGGCCGTCCGGGCGGTGAACGCCCACCTGAAGCCGTCGCTGAACCGGCCGATCATGGTCCGCATCGGCAGCAAGAGCTTCCGCATGACCCCGGCGGGGGTCGGCCGGGGCCGCTCGGTCGACCAGGCCGTCGACCAGGCGCTCACCGGCCCGCGGCTGTCGCTGTTCGGCAGCTTCTGGCATCGGGTCGTCAAGCGCCCGGTGACCATGGACGTCGAGGCCGCGGGCACGCGCCAGGACCAGCGGGTGGCCAAGTTCGTCGGCCGGATCGCCGCCGCGGTGGCGGTCGCCCCGGTGGACGCCGCCTTCGAGCTGCGTGACGGCGAGGTGCTCAAGCAGCACGCCCGCAGCGGCCGCGCACTCGACCAGGACGCCGCCACCAAGGCGCTGATCAAGGTGCTCGGCCAGCCGAACCGCTCGGAGGTCAAGCTGCGGCTGCAGGCGGTCGCCCCCAAGGTGACCGACGCGGCCCTCGGGCGGTCCATCGAGATCGACAAGTCGGTCAACCACCTGTGGCTGTACGACGGGCTGAGGGTGGTCAAGAGCTACCGGGTCGCCACCGCGAAGGTCGGCTTCGTCACCCCGAGCGGCACCTGGAAGGTTGCCTACAAGGAGGTCAACCCGACCTGGCACAACCCGGACCCGACCGGCTGGGGCGCGGGCGAGCCGCTGGTGATCCCGCCTGGTCCGGGCAACCCGCTCGGCACCCGCGCGATGGCGCTGAACGCTCCTGGCATCCTGATCCACGGCAGCTACGCGACCGGCTCGATCGGCAGCTACGCCTCGCACGGCTGCATCCGCATGGCCATCTGGGACGCGGAGGACATCTTCCCGCGGGTCCCCGTCGGCACCCGGGTGCTCATCCACAGTTAGGACCGGAAGCGGTCGAGAAATGCGGACCGGCCGTCCGCGGATCGCGGACGGCCGGATGGTGGCCAGACGGGCAGGCGGCTCAGCCGCTGGGCGCGCCGCCGCTGTTGGGGCCGCTGGCGCCGGGCGCCGAGGACGGCTTGGAGGGGATCGGCACCGGGCGGGGTGGCAACGGCGACGGGGCCGGCGCCGGGGGCTCGGGGATCCGCAGGTAGCGGTCGGCGACGGCGATCACCGACTCGACCTGGTTCGGGTCGCCGTTGATCTGGAAGAAGTAGGCGGGCACCAGCCAGGCGTCACGTCCGGCACGGTCACCGGCGGCCAGCACCGCGGTGTGCTGCAGGCCGAGGCGGATGTCGGTGATGCGCCGGACGGTCTCCTGCTGGATGCAGCGCGTGCCCCTGGGGTTGGCGGGGCAGGGCTGCGGCACCGGGATCAGCGAGCGGCCGAACCAGACGCGGCGGCTCTGCAGCCGGTCGAGCGCCTCCTTCACGCCGATCAGCGGGTAGGTCGCGGCCGGCTGCGGCTCGGACAGCCAGCCGCTGCCGTGCACGACCTCGCCCTTGGCGCCGACCCAGACCTCGGTGGCGTCGCCGATCGTCGGCCACCCGCCGACCGTCGGGCTGGCCGTGACGACCCAGCGGTTCCACTGCTGGACGGTCCGGACGGTTCGGCCGTCGAGCGGCGCGCCAGCGCGGGTGAGCCAGTCACGGGCAATCCGCTCGGCCTGCTCGCGGCTCGGCAGGTCGGCCGGGCGCGGCGGTGGCCAGCGGCAGGCCGGCCGGATATCGCCGAGGCGGCAGACGTCGACCGGCGGGCCGACGGGCGGCCGCCCGGTCTTGCCGCCGCTGGCCGGCACGGTGCTCGACGGGGTGGTCCCGGCCGCCACGCCGCCGCCTGTGGCGGGCACGGAGCGCTCCGCGGCGGCGGCCGGCTCGAGGCTGCGCGGCTGGGCGCAGACCACGCCGCGGGGGCAGGGCTGCCCCGGCTCCGCCGGGGCCGGGACGGGCGCGGGGACGGGGCACTGGGCCACGTCGGGGCCGGCCACGCCGCCCGGGCGCGCATAGCCCAGCGTGGCGCAGTTGAAGGTGGTGCCGGCGACGTAGGTCCACGGAGCGCCGAAGTCGCGGGTGACCTGCAGCAGGCGGCCGTGCTCGAAGACGCGCCAGCCGCCCTGGCTCGCCGTCGGCTTGGCGCTGAAGCCGAGCGCGCGGGCGAGCGCGGCGACCTGGTCGTCGCCGACCTGCGGGACCAGGCGCCAGGCGCGCGCCTCGCCCGGCAGGTCGGGCAACTGCTTGGGGAGCTCGTAGCGGACCTTCGGCCAGTAGGGCTGGACGCCGGCCTGTGCCGGCGTCAGGTCGCGGGCCTCCCCGGAGGCGCTCGCCTGGGGCTGCGACCCGGTGGCGGCGGCGAGCTGCAGCACCGGTGGCCGCCGCGAGCCGCTGGAACTGGCGACCAGCACGCCACCGACGCCGAGGGCACCGACCACCAGGAGCGCCAGCAGCCACGAACCGACTCGTCTGCCCATCGTCCTCATCCTCGCCCTAGCCGTCGCGACGGTCTCGCAGTGTAGGACGGCGGGCAGCGGGCGCGGGTTCCCGGCAGGCGGCCTGTGGACGATCGCTGCAAGGCGGTGTCCGCAAACTTCGGGGAGTGCGCCGGCCGGCGGGTTCAGGGTCGGGTTGTGCAGGCCTCAGTGATGGCCTGCGGGCTTAGCCTGAGTCCGCCGAGAATCGGTGCGCTGTGCGGTGTCCTTGCAGGTCAGGAGCTGTTTGGCGGTCGCCGGGCGCGGCATCCAGATGGTGCACGACCTCGGCGGCAGCAATGGCCCCCTTACGGGGGGCTCTGCTCGAGCATCAGGACGATCGCGCCCGGGGCGCGCCCGGCGACGGCGTCCTGGAGCGCCGTGGCGGCCTGCGCGAGCGGACGTGCCGCCGCGACGTGGAGCGAGAGCCGTCCCTGCGCGAGGAGCCCGACCAGTGCTTCGAGCCGTGCACCGTCGGCCCGCACGTAGACGTCGGTGACCTCGACCCCCCGTTCGGGCGGGGGCGGATCGCCGGTGATCGTCGCCAGGCGGCCGCCGCCCGCCACGGCCTGCAGCGCGGTCGCCGCGCCCCCGGGGGCCGCGTTCACGGCGGCCCCGACGCCGACGCCATCCGGGGTCGCGTCCCGCGCGTGCGCCGGCCACCGCGGATCGTGGTAGTCGAGCACGACGCGCGCGCCGTCGCCGCGAACCCGCGGCGCGCTGGAGGGGCCCGCCGTCGCGACCACGGTCGCCCCTCGCGCGACCGCCAGCTGCACGGTCAGCCCGCCGGTGACGCCGCCGGCGCCGTGCACCAGCACCCACTGGCCGTCCGGCGCGGGTGCGGCCTGCGTGAGCGCCTGGTCCGCGGTGAGCGCGGGCACCGGGAACGCGGCCGCCCGCTCCCAGCCGACGACGGCCGGCTTCCGCGCCACCAGCGCGGCCGGGGCCAGCAGCCACCGCGCCCACGCGCCCTGGTGCCGAAGCGGCACGGGGTGGGTGAGCACCTGGTCGCCCGGTGCCAGGCTCGTCACGTCCTCGCCGACCGCGGCGACCACGCCCGCCGCCTCGACGCCCAGCGCCAGCGGCGGCCGGCGGCCCACGTCCCAGTCGCCTGTCCGGACGAACTCGTCCCAGTTGGCGACCCCTGCCGCGTGCACCGAGATCACGACCTCGTCCGGCGCAGGAGACCCGGGCGCCTCCAGCTCGAGCATGCGCAGCTCGCCGCCGAACGCGTCGATGCCTGCGGCTTGCATCCGTCGCATCGCCACCACCCGCGGGCATCCTAGCCCAGTCCACCGTTGCGGTAACGGAATGACGCCGGTCCGGATTCTGGGAAAGGCCCCCTGACCTGGGAGAATGGCGCCTGCGACAGCGGCCGTAGCCCCGCCCAGAAGGCACGTTCTCGATGGCATCCTCCCACACCTGGACCAGCTCGGCACCCGCTTCGACGACGCCCACGCCGTGGCCAACGCCGGCCTGCTGCTGCCGGCCACGCTGGCCCAGCGGCTGGGGATCGAGCAGGCCGCCGACGCGCTGATCGACCTGGGCGGGCGGCCCGGCGCGGCCCACCCTGGCCGCAAGCTGCTGACCCTGGCCCACGCGATGCTGGCGGGCGGGGACGGCACCGACGACGCCGACCTGCTGCGCTGCGGCGCCACCAGCCAGGTGCTCGGCCACCGGGTCATGGCGCCCTCCACCCTGGGCACCTTCCCTGCGCGCCCTCACCTTCGGGCACGTCCGCCAGCTCGACCGGCTCACCGAACGGATCCTGACCAGGGCGTGGCGGCCGGTGCCGGGCCAGGCGACGGGCCGGTGACCATGGACCTGGACTCCACGGCGTGCCCGGTGCACGGCCACGCAAAGCAGGGCGCCGCCTACGGCTCACCCATCGGCTCGGCTACCACCCGCTGGTTGCCACCCGTGCCGACACCGGCGAGGTGCCGCACGCCCGC
>DASUZB010000142.1:0-2079 GCA_036377075.1 Actinomycetes bacterium | reverse complement strand
ATAGGGCGCAGATGATGAGCTTGCGGCGGCCGGTGGCGTGGACGGCCTGGACGAACTCGATGTCCTCCCAGGAATTGGTCGTGGTCCGGTCGAGCGGCTTGTCGTCGGTCAGCAGGTCGGCGAGCTCGGGGAGGGTTGGCTGTCCGCGGCCGGTGGCGACGTTGATGGTCGAGTGCACGACCGGGACTTCGAAGGTCTTGATGGTGCTGACGGTCGAGATGGCGTTCTTGACCAGGAGCGCGCGGTCCATCGACCGGACTCCCGCCAGCTGGGCGGGCTGGTAGTCGATGAGCAGGAGCGCTGCGTTCTGCGGCGTGATGAGATGGTCTGCGAGCGGGTCGCGCACGGGCGCGCTGGTCATGGGAGCCTCGCCTTCTCGTAGCAGGTTCAGGTGCGCCCGACGGTAGTGGTCATCACGGTGAGCGGCTGTCACCTGATCCTGGTGATTTGCGGTCTGCGGTGAGCTGGCGGACCTCGAGCAGGTCGAGGCCGAGCGCGTCGATCTCGGCCAGCACGCCGTGCAGTGCCGACCGGTCCAGCAGGCCGGTGAGCACAGTGTCAGCGCCGTGGTGCTGCGACAGCAGCGCTGGGAAGGCGGACAGCACCGTGGCGCCGAGGTGGCCGCGGATCCGGATCCTGTACCGGGCGGGCGTTGGGTCCATGCCGTCACGGTCGAACGCGGGCAGGTGAACCCGCATCACCAGGATCTGGTGATCGCCGTGCTAGCGGGTGCGGCCGGTCGACAGGAGCCGCAGCTCGCGGGCGCGCTGCACCGCCGAGGAGCGGTCACGGGCCTGGAGCTTGGCGTAGATGTTGCGGATGTGGGTGTTGACGGTGTTCACCGAGACGGAGAGTTCGCCGGCGATCTCGGGCCTGGAGAGGTTGGTCGGGAGATAGCGCAGCACCCTGAGTTCGCTTGGGCTGAGCTCGTCGGCTTGCGGCGACGAGGCCTGGTCCTTGGCTGGCAAGGATGCGCCGTGCATGACGTCGAGGATGTCGGCGACCAGTGCCGCGTGGGCGGTCTCGTGCCGCGGCAGGGCCTCCAGCAGCTCTCCTGTGCCCGTCATGGCGAACGGCAGGACCAGCCGGTCGGGCTCGGCCAGGGCGAGGGCGCGTTCGGTGGCCTGGTTCGCCGCGCGCTGGTCGCCGAGCGCACGGTGGGCGAGCGCGCCCAGCAGCTGGGCTTCGATGACCGTGACGTTCCCGATGACCGGTGCCGTGCCGTCGAGGACGTCGGCCAGGGCGCCGAGGGCTCCGGCTGGATCGCCCTCGGCGAGGCAGATCACCGCGCGGGCATTGCGGATTTCGCCCGTGTTCGCTTGCTCGGTGGTGAGCGCCACGAGCGCGGCGCGGGCTTGGCCGGTCTGCCCGAGGCGGGCCTGGGTGGCCAGCAGCCAGCCGGTCACCTGGCTCGCCAGCGCGTGCGGGCCCGCCAACTGCGATTGCAGGTGTTCGGCCGCGCGGAGCTCCTCGAGCGCCTCGTGGTGGCGGCCGCGGGCGGCCTGCAGCCTCCCGGTCGCCAGGTGCAGCAGCTGGGTGATGCCCGGCCCGGCGTCGGATTGGAGGGCCTGTGCGGTGCGCTGCAGCCACCGCTCGCCCTCGTCGAGCTCGCCCGTCCAGACCAGGTTGCCGGCCAGCGTTACCAGCGCGGGTGCGATCACCGGCTCCGCACCCCAGCCGTGTCGCTCGGCAAGCGCGATCGCTTCGTGGCAGCGCTGCCGGGTCGTGGCGAACGAGCGGATCCTCGACGCGAACCCAAGCTGGGCAAGGCAGCCGACTTCGAGATATGGCCGGCCGATCTGCCGGGCCAGGATGACGCCCTCCTGGAGGTGACGTTCAGCGTCTGGCAGCCCCAGGGACCACGCCTCAAGGGTCCCCAGGTTATACAGCGCCACCGCCCGCAGGTCGCTGTCGAGCGCGATGTCCTCATCGGACTCCCCGGTAACCGGGGAGTCCAGGAACCTGGCCTGCTCGACAACGTCGGCCAAGTGCCCGCGGCGCCGCGCCAGCCCTAGCTTCAGCGACACCACCGCCACCCGGAGGCGGCGCTGGCGGTCTGGTGGCGCCGCCTCGACGTAG
>DASUZB010000141.1:0-7449 GCA_036377075.1 Actinomycetes bacterium | reverse complement strand
GGTGGTGAGGATCGCCACGCCGCCGCCGAGCAGCAGCAGCGCCACGACCCCGAACCACTCGTAGCTGACCAGCCAGTAGATGGCCCCGGCGACCAGCCCGAAGATGGCGACGCGCAGCAGGATGGCGGACTCGTCGCTCATGCCTGGCCCCGCTCCTGGTCGGTCCCGTGGTCGCCCGCCGCCACGGCGGCCTTGGCGGCGTGGCGGTGGTCGAAGGTCGGCCGCTCCGAGCGGATCGGCGGCAGCTCGTGGAAGTTGTGGGACGGCGGCGGCGAGCTGGTCGACCACTCCAGGCTGTTGCCCTCCCACGGGTCCGCCCCGGCCGGCGCGCCCTTGCGCAGCGACCGGAACACGTTCCACAGGAACGGCAGGGTCGACGCGCCGACCAGGAAGGCGCCGACGGTGGACGCCAGGTTGAGCGGCTGCCAGCCGTCGACGTGGTAGTCGGCGATGCGCCGCGGCATCCCCTCCAGGCCGAGGATGAACTGCGGGAAGAAGGTCAGGTTGAAGCCGATGAACAGCGACCAGAAGTGCAGCCTGCCCCAGGCCTCGGAGAGGAAGCGGCCGCTCATCTTCGGGAACCAGAAGTAGAGCCCGGCGAACAGGGCGAAGAACAGCCCGCCGACCATCACGTAGTGGAAGTGGGCGACCACGTAGTAGGTGTCGGTGACGGCGAAGTCGATCGGCGGCGCGGCGAGGAACACCCCGGTGATGCCGCCGATCAGGAACACCAGCAGGAAGCCGACGGCCATCAGCATCGCGGTGGTGAAGGTGATCGCCCCGCGCCACATGGTCGCCACCCAGTTGAAGATCTTGATGCCGGTCGGCACCGCGATCAGCATCGTCATGATCGAGAACCACGGCAGGTTGACCGCGCCGGTGGAGAACATGTGGTGCGCCCAGACGCCGAACGACAGCGCGGCGATGCCGAACACGGCGAAGACCATCGCCCGGTAGCCGAACAGCGGCTTGCGCGAGAACACCGGGATGACCTCGCTGATCATCCCGAACGCCGGCAGGATGACGATGTAGACCTCGGGGTGGCCGAAGAACCAGAACAGGTGCTGGAACAGGATCGGGTTGCCGCCGTGGGTCGGGTCGAAGAACGCCGCGCCGAAGTTGCGGTCGAGGAACAGCATCGCCAGCCCGGCGGTCAGCGGCGGGAAGGCGAACAGGATGATCAGCTGGTTGACCAGCACGGTCCAGGTGAACAGCGGCATCCGGAACATGGTCATCCCCGGCGCGCGCATGTTCAGGATGGTGGTGACGAAGTTCACCCCGCCCAGGATCGCGCCGACGCCGACCACCGCCAGCCCGATGATCCACAGGTCGACGCCGCTGCCCTGCTGGTAGGTCGTGTTCGACAGCGGCGGGTAGACCGTCCAGCCGGTCGCGGCGGTGCCGCCGGAGACGAAGAACGAGCTGAACACGATCAGCGTGCCGAACAGGTACAGCCAGTACGACAGCGCGTTGAGGCGCGGGAAGGCGACGTCGGCGGCGCCGATCTGCAGCGGCATGAAGAAGTTGGCCAGGCCGGTGGTGACCTGCACGGCGAACAGCAGCACCATCATCGTGCCGTGCATGGTGAAGACCTGGTTGTAGGTGTTCTCGCTGAGCGCCTGCAGGCCCGGCGCCGCCAGCTCGAAGCGCACCAGCAGGGCGAGGACGCCGGCGAACAGGAACACCCCGAACGCGGTGTAGACGTAGAGGATCCCGATCTTCTTGTGGTCGACCGTGGTCAGGTAGTCGACCAGCGTGGCCTGGGAGCGCTCGTGCGGCGCCGCGGGCTGGGCCGGTACGGGTACCTCGGTCGTTGCCATGTGGCGTGCACTCCGTTTCGTGGCCTACGGCCCGGCGGCGCCGCCCTGGGCGGCGCGGTTGGCCTGCAGCCAGCTCTCGTACTCGCTCTGGGAGACCACCTTGACGTCGAACAGCATGTCGGCATGCGCGACGCCGCAGAACTGCGCGCACTGCCCAGGATAGGTGCCCACCTGGTCGAAGGTCAGGTCGAAGTGGCTCGGGAAGCCGGGGATCGCCTGCCGCTTGAACAGCGTCCTGGGGATGTAGAACGAGTGGACGACGTCGGCGGAGGAGAGCTCGATCCGGATCGGCCGGGCGACCGGCACCACCATGGTGGGCCGCTGCTTCGGCTGGCCGACGATGCGGACGCCGTCGGGGTAGTCGAACTGCCAGCTCCACTGGAAGCCGGTGACCTTGATCGGCAGCGCCTCCGGGGAGTGGCGCAGCACCTTGTCCTGCGCCTGCACGGTCGCGACGATCAGGACGCCGACCAGGAGCGTGGGGACCAGCGTCCAGAGCAGCTCCAGGGTGTCGTTGCCGTGGGTCTGCGCGGGCAGCTCGTCGTCCCGGCGCCGGTAGCGGACCACCGACCACAGGACCAGGCCGGACACCACCACGAACACCACCGCGGCGATCCACATGAACAGGTTGTAGAGGTCGTGGATGGTGCGGCCCTGCTCGGTGATGCTGCTCGGCGTGCAGGCCGCGGCGAGCAGCGAGAGGGCTAGGACGGCCGCCCCGCGGCCCGCGGCGCCAAGGCGCCGCGGCCGCGTTGCCCGGCAAGGCCGTTGGCGAGGCGCCAGCGTGTCCCTCCCAGTGCTCGGTCGCGCCCGGTGCGTGCAGCCTTGGACTCTAGCATCGCCGCCAGCAAGCCGGCGGCCCCTCTTCAGGGCAGGCCGAGCCCGGTCATCAGCGCGCGGGCGGTGAGGCCGAAGATGAAGAACGCCCCGATGCTGAAGAACAGGTGGAACGGGGGCTTCTCCAGGCCGCGGCTGAAGACGTGGCAGACGACCAGCACCAGCGCGGGGAACACGGCGCCGTAGGCGTAGTGCAGCAGCGACGGGCGGCCGCCCATGGCGAACAGCACCAGCCCGGCGAGGAGCTGGATCCCGAGCAGCACCTGCAGGACGGTCAGCAGCCCCCAGTAGAACCGGCCCGCGTCCCGCTTGGTGATGAACAGGCCAAGGCCCCAGAGGAACAGCAGCCCCCACCCGATCACGATGGCGAACCCCTCGACCTTGTGAAACGAGGCCATCTGCGCACGCTCCGCTGTCGTCACCCGCCCTGCCGGCCCAATCCATCCGGGCGACCGCGCCGATCCTCGAGCCCCGGACCCCCGGAGTCTCGCAGGAGTCGGGTGATCCCGCTCGCCGGCGCTTCGCCGTCGGCGGAACGGGTCGCCGGCCGGCGCGCCCGTCGCGTACCCTGCTCGCATGGACACGGGCACCGCCTTCGAGCTCTTCGACCGACCCATCGACCCGGTCGACCGCCTGCTGCGGCGCCGCGTGGTGCTGCTGTCCGGCGAGATCGACGCGGCCAAGGCCAACGACGTGATGGCGCGGCTGCTCTGGCTCGAGCAGGAGGCCGAGGACGAGCCGATCGAGCTGCGCATCAACTCCCCCGGCGGGGAGGTGCTCTCCGGCCTGGCCGTGATCGACACCATGGCGCAGGTGCGCTGCCCGGTCGCCACCATCTGCGCGGGCATGGCCGCCTCGCTCGCCTCGGTGGTGCTCGCGGTCGGCGCCCGCGGCCGGCGCCGCGCCACCCCGAACGCCCGCATCCTCATCCACCAGCCCTGGAGCGGGCAGTTCCAGGGCCAGGCCGCCGACCTGGAGCGCACCGCCGAGGAGGTGCTGCGCCTGCGCCGCCGCCTGGACGACATCCTGGCCGAGGCGACCGGCCAGACGGTCGAGCGCATCCACCACGACACCGACCGGGACACCTGGTTCTCGGCCGAGGAGGCGGTGGCCTACGGCCTGATCGACGAGGTCAGCAAGTGACCCGCATGCGCGACCTCATCGGGGCCAGCCTGCGGCGCCGCCGCCAGGCCCAGGGCCGCACCCTGCGCGAGGTCGCCCAGGCGGCCGGGGTCTCGCTGACCTACCTGTCCGAGGTCGAGCGGGGCCTCAAGGAGGCCTCCTCCGAGGTGCTCGAGGCGATCTGCGCCGCGCTCGGCCTGGTCCTGTCGGACCTGCTGTTCGAGGTCGCCGAGGCGCTCGTCCGGCTCGAGGCCGGCGCCCACACCACCGCGGTCGGCTTCCTGCCCGCCCCGGCGCCGGCGCCGGCCGCGCCGAGTGCCGCCCCGATGGCCAGGGTGCTCGACTTCCAGGCGTTCGCCAGCCGCCGCTCCGCCTAGGCGCCGCCCGGCCGTGGCGGCGCCGTCCCGGCGGGCAGGCGGAGGCGGACCACGGTCCCCTTCCCCGGCGCGGCGTCGATCCGCAGCGTCCCGCCGGCGCCCCCGATCCGCTCGGCCATGAAGCGCAGGCCGAGGTGGCCGGCGGCGGGCGCCCCGGCGAGCAGCTCGACGGCGTCGAAGCCGACGCCGTCGTCGGCCACCTCGACGGCGACCGTGCCCCCCTCCCGCCAGGCACGGATCGACGCCGTGGTCGCGCCGGCGTGCCTCGCCACGTTCGCCAGCGCCTCCTGCACGGCGCGGAACAGGATCGTCTCGCGGTCGCGGTCCAGCGCGCCCACCGGCGCCCAGTGCAGCGCCACCGCGCAGCCGGCACGCTCGGCCAGGCGGTCGAGCTGCCGCCGCAGGGCGGCCTCGAGGCCGCCCTCGTCCAGCTCGGGCGGCCGCAGGTCGAACAGGAAGGTGCGGGCGGACTGCAGGCCGTGCTCGACGTTGCGGCGGATCCGCTCGGCGGTGAAGCGGACCACGTCCCAGGCATCGGCGCCGCCGACGGCGTCCTCGCCGAGCGCGGCGCGGTCGACGCGCGCGTCCAGGACGTCGAGCAGCAGCAGCGCGGCCGCCAGCGCCTGGATGGTGTCGTCGTGCAGGTTGGCGGCCAGGCGGCGGCGCTCGTCCTCCTGGGCGGTGACCAGCTGCCGCAGCAGGCTGCGGCGCTCCCGCTCGGCCCGCTCCAGGGCGGCGGCGCGCCCGCCCTCCTGGTGGCACTCGACCAGCAGCGCCAGCGCCTCGCCGTACCCGTCCCGCAGGACGGTCACGGCGACCGCGACCTCGACCGCGTGGCCAGTCCCTCGCCGGCCGACCAGGACGCAGCGGTGCCCCGGCCGCAGCGCCGCGTCGGCGCCGGACGCCAGCGCGGCGGCCACGCCACCGACCAGCTCCGCCCGGTCGTCACGGCGCACCAGCGACAGCATGTTCCTGCCGGCGAGTGACGTGCGCCCCACCAGCTCGCGCAGGGGGCGGTTGGCCCGCACCACGCGGCCGTCCAGGTCGAGCAGGGCCATGCCGGCGGTGGCGCGGTCGAACCCGATCCCCAGCGAGGCGGCCAGCGCCTCGAGCCCGTCCGGCGGCGCCCACACCACCGGGCTCGGGCACGGCATCGTGGCCGCCGCCGCCGGCCTACCGCCTCGACCACCTGGCATCCCGGGCCTCCCTCGGCCGTCAGTGCACAGCCGGCGCACGGCTCGCCCGCCACCCGCAGTGGCGCGGGGCGCGCCCGTGACCGGCACGCGCCCGCTCCGTAGCGTAGCGCAGCGCGCACCGCCCGCCCCGCCGGGGTCGCCCCGGCCGTCCCGCCACACCGCCCAGGAGCGTCGTGAGCTGGGCAGACGGCAGGATGCAGCGGACCCATGGGCGGGCCGGAGAGTCAAGACTTGATCGTGCGGGCTCCCCGTCGCACCCTAGGAGGCGACACATCCGCCGCACGTCCGGGCCCGGCCACCTCCCCAGCGCCGCAGCGCGAGCCCAACCTCCCGCCCCCCAGTGGTCGCCGGCGAGGGGACCGCACCGGACACTCTCCGTAGCAGCCGTACACTCAACGTAGCAACCACCGCGACCAGTCCCCGGCAACCGGCCGGCACCAGCCGGCCATGCCGACGACAGCGTCCGCCGGCGCCAGCACCACGCTTCGAGCTGGCACCGGCCTCGTGCGACGGCGCGGGCCGTGCCGCAGCGACGGCGTGCGTACCGACCGCCCGCCCGCGGCCCCGCCGCCGCACGAGGCGTCGCGACCCACTCGAAGGGGGAGTCATGCGCCTCGCCATGACCCGGCACGCCACGCCGCCCTCGGGCCGGCCCAACGCCCCTCGACGCCTGGCCGAGCTCGGCACCCACGCGTGGTTCTGGATGGTGCTCGTGCCCTACCTGGGCGCCACCTTCCTGCTGCTCGCCACCGTGTTCGCCCTCAACCCGCACCGCGCCGGCGACCCGCGCGCGCCCGCCACGACCTGGGACTACCAGCGCGAGCTGGTGGCGATCCACGGCGGCGGCGCCGGCAACGCCATCGCCCGCGGTGCCATCTCCGCCGCGGCCGGGATGGCCAAGGGGTCGATCGAGCGCCAGCGCGACGTGTTCCGCCTCAACCTGCTCGACTTCCTGGTGGGGCGCTCGCTCGCCGGCGACGTCAGCGCCTGGCGCGACGCCTGGCGCCTGCCCCTGCAGGGCGGCACCACCGTCCTGCTCGCCGCGCTGATCGCCTACGGGGTGCTGCGCCGGCCCGCCCGCCGCGCCTGGCTGGTCGCCGCGCTCCTGCTGGTCGCCGCGACCCTCGTCGTGACCCGGCCGTCCACCACCACCCGGCTGGCCGCGGCGCCCGGGGTGGCCGTGCCCGGGATGGCCACCACCGTGGCGGCGGTGGTGCGGCTCGACGGCGACCGCGTCGACGCCGACCAGGTGCGCGAGCGGCTCGCCGGCCGCTACTGGACCGAGTTCGTCGCCTACCCGCTGTCGCGGCTGCAGAGCGGCGGGACGACCCTGGCCGAGTCGCCGCCGGCCGGCAAGACCGGCGTGCTCGACCTGCTGCGCCGCCGGATCACCGGCGTCAACGACTGGGCGATCGGCCGCCACGGCCCCGAGCGCGCCCTGATCGCCAGCTCCGCGGCGCTGTACGTGCTGCCGTTCGCGCTGCTGCTCGGCGTGCTGGCGATGGTCGCCGCCTGCGCCCAGGCCCTGCTGTACCTGCTGTGCCTCGCCGCCCTGGTGGTGCTGCCGCTCGCCGCCGAGCCGCGCTGGCGCCGCGCCGTCCTCACCTGGTGGCTGCTGCCGCTGGCCGCCGCGGCCACCCTGCTCGCCGGCGCCAGCCTCGCCTCGCTCGCGGTCCTGTGGCTCGGCCAGCTCGTCCACGCCGCCGACGAGCAGCTCAGCCTGCTGGTCGCCGGGTCGATCGGGCCGCTGGCCACGGCCGTGCTCGCCAGCCGCTGGCTGCGCCGCGTCCGCCGCGGCCGCCGCGTCGCCCTCGGGGGTGCGTGACCATGAGCCCCTCCACCGACCTGGTGCCCCTCCGCCCCCAGCGGCCCCGCCGCCGCGGCCGCTGGGCGGCGGCCTGGCGCCGGCTGGCCCGGTTCGCGCGCAGCCAGCCGACCCGCCGCGCCGCCCTCGCCGTGGTGCTGTCCGCGGCCGCGGCCGGCCTGGTCGGCCTCTCCTACGCCACCGCCGACGCCGGCCCGGGCCGCGCCCACGCCCGCCACGCGGCCGTCGCCGCCCCGGCCGCCGAGCCGGGCGGCGCGGCGGCGGACCGCGCC
>DASUZB010000140.1:0-2106 GCA_036377075.1 Actinomycetes bacterium | reverse complement strand
CCGCCATGCCCCCTGGCAGGGCCTGACCCTGGCAGACCTAGTGTTCCCGCTGTTCCTGTTCACCGTGGGGGCGTCGATGCCGTTCTCCGAGCGCGCCCAACGGCCGGCCGCGGTGCTGCGACGGGTGGTGGCGTTGTTCGTGGTCGGCAGCCTGCTGGTCTCCGCCAAGCACCATCAGCTCGCCCCCTCCACCGGCGTCCTGCAGCAGATCGCCGGCGCCTACCTGCTCGCCTGGGCGCTGCTGCGGCTCCCCCGGCGAACGCAACTCCCGGCCGCCGCGGCGCTGCTTGCCGGGCTGTGGGCGGGGTTCACCTTCGTGCCCGCGCCCGGGGTACGCCCGGGGTCGTGGGCACCGGGTAGCAACCTGGCGGAGTTCATCGACCGCAGCCTGCTCGGTCAGTTCTCCGAGCATGGGGTGCTGGTCATGGTGGCCAGCAGCGTGAGCGTGCTGGCCGGCGTCGCCGCCGGGCGGCTGCTGCGCCGGGCGCCTGCCACTGGGGTGACCCGCCGGCTGCTCGCCCTCGGGGTCGCCACGCTGGGGCTCGGGCTGCTGGTCGCCGTCGCGGTCCCGATCAGCAAGCCGCTGTGGACGCCATCGTTCGTCCTGGTCACCGCCGGCGTCTCCGGCCTGGTCACCGCGGCCGCCTACCGGCTGATCGATCGGGGACCCGGTCGGCGCTGGGCTCGGCCGCTGGTCGCCCTCGGCAGCAACGCCCTTGCCCTGTGCGCCGCGTCGGTGCTGCTGTTCGCGTTCCTGCTCAAGCCCTGGCAGGCGGCGCTGGTGCAGCCGCGGGCGGCCGTCGGCGGACCCACCTTCGCCGCGCTCGCCTACGCGGTCGGGACGGTGCTGGTGGCCTGGGTGCTGGCCGAGGGACTCTACCGGCGGCGGGTGTTCGTCAAGGTGTGAGGCGGTGCCTGGTCGCCGGCGACCAGCAGCGCCGACGCGGTGACCAGGCCAAGGCCTCTGGCTCGGAGCCGCTCGAGCGCGGCCGGCAGCGCCGCGACCTCAACCGCCCGGCGCGCCCGCAGGAACTCGGCCAGCGCCCCTCGGGGGTGGAAGGTGCCCCGGCCGATGCCATCGTGGAGCACGACCACGTCACCCGCGGCCACCGTGCGGCCGAGGTGGTCGGCCACCCCGGCCGGCGTCCCGACCCCGGCGGCGCCGCGGGTCACCGACCACAGCAGCAGGTCGTGGCCCAGCCCGGCGGCGCTGGCGACCGCCGATCCGGTGAGGTTGCCGCGCGGCGGCCGAAAGAACCTCGGCCGCACCCCTGCCGTTTCTTGGATCGCCTCGCGGCCGCGGTCCAGCTGCTGGTAGGTCTGCTCCGCGGACTGGAAGGCCAGGTCCTGGTGGGTCCAGGTGTGGTTGCCGACCTCGTGGCCGGCCCGCACGACCTCCCTGACCAGCCCGGGATGGCGCACGGCGTTGTAGCCCATCAGGTTGAAGGTCGCCCGCGCGTCGTACTCGGCCAGCACCTGGAGGATCCGGGGTGTGAACTCCGGGTCGGGACCGTCGTCAAAGGTGAGCGCGACCAGCGGCGCCAGGGTCGCCACCGACCAGACCATCCGCTGCTGCCCCAGCCGGCCTCCGTGCACCCCGGGGACGGCGCTCGCGCCGAGCTCCCGCGTGTAGTGCTGGCCGCGCCGGTCGAGCTCCAGCAGCGTCCCACCGGCGAGCCCGGTGACACCGAGAACCCCACCGGTCAGGAACGACCGCCGCTTCATCTGGCAACTCCTGGAGCCCGAAGGCGATGCTTCCCGCCGTCCAGCGGGCCACCACTCCAACGATGGCAGCCCAGACCACGCCCGGGTATCCGGGAGGCACCCTGGTTCCGCCAGGGGTTGTCCCTGGGGCGCATGAGGGTCACCCGATCGGGCCGGACGGGGCGGCGGAGCCGAGCGTTGCCGCCGCCTCGGCCCGCCAGCGACCACGATCGCGCCGCCCTGAGGTCAAGGCCGAGGACTCCGTTCAAGCTCGCGGTATCCCGTCTCCGTGACGGCGGCTCTGTCCAACGCCGTCCCGTCTCATCCGGTGGTGTTCCGTCTCAGTTCGTAACGCTGCCGGGACGCAGGTCGGCCACGCTGGGCGTGATCTACCAGGCTGTC
>DASUZB010000139.1:0-9686 GCA_036377075.1 Actinomycetes bacterium | reverse complement strand
CCTCGGCGACGGCGCGCCCGGCCGCCGGGTCCCCGGCCGGGGCGAGCACCAGCACGGGCAGGCCACCGGCGTGCTCGGCGAGCGAGCGCCAGGCGGGCAGGCCGGCCGCGTCCGGCAGTACCAGGTCGAACAGCACCAGGTCGACCTCGCCGCCGTCGAGCTCGGCGAGCGCGTCGGCGAGCCGCTCGACCGCGCGCAGCGGCGCGCCGACGGGCAGGGCGGCGCGCACCGTCCCGGCCCTGCCGGCGTCCGCGCTGACCAGCAGGACCCGTACCGCCTCGTCGGCCGGGTCGCGCTGGCTCACGAATTGGCCACCGCGTCCGCCTGCCTGGCGCCGCCCCGGTCGACCACGACCCGGTTGCGGCCGGCCTCCTTGGCCGCGTAGAGGGCGGCGTCGGCGCGGCGGACCAGGCCCTCCCAGCCGTCCTCGACGCCGTTGGCGGCGCCGACGCTCACGGTGACCGGCAGCTCGATGGTGGAGAGCTGGAACGGGTCGGCAGCGACGCCGCGCCGCACCCGCTCGCCAGCGATGCCGACGCCGTCGCGCCCGGTGGCGGGCAGGATCACCAGGAACTCCTCGCCGCCCCAGCGCCCCGGCACGTCCTCCATCCTGATCGCCTCGCGCAGGCGCCCGGCCAGGATGCGCAGCACCGCGTCGCCGGCGGCGTGGCCGTGCTCGTCGTTGACGCGCTTGAAGCGGTCGACGTCGATCAGCAACAGGCCCAGCTCGCCGCCGTGCCGCTTGACCAGGCTGGTCTGCTCGGTGAGGCGTTCCTCCAGGTGGCGGCGGTTGTGCAGGCCGGTGAGGGCGTCGGTGCGGCTGACCTGGTCCAGCTCGGCGTTGCGCAGCCGCAGCTCGTCCTGCAGGCGCTTGGTGCGCAGGGCGGCGTGGACGCGGGCGAGCAGCTCGCTGGCCTCGAACGGCTTGCGCAGGTAGTCGTGGGCGCCGAGCTCGAGCCCCTGGACCACGTCCTCGGTGGTGACCCGGGCGGTGACGAACACCACCGGGACGTCGACGAGGGCCGGGTCGCGCTTGAGGTTGGCCAGCACCAGGTGGCCGTCCATGAGCGGCATCTCCACGTCGAGCAGCACCACGTCGGGCCGCTCCCGGCGGCAGACGGTGACCGCCTCGGCGCCGTCGTGGGCCTCGATGACCTGGTAGCCGTGGTCGCGGAGCTGGCCGCGCAGGATCGAGCGCAGCGTGCGGGAGTCCTCGGCCACCATCACCAACGGGGCCGCCCGGCCTTGTCCGCCGGGCTCGCCGCCGCCAGGCGCCGGAGCGGTCGTGTCCACGGTCTCCCCTTTATTCAAACGGTCGGTGGGCCTTCGCCGCTTCGTGCGCTGGCTTCCCTCGTCGCTCCTCGGTCAGTCCAGCGCGCGGCTCCGGCCCACCTCCCTAAACCCAAGGCGGCCCAAGGCGGCGCGCCCCTTCCATTGGAACTATCGGGACTAGCCCGGGGGGATTGAGCGGCGGTTCCTCAGCGGTGCTGGCAGGCGGGGCAGAAGGTGGTGCCGCGACCGCCGAGCACCAGGCGGCGCAGCGGCGTGCCGCAGCGCGGGCAAGGCCGGCCGGCCTGGCCGTAGGCGACCAGGAAGGTGGCGTTACGCCCGCTCTCGCCGTTGAGCATGCGGTAGTCGCGGAAGGTGGTGCCCTCGCGCTCGATGGCGGCGGCCAGCACCTCGCGGATGGCGCCGTGCAGGGCGTATGCCCGTCCCCGCCCGACCCGCCGCGAGGCCGGGTGGACGCGGGCCAGCCACAACGCCTCGTCGGCGTAGATGTTGCCGACCCCGGCCACCGGCCGCTGCGACAGCAGGAACGGCTTGACCGGGGCGCGGGTGGCGGCCAGGGCGGCGGCGAAGCGCTCGGGGTCGAAGTCGTCGGAGAGCGGCTCGGGCCCGAGCCGGGCCAGGGAGGGCAGCACCCCGTCGTAGTCGCCCGCGTCCACCACCGCCAGGGCGCCGAACCGGCGCGGGTCGCGGAAGACCAGCTCACGCCCGTCGTCGAGGGCGAGGCGCGCGCGCGTGTACGGGTCGGCGGGGCCGAAGTGCAGCGAGCCGGTCATGCCGAGGTGGAGCACCAGCTCGAGGCCGCCGTCGAGCGGGCTGACGAGGAACTTGCCGCGCCGGCCGACGCGCTCGACGCGGTGGCCGGCGAGCCGCTCGGGGGCGTGGAAGCGCCGCTGCTGGTCGGTCCAGACGCGCAGCACCCGGCGGCCACGCAGCTCCGGGTCGAGCTGCCGGCGGACCGACTCGACCTCGGGCAGTTCCGGCATGCTGCGCCAAGCGTACCGCCCGGGTGGGTCGCACCAGGCGCGCCGCCGCCGATCAGCCGCCGGACCGCAGCTCGGCGGGGATCCTCGACAGGTCCTCGACGAACTCCTCGTAGGCCTGCTTGCGGGCCGCCTCGTCGGGGGCGCGCAGGATCGACGACGGGTGCACGGTCGCGGTCACCCGTGGCGCCAGCGGCGAGGGGACCCACTCGCCGTGCTGCCGGCTCACCCGGAAGCCCGCGCCGAGCAGCGCCTTGGCGGCGGTCGCGCCGAGGCAGACGAGCACCTTGGGCTTGACCACCTCCAGCTCGGCCTCGAGCCAGGGAAGGCACGCCCGGACCTCCTCTGAGCTGGGCTTCTTGTGCAGCCGCCGCTTGCCGCGACGCTCGAACTTGAAGTGCTTGACGACGTTGGTCACGTACGCCTGCTGGCGTTCCACGCCGGCGTCGGCCAAGGCGCGGTCGAGCAGCCGGCCGGCCGGGCCGACGAACGGGCGCCCGGCCTCGTCCTCGCCGTCGCCGGGCTGCTCGCCGACGAGCATCACCGTGGCCCGCGCGGCGCCCTCCCCGAAGACCGTCTGGGTGGCGTCGCGCCACAGGCCGCAGCCCCGGCAGCCCGCCGCCGCCTCGCGCAGCCTCGGCAGCGTCGGCCGCTCGGGGATCAGCTCATCGGTCCCTGCCATGCCCGCCGGTACCACCCGCCACCGCCGCCAAACCGCCACCGCCGGCGAGCTTGGGTTGCTGTAGCGTTGCGCGGCTCCTGGCACCGCCCCGTCTTGCTTGTTAGGTTTGGGCATCCCGTCTGGATCAGGAGGTATCCGTGCCCGAGCTCGACGAAGGCTCACTGCGCATCGCGATCGTCGCCCCACCCTGGTACGCCATCCCGCCACAGGGCTACGGGGGCATCGAGTCGATGGTCTTCTGGCTCGCCGAGGGGCTCCACGCCAAGGGCCACGACGTCACCGTCATCGGTGCCGGGCCGCGCGCCATCGCCGGGCGTTTCCTCTCGACCGTTGCCGATCCGCCGAGCGAGCGCATCGGCCAGGTGCTGCCGGAGGTCACCCACGCGCTGCAGGCCGCCGACCTGCTCGAGGAGCTGGAGCGCGAGGCCCCGCTCGACGTGATCCACGACCACTGCGCCGCCTCCGTGCTCGCCGCGACCCGCCACGCCGCCCCGACGGTGGTCACCGCGCACGGGCCGGTCGACGGCGAGATGCTCAGCTACTACCGGCACATCGGCCCGGGAATCTCGCTGGTGGCGGTCGCCGATTTCCAGCGGCGGCTGGCACCCAGGCTGCCCTGGGTGGGCACGGTCCACAACGCCACCCAGGCCGACGCCTACCCGTTCGAGTCGTCCAAGGACGACTTCTGCCTGTTCCTCGGGCGCATGAGCGGGGAGAAGGCGCCCCACCTCGCGATCGAGGCGGCGCGCGCCGCCGGCCGGCGGATCGTGGTCGCCGGCAAGTGCACCGAGAAGATCGAGCAGGACTTCTTCGAGGCACGCGTCCGCCCGCTGCTCGGCCCGGACGTCGAGTGGGTGGGGGAGGCCGACGCGCAGCTCAAGGCCGAGCTGCTCGGCCGCGCCCGCTGCCTGGTGTTCCCGGTGCAGTGGAACGAGCCTTTCGGCCTGGTGATGGTGGAGGCCATGGCCTGCGGCACGCCGGTGGTCGCGCTGCGCGCCGGCGCCGTGCCCGAGGTGGTCGAGCACGGCGTCACCGGGTTCGTCTGCGACCGGGTGGAGGAGCTACCCGCGGCGATCGAGCGGGTCGACGACCTGGAGCCGAAGGCCTGCCGCCAGCGCGTGCTCGACCACTTCGACGTGGCGCAGATGGCCGAGGGCTACGAGCGCGTCTTCCGCCAGGTCGCCGGCCGCGCGGGCGCTACTCCTGGTCGGCGTCGTCCATCCCGGTGAGGGCGGCCTCCACCAAGTCCGAGCCGGGCCTGACGACGCGCCCTTCCAGGCCGGAGGTGAGCAGCAGCAGCCCGAGCAGGCCGACGGGGAACAGCGCCACCAGGGCGAGCATGGTCAGCGACACGACGGGAAGCCTCCTCAGCCGGGATGTTCGCGAACGAGTCTCCCAGGTCTATCGGAGTTGCCGTGGCAGGTCTGGATCGTCGTTATGGTTTCGTTCTCTTGTAATGTCACCGCCATGGCCGGCTACGACCTCCACACCCACTCCACCTTCTCCGACGGGACCCTGGAGCCCGAGGAGGTGGTGGCGCTCGCGGCCGAGCGCGACCTGGCGGGGATCGCGCTCACCGACCACGACACCACCGCCGGCGTCGAGCGCGCCCGGGCCGCCGGGCGCGCGCACGACCTGGAGGTCCTCACCGGCTGCGAGCTCTCCGCCGAGCACGAGGGCGCGCCGGTGCACGTGCTCGGCTACGGGTTCGACCCGGCCGAGCCGGCGTTCGCGGCCAAGCGCGCCTGGATCCGCGAGGGGCGGGTCGGCCGCGCCCGGCGCATGGTGGAACGCCTGCGCGCGCTCGGCGCGCCGATCGAGTGGGAGCGGGTGCAGGAGCTGGCCGGGGCCGGCTCCGTCGGCCGCCCGCACGTCGCCATGGCGCTGGTCGAGGCGGGCGTGGTCGAGAGCGTCGACGCCGCCTTCACGCCCGAGTGGATCGGCAACGGCGGCCGCGCCCACGTGCCCAAGCAGGCCGTCGCCCCGGTCGAGGCGGTGACGCTGATCCGCGGCGCCGGCGGCGTCGCGGTGCTCGCCCACCCCTCGCTGCACGCCGGCGCGGCGGCCGTGCCCGAGCCGGTGATCAGGGCGATGGCCGCCGAGGGCATGGCGGGGCTCGAGGTCGACCACCCCGACCAGCCGCCCGCCGACCGCGCCCGCTGGCGGGCGCTCGCCACCGAGCTCGGCCTCGAGGCGACCGGCGCCTCCGACTGCCACGGGGCGCTGTTCGGCTACCGCATGGGCGTCTGCCGCACCCCCGAGGCGACCGTCGAGGCGCTGCTGGCCCGCGCCGCCCGCCGACCGGCCTGAACAGGCCTTCCGGTCCGCTCAGGCACCTGGTTTGGCCCGGTTGTCCGACATCTGGCGTACCCTCGGGGCATGGACGGTGTCGAGCAGCAGGCCCTGCCTGGCGTGGATACGGGCAGGGCTGCGGTGCTGTCGCCGTCGGCGCTGGCCCGCTACCAGCTCTGCCCGCGCCTGTACCGCTTCCTCCACGTGGACGGGCTGTGGCGCATGTCCCGCATCGGCGCGGGGCAGTCGTTCGGCACCAGCATCCACGCGGCCCTGCGCGAGTTCTTCCGCCAGCCGGTCTCGGCGCGCTCGCGGGACGGGCTGCTCGAGCTGTTCCGGCGCTTCTGGGTGCGTGAGGGCTACGGCAGCAAGGAGGAGCGTGCCCGCGAGAAGGCGCGCGGGCTCGAGGTGCTGCGCGGCTGGTACGACCGCTCCGACACGACCGTCGTGCCGTACGCCACCGAGGCGGCGCTGCAGGCCGTCTACGGCGACGTGGTGCTCAAGGGACGCCTCGACCGGATCGATCCTGGTGAGGGGAACACGGTCGTGATCGTCGACTACAAGACGGCCAAGCGGCCGACCAGCCAGGCCGCCGCCGACCAGGACCTGGCGCTGACGGTGTACGCCTCGCTGGCCGAGCGTCGCCTGGGGCGGCCGGTCGACCGTCTGGTGCTCGACTACGTGGCCGCGGGGGCCCAGGTGGTCACGGCGCGCCCGCCCGAGGTGCTCGGCGAGCGCATGGCGGACGTGCTCGCCTCGGCCAGGGCGCTGCGCGACGAGACCGAGTTCGCGCCCCGCACCGGCCCCTGGTGCAAGGGCTGTGACCTGCTCACCCTCTGCCCGGAGGGGCAGGCGGAAGTGGCGGCGTCCGCCGCCCGGTTGGACTGATCAGCGTGACTCGTTGTATCACCGGGTTGGCACCGGACGCTGGCCGAGCCGTAGGGGGAGGCGAGTTGCAGGAACCGACGTCGACGAACGAGAAGCGCCCGACCGCGCACTTGCTCCTGCCGTGCAGGAGCGAGTCGGTGCCGACGGTCCGGGCGCTGCTGGCCAGGGACCTGCGGCGCTGGGAGGTCCCCGAGGACGTCGTCGACGGCATCCTGCTCGCCACCGGCGAGGCGGTCACCAACGCGGTGGTCCACGGCTCCTGGGGCAAGCACGACTCGGCCATGGTGGTGCGCTGGTCCCTGCAGGACCGCGTGTTCACCTTCTCGGTCCTCGACCGCGGGCCCGGGTTCGACGGCTCCGGCGCGGCCATGTCGCGCCGCGTCCACCCGTCGCAGAACCGCGGCCGCGGCCTCTACATCATGCACGTGCTGATGGACCGGGTGGTGGTCGACTCGGGCCTGTCCGGCACGCGCATCGTGCTCGAGAAGCACATCGACACGCCGGGGATGTAACGACCCGGGACGTGCGGGCCGGTGCGCCGAGGGGACGTCCGGCGCGCCGGCCCCCACGTCCCGGACGTACGGTCCACGCGGCCCGTGGCCGCCGCCCTCACGGTCCGGCGGCGACCCCTCTTGCTCGTTGGCGGACCTGGGCTACTGCGACTCGGCGTGCGGCTCCTGAACGGGCCACATGCGCAGCTCGTCGGCGAGCGCCCTGATCTCGTTGTCCGGGTAGCGGCGGTGACCGCCGAGGGTGCGCAGGAACGGGAGCTTGCCCTCCTGCGCCCAGCGGGACACCGTCTTGGGGGAGACGTGCAGCAACCCTGCGACCTCTGAGGTGCGCAGGTACGTCGGCCTGCTCGTCCGGCTCATGTCGTGACACCCCTTCACAGTGAAGGTCCCAAACAGGACTTTACTGTTGTCCCCGACGGGACACTACCGGCTTGCTGGGAACGTGCTGAATAGGCTGTTCTACCTAGTAGCGCGCATTTCAGTCGTAGAACCCAGGGTCCACGGGCCGGTGCATGCTCTGCTGAATCGGACAAAAGTATCGAAAGCGCTTGCTCATGCCGAGTAGGAGCCACGTTGCGTGTTGATCTGCTACGCTGAGTGACCAGGCCTGCAGCCTCAGTAATACTGCTGGGGAGGCCGTATCCAACCGGTCCGCTGTGGCGCCTGGAGCAGTAGCAGCGGCGTCGCGACCTCCGGGGGGTCTCTCAACTCGAAGGCTGCATTCTCGGGGGAGGTGCGGCCGGGCCCGTTGGGAGTAGGTCGCGGCGCCGCGCCCCTGACCGGGTCCCGGGGTCCCTGTTTCCCGTCCCTCCGGGGCCCGGTCAAGGTTTTCTTGCCACCTCACCCGCTACGTCCCGCACGGCCCGGCAAGGGCCTCGCGGGCGTGCGCGGCGCCCAGGTTCCAGGCCGCCCAGCCGCGGTGCCTGGGCGGCCCGAGGTGCCGCCGGCAGAGCGGGGCGAGCAGCTCGGCCCGGAGCTCCGGGTCCAGGCCGGCGGTGCCGGCCACGATCGCCGGCGCCGCGTCGTCGCCGAGGTCCGCGACCAGGTAGCCGGTGTCGGTGTCCGGCCGTTGCCGCTCGTGGGTGGTGGCGAGGAGGTCGCGGGCGACGACCGCCTCGGGGTTGGCCAGGTTCAGCGCGAGCAGCAGGACGAGGCCGGCCCCCGCGGCGGCGCCGAGCAGCCAGGCCCGCGCCCGCCCGAGCCCGGCGACGCTCGCGCCGAGCAGCAGGAACACCACGCCGATCCAGTAGCTGAACAGCTCGCTGTAGAGCCGCAGCATGGTCAGCCCGTAGGCGTCCTCGTAGAGGTTCAGGCGCCGGATGGCGACCACCACGATCACCAGGGTAAGGGCGACGGCCAGCTCGGCGAGGACGGTGAAGGCGAGCCGCCGCCGCGGCGTGGCCAGCTCGGTGACCGCCCGCAGGGCGAGCAGGACGCCGAGGGTGATCACCGCCACCGCGAGCAGCTGGAAGAAGCCCGAGCGGGCGTACTGGGCGTAGGTGAGCCCGGCGGTGTCGAGCACGTGCCTCGCGCCTCCGGAGAGGGCGACGACCTGGGCGGCGGCGAAGCTGGCGAACAGGGCGCAGAGGCCGCCGAGCACCACCATGGCCTCCAGCGCCCCGAGGGGCCTGCGGGCGCCGAGCTCGACCGTGCCGCCGGCGGGCGAGTAGCGGGTCGCGTTGGACACCAGGTTGGCGAGCACCTGGTGGACGCGCTCGGGGTCGCCGTCGACGGCGAGGCCGGGCTCGGCCCGCACCGCCACGGTGATGCCGGGCGCCGCCAGGCGCGCCTCGGCGGCGGCGTCCTCGAGCAGCGGGCCGACCTGGAAAACGCGGCGCTGCAGCGGCACCGCGCCCGACTCCAGGCGCGACAGGTCGAGCAGCTGCGCGACCAGCCGGCCGAGGCGCTCGGCCTGCCTGAGCATCGTGCGCAGCGTCTCCGGGTCCGCCGGCTCGATGCCGTCGACCAGGTTCTCCAGCTCCGCCTGCAGGGCGCTGATCGGCGTGCGGAGCTCGTGGGAGACGTTGGCGACCTCGACGCGGAAGCCCTCGCTGCGCAGCCTGGCGGCGACCGCCGCCGCGATCGGCGCCTCGTCCTCGACGACCAGCACGGTCTTCATGCCAGGGGACGATAGGCGGGCAAGGTCGCCGATCGGCATGCAAGCAGCGGAGATTCTGTGGAGATGTGGGTCCGGTTGGTGTTGGGGCGCTCGCTCTGGTTGGCTGTGGCGATGCGGGAACGGCGGCCTGGGTCGTGGGCGGTGCTGGGGGCCTACGTGGCGTTGGTGGCGGCGAGCCACGTGCTGTGGATCTCGTTCGCGACCGTCACCGGGCGGGCCGCGGCGGCGTTCCACACCACCGACGTGTCCATCGGGCTGCTGATCTCGGTCGGGCCGCTGTGCTCGGCGGCGCTGTCCATCCCCGGCGGCGTGGTCGCCGACCGCTACGGCTACCGCACGCCGCTGCTGTGGGCGGGCCTCGCCACCTCGCTGTTCGCCTTCCTGCGCCCGCTGGCCGGCGGCCTGCCGGCGCTGCTGCTGCTGACCGTCGGCCTGCTGCTGCCCCAGCCGTTCCTGATCAACGCCGTCGCCGACCTGGTGAACCGGCACTTCCCCGAGGAGGAGGCGGCCACCGCCACGGGCCTGGGCACGATGGCGATCTTCCTCGGCATCACCCTGGGGCTGGTGGTGACGCCGGGCCTGGCGACCGCCCTGGGGGTGCGCGGCTCGCAGGTGGCGTACGCCGCCGCCTCCCTGGTGGCCCTCCTGGTCTTCTGGCGGCTGGCGCCGCGGCCGGTGCCCGACCGCCTGGTCTCGCCCGAGGAGCTGAGCGTGCGGCGCGCCCTCGCCCGCGTCATGCGCTCGGCGACCCAGTGGAAGCTGTCCGCCGCCCTGTTCCTCGGGTTCGGGCTGTACCTGGGGACGACCACCTGGCTGGAGGAGATGCTGAAGCCGCGGGGCATCGACGAGGCCGGCGCGGGCGCGGTCGCCGGCACGATCACGATCGCGGGCATGGTGGGCTCGGTGGTGCTCGGCGCCGCCAG
>DASUZB010000138.1:0-5459 GCA_036377075.1 Actinomycetes bacterium | reverse complement strand
CTGCTCGGTCTCGATCCGATGGACCTGCGCGAGCGCAACTTCTACGGGCCGGGCCAGACCACGCCGTACGGTCAGCCGGTCCGCCACCCCGAGCGCATCCCGACGATCTGGGAGGAGGTCGTCTCCGGCGCCGACGTGGTGAACCGCAAGCGCGAGATCGAGGCGTTCAACGCCAGCCACCCGAACACCAAGCGCGCCCTGGCGGTGACGCCGGTCAAGTTCGGCATCTCCTTCAACCTGACCGCGTTCAACCAGGCCGGTGCGCTCGTGCACGTCTACAAGGACGGGTCGGTGCTCATCAACCACGGCGGCACCGAGATGGGCCAGGGCCTGCACACCAAGATGCTCCAGGTCGCCGCGACCACGCTCGGCATCCCGCTGCGTCATGTCCGGCTGGCTCCCACGCGCACCGACAAGGTGCCGAACACCTCGGCGACCGCGGCCAGCTCCGGCGCCGACCTCAACGGCGGCGCCGTCAAGAACGCCTGCGAGCAGATCAAGGAGCGGCTGCTGCGGGTGGCCAGCGGCATGCTGGGCACGAACGCGTCAGACGTGCGGATCGTGGACGGCGTCGCACGCGGTCTGGGGATCTCCGAGGCGCGCGTCGACTGGCAGGAGCTCGTCCGCACGGCGTACTTCCAGCGGGTCCAGCTGTGGGCGGCGGGGTACTACCGCACCGAAGGGCTGCACTGGGACTCATCGGTGATGCACGGTTCGCCGTTCAAGTACTTCGCCTACGGTGTCGCCGCCACCGAGGTCGAGGTCGACGGCTTCACCGGCGCCTACCGCACGCGGCGCGTCGACATCGTCCACGACGTCGGTGACAGCCTTTCGCCCCTCGTCGACCTCGGCCAGATCGAGGGCGCGTTCGTGCAGGGGGCGGGCTGGCTCACCCTGGAGGACCTGCGCTGGGACGAGAGCGACGGCCCCCGGCGCGGCCAGTTCCTGACCCAGGCGGCGAGTACCTACAAGCTGCCGAGCTTCTCGGAGATGCCAGAGGTCTTCAATGTGACGCTGTTCAGGAACGCGACCGAGGAAGGCGCGGTGTACGGGTCCAAGGCCGTCGGGGAACCGCCGCTGATGCTGGCCTTCTCCGTGCGGGAGGCGCTGCGGCAGGCCGCGGCCGCGTTCGGGCCGGCGGGCACGAGCGTCGATCTCGGCTGCCCCTCCACCCCGGAGGCCGTCTACTGGGCCGTCGAGCAGGCGCGCGAGCACACCTCGTACGGCCATGTCGCCGACGCGAACGTCGTCCCGCCGCAGCCGGTCCACCCTCACGCGCGCCACCCCGAGTCCGAACGCGCACAACACATCGTCACCCATGCCTGAGACGCCCTGGTTCAACGCGGTCGCCCACCTGCGTGCGCGGCGCGAGCCGGGCGTGCTGGTGACGGTCGCGTCGGTTCGCGGGCACGCCCCACGCGATGCCGGCGCCAAGCTCGTGGTCGGCGTCCGCGAGACGTGGGGATCGATCGGCGGAGGCAACGTCGAAGCGGTGGCGATCGACCGGGCCCGGGAGCTGCTCGCCGACCCCGACGCGACAGCCACGTTGTTCGAGACGGCACTGTCGGACAAGGCGCCGTACGAGCACGGCGTGCAATGTTGTGGAGGAACGGTCACCGTGCTGCTCGACCCGCTGCCGGTCGTGCCCGCCGTGGCGATCTTCGGCGTCGGGCACGTCGGGTTCGAGTTGGCGCGCATCCTGGCTCGCCACGACCTCGAGCTGCACCTGGTCGACAGCCGCCCCGAGCAGTTGACCGACGAGCGGTTGGCGCCGCTGTCCGACGCGGTGGCGAGCCTCCACGTCCACCGCGTTCCGCTGCTCCCGGAGATCATCCTGGGGGAGCTGCCGCCGGGCGCCCACGTGCTGATCATGACGCACGACCACGCCGAGGACGCGGCGCTGTGCGACGCCGTCCTCCGCGGCGGCGACCTCGGCTCGATCGGGCTGATCGGCTCGGCGGGGAAATGGGCACGGTTCCAGCGGTTGCTGGCCGAAGGCGGCCACGACATGGCGTCGATTGCTCGGATCCGCACGCCCATCGGGCTGGCCGAGATCACCGGCAAGGAGCCGGCGACGATCGCCGTGAGCGTCGCGGCCGACCTGTTGCTGACGTTCGAGCGCGAGCGGTCTGCCGCGCGGAGCTGATCCATGACGCTGTATCGCGCCCGGGTGACGGACACCCCCGACGATCCGTTCCGCGGCGGGGCGTTGCGGGCGGACGCCGACGCGGGACTGCTCGTCGTCGACGGCGTGATCGTCGAACGGGGCTCGTACGCGGAGGTTCGACGCGAGCATCACGACGAGACCGTCGTCGACCTCGGCTCCGGCCTGTTGCTGCCCGGGTTCGTCGACACGCATGTCCACTACCCGCAGGTACGGGTCATCGGTGCGCTTGGAATGCCGCTGCTGGAGTGGCTCGACCGCTGCGCGCTGCCGGAGGAGGCGAGGCTGGCGGACGTCGACTACGCCCGGGAGGTCGCCGGCGAGTTCATCGCGTCGCTGGTCGACTCGGGCACGACGACCGCGCTGGTCTTCGGCTCGCATTTCGCGCCGGCGGTCGACGCGCTCTTCGAGGCGTCCACCGAGCGCGGCCTCCGGGTCACCTGCGGCCTGGTCGTCGGTGACCGCATGCTGCGACCCGAGCTGCATACAACCGCGCAACGCGCCTACGACGAGGGGCGCGAGCTGGCGCGGCGATGGCACCAGCAGGGTCGCACCCGGTACGCGGTCACGCCGCGTTTCGCGTTGTCCTGTACCGACGACCTGCTCGCATCGTGCGCGGCCCTGTACGACGACATCGCGGGTTCCTGGTTCACCTCCCACATCAACGAGAACCCGGCGGAGATCGCCAAGGTGCGGGAGTTGTTCGGCTGTGGCTACCTCGAAAGCTATGACCGGCATGGTCTGGTCGGCCCCCGCAGCGTCCTCGCGCACAACGTGCACCCCAGCGACGCCGAGCTGAAGCTCCTGGCCGCCAGGGAGTCGACCGTCGCGCATTGCCCGACGAGCAACGCCGCCCTCGGGAGCGGACTGTTCCCGTTCGATCGCCACCTGTCGTTCGGTGTCCGCGTGGCCCTGGGCTGCGACGTCGGCGCCGGCACCGGGTTCTCGCTGTTCAAGGAGGGCCTGCAGGCCTACTTCCTGCAGCAGTTGCGCGGCCCGGACGGCGTGGCCCTGACGTCGGCGCACCTCCTCCATCTGGCCACGGCGGCCGGCGCCGATGCGCTGGGGATGCGTGACCAGGTCGGCGACCTCACGGTGGGCAGGCGCTTCGATGCCGTATGGGTGGACCCGCTTCCTGGCACGCCGCTCGATATCGGTCTGCGGCACGCGGACGGGCCCTCCGACGCCCTCGCGAAGGCATTCGCGCTCGCGACGCCCCACGACGTCCGGGGCGTGTGGGTCGACGGCGAGCGGGTCAAGGGATGACAGGTTCCCCCCAGCGCTGGCGTTGCATGCTGCCCAGCCCCAACCGTAGGGGAACAGCGGGTGGTCGTCGCGGCCCCGACGTTGATCGGCTCCTGCTCGAGGGTGCGCGGCCAGGAAATCGACAGCCGGCCGGTGAACGGCCGGTGCCCGAACAGCACCTCGGCCACGCCCTCGCCCTGGCTGCCGGGCATCGTCTTGGGCTCGCGGGGCACGCCGTTGTCCTGCCACAGCGTCCTCGCTGAAGGTGACCTGGGCGCCCGGGCGACCTGGCGGATGCCCTCCAGGATGGTGTTGCCGGGGATGGTGTCGCCCGACAGGCCCTGCCAGGTGACCGTCCAGCCGCCGGCCTGGGTTGCCGATGTCGTCGGCGTTGCCGCCGGCGACGTAGATCCGCTCGTGGCCGGACAGGGGCAGCACCCGGTCCGGGTCGGACAGGTCGCGGGCCCGCGGGCCCTGGAAGCCGTCGATCGCCGTCTCCATCTGGACGACCAGGGCCGGGTTCTCGCTGAAGCTCTCGTAGGTCCGGCCCAGCGCAGGTCCCCGGCCACGCGGACGCAGGGCGCGAACACCCACCGGGGGCCGGCGGCCCGCGTCTCGGCGGCCGTCACGCGCTCGACCTGCTCCACCAGCCGGGGGTCACGGATCGCCCCGAGGCCGATGTTGTGCGGGAACACGTCGCCCCGACCAGGTTGCCGTGGCCGTGGACCGAGTCGACGCCGTAGATCAGGGGATGCCGAGCCGTGCCTGGAGGGCCTGGGCCTGGAAGGCCTCGACCATGTCGGCCCAGGCCTCGGGGGTGTTCGGGGTGGGCACCGAGCCGCCGCCCGACAGCAGCGACCCAGCCGCCAGGTCGCGACCAGCGAGAGGTCGCCGGTGGCCGCGCCCCGCTCGGCCTGGGTCATCTGCCCGATCTTCTCCCCCCAGCGTCATCTGGGCCAGCAGGAGCTCGGCCCGGGTCGCGGGCTCGCCGCATGACGGCTCCTCTGGTCCACGCCCTCCCACCGGGGCAGAAGGGCCGAACAGATTAGCGCACCGGGCCTCCGGGAGAAGCTCAGCCGGGCCGGGCCGACGCGGCCCGGAGCTCGTCCGCGGTCGGGGGGTCGGCGCCGGCGCGGGTGCAGGTGAGCGCGGCGGCCAGGACGGCCTCGTCGGCCAGGTCGGCCAGGGTGGCGGCGTCCAGCGCCTGGAGGGCGGGGCGGCGGGCCGGGCCGAGCAGGTCGCGGCGGTGGAGGCCGGCCAGCAGGGCGGCCATGCAGGCGTCGCCGGCGCCCACGGTGTCGACCACCTCGACGACCCGGCCGGGCCGGCGCAGCACCCCCGCCTGGCGGGTGGCGGCGAGCAGGCCGGCCGGCCCCAGGGTGATCACCACCAGCGACGGGCCCCTGGCCAGCCAGGCCTCGGCGACCTGCTCGGGCGGGCGGTCCGGGAGCAGCCAGGCCAGGTCGTCGGCGCTGGCCTTGACCACGTCGGCCAGGGCGACCAGGGCCTCGATGCGGCCGCGGACGGCGTCGGGGGAGCCCATCAGCAGCGGCCGGCAGTTGGGGTCGTAGGAGACGGTCATGTCCTGGCGGGCCTGGGCCAGCAGCCGCTGGAGGACGTCGGCGCCCGGCGCCATGGTCAGGGCCAGCGACCCGGCGTGCAGGGCCACCACACGGCCGTCGAGGGCGCCGGCCAGCTCGTGGTCGCGCCACTGCCAGTCGGCCGTGCCCTCGACCCGGAAGTCGTACTCGACCACGCCGTCGCGGCCCACGGCCACGATGGCCAGCGAGGTCGGCTCGGCCGCGCGGACGGCGAAGGACAGGTCGACCCCGTTGCCGTCCAGGTGGGCCCGGAGCCGGTGGCCCAGCAGGTCGTCGGCGATCCGGGCCAGCAGCCGGGTCGGCACCTCGAGGCGGGCCAGGCCCACGGCCACGTTCGCCGGGCTGCCCCCGGGCGCGGCCCGGAACACCCCCGGCCCGCCGGCGGGCACGAAGTCCACCAGCGCCTCCCCGGCCACCGCCACCACCCCGGCCCCGCCGGGCCCAGACCG
>DASUZB010000137.1:0-29568 GCA_036377075.1 Actinomycetes bacterium | reverse complement strand
GCGTTCCACCTCGCCGGCGTCGAGCTGCAGCACCACCCGCGGCGCGCCGCGCTCGTGGGCGATCGTGCCGAGCACCGGCGCGGCCTGGCCGCGCGCGAACACCTGCGTTCCCGCGGCGTACGGGCCGTAGCGGCGCAGCAGCTCCAGGTGGGTGGGCTCGCGCAGGTCGAGCCGGAGCGAGCCGCGCTCGCCGCGCCGGTACCAGCCGCCCGCCTCCGCCTCGACGTCCAGCAGCCTGGCGACCTCCGCCGCGGCCTGCTGCACGTCGCGCGGGAGGCCGGCGAGGCTCGCCTGCGTGATGGCGTCGGGCGCGACCACGGTGGCGTGCGACAGCGCCGGACCGAACTGCTGGAGAGCCAATAGCCAAACCGTGCGGGTCCCGCCCACGCCGAGGCCGCCCGCGAGCTGGTAGGGGACGCGGCCGCCCGGGAGCTCCTCCGGCGGCCTGGACGCGGTGGCGGCTGGAGCGCCGCGCGGCTGGTGGGCGTGGCCGTCGCCGGCGACCGCCGCCTCGGCGAGCTCGGCGCCGTCGGCCCGCACCAGCGCGACGGCGAGCAGCGTGGTGAGGGGCACGGCCGCGATCAGGCCGAGCGAGCCGCACAGGCTGCGCACCACTTCGACCGCGACCACCTCGGAGGTCACCACCGTGCCGAGCGGCTGCTTCACGACGAAGAACAGCACCAGCAGCGGCAGCGCGGCGCCGGCGTAGGCGAGGAAGATGGTGTTGACGGTCGCGGCGACGTGGTCGCGGCCGACGCGCAGGGCGGCCCGGGTCAGCTCGGCCCCGCGCTGTGCCGGGTTCGCGCGGAACAGCTCGAACACCAGCGAGGCCTGCGACACGGTGACGTCGTCGAGCACGCCGAGGCCCCCCACGATCACGCCGGCGAGCAGGAGCCCGCGCATCGAGACCCCGCCGAGCTCGAAGCTCACGCCCTGCGCCTCCTCACCGGCCAGGCCGGTGAGCGAGGTGAGCGAGACGAACAGCGCGGAGATCGCCGCGGTGAGCAGCAGGGCGAGGGCGGTGCCCGCCGCCGCGGCGGTGGTCTTCGGCCCCGGCCCGTGGGACAGGTAGAGCGCGATCAGCATGATCGCCATCGCGCCGACCAGGGCGACGGGGACGGGGCTGCGGCCGGCGAGGATGGCGGGGACGATGAAGCCGACCAGCACCGCGGCCGAGATGCCGAGCGCGACCAGGGAGCGCACGCCCTGCCAGCGGCCGAAGGCCACCACCACGCCGACGAACAGCGCCAGCAGCAGCAGCATCGGCCGCTCGCGGCCCACGTCCCTGAGGCCGTAGTAGGGCGGCTGCCCCGGTTGCTCGAGCACGGACAGTCGCACCCCCCGGCCGGTGCGCAGCAGGTCGCCGGTCCAGTCGACCGCCCGCAGCTTCACCACCCGGCCGTTGTCGGCGCGGCGCGCCTCCAGGGACTTGCACACGGCGTCCTCGGGGACCTGCTCGTCCGGCTGGCACGGCACGGTGAGCACCTTCGTCAGGGTCGCGTCGACCACCTTGGTCGGGTCGCGCTGCCCGGCGTTGCTCGAGCGGACCGGCGTCCGCCCCGGCCACAGCAGCACCCCGGCGACCAGCGAGCCGGCCGCGAGCAGCACCACCAGTAGGGAGAGGAGCCGGTATCCGGGCGGTGACGACCGCATGCTCACCACCCCTTTTTTTCGAGTCTCGGCGGCCCCGGCGCCGAAGCCTAAGCAGGTTTGCGCAATCAGTCGAATCGAGCTGCCGTAGGCGATTTCCGATCGGATGTCATGCTGTGCTAGCTTCCTCGGTCGACGTCTCCGGTCCCTCCCCAGACCTGGTAGACGCGGGTTCGCCAACCAGCTCGACATCCGTTTTCCCCCAAGACGGAGGAAAGACTTGCCGCTTCGCCGCCTGCTCGCGGCCGGACTCGTGGCCCTTGCGGTGCTCGCGCCGAGCCTGCCCGCGCACGCCGACCAGCTCAGTCAGGCCAAGGCCCGGCAGCAGGAGCTCAAGGCCGAGCTCGACAAGGCCTCGCAGGAGTTTGCCGACCTGCAGAACCAGCAGGCCTGGGCCGACACGAACCTGCAGGCCGCCCGTGGCCGCCTGGGTCTGGCCCGCGCCGAGCTGTGGAACGCCCAGCAGCAGCTCTCCAGTCACCTGAGCGACCTCTACATGGCCGGTGGGACCAGCCCGATCTCCAGCATCCTCGCCAGCGACGCCAACGTGATCGACCGGGTCGAGTTCGAGGAGATCATGCTCGACCAGCAGGTGGACGCGTTCGCGGAGGCGAAGGTCGCGCACGACTCCTACGAGCGCGCCGTGCGCCTGGTGCGCGTGGCGACCGCCCACTCGGCGGACGTGCAGGCCCGCTCCCGCGTCAACGTCGCGCGCCTCACCAGCGCCTTCCAGGCGGCCAAGCAGGTGGTGGACAAGCTGGAGGGCTTCAACAAGACGGTCTTCTACCGCGGGCGCTTCTACTCCTGCCCGGTGTCGCCGCCGTACCACTTCACCGACACCTGGGGTGCCCCCCGTTCCGGCGGCCGCACCCACAAGGGCGTCGACCTGCTGAACCCGTACGGCAACAAGGTGCACGCCGTGGTCGACGGGAAGATCTCGCGCTTCTCCAACAGCGCGCTCGGTGGCACCAGCCTCTACATCCAGGGCGTCGACGGGGACGAGTACTACTACGCCCACCTGTCGGCATACGCCGCCGGCATCCACCCCGGCGTGCCGGTCAAGGCCGGCGAGCTGATCGCCTACAACGGCAACACCGGCGACGCCGCCGGTGGCGCGCCGCACGTGCACTTCGAGTACCACCCCGGCGGCGGCGCCCCGGTCAACCCGACGCCCATGGCGAACGCGCTCTGCCCCCAGTAGGGCAGCCGCACCTCTTACGGCGCGAATTGGCCGCTCGGCGTCGTATGCTGGGCGGGATGGACGCTCGTCGGGTGCGACACCGCCTGCCGCTCGCCGGCGCCGCGGTGGCCGGCGCCGCGGTCGCCCACACCCTGCTCTACCTCGTCAAGGTCCCGGACACCAGGGCACGTGACGCGGTGCTCGCCGCCACCGGCCACGCCTACTGGTCGGTCGCGGTGGCCGCCGCCATCGTCCTGGGCCTCGCCGCGGCCTGCTCGGTCGCCGCCCGCCACTTCCGGCACGGCCTGCACCGCGCCGGGGTGGCCCGCGACCGGGTGGACCGGCTGGCGCTGCGCCTCGCCCTGTACCAGTCGGCCATCTTCGTGGTCCAGGAGGGCGTCGAGCGGCTCGCCGCCGGCGGCGCCGCCGGCGACCTGGTGGCCACCTCGAACCTGCTGCTCACCGGCATCGCCGTCCAGGTCCTCGTCGCCCTCGCCGTGGCCACGGTGCTGGCCGGCCTCGGCCGCGCGGCCGAGGCGGTCGGCCGCGCCCTGCGGGCGCCGGCCCCGCCCGCGTCCGGCCTGGTCCCAGCACGCTGGCCGGCACGGCGGGTGAGGCGCTCCCGCCTGCTCGGCGGCCCCGCCGCCATCCGGGCCCCACCCCAGCCGCAGCGCGGCTGACGCCGCCCCGCGGTCCGTCCCCCGCCACGCCAGGGTGGCGTGGTCACCGCCTTCCTTCGGCCCGGCCATGCCCGCGCACGGCGGGCGGCCGGTGACGGTGAACCGGCGCCCCCTGCCATCCCGGGTCGGGTCCCCGCCGGCATGACGACAGGAGTGCACGTGCCGATCCCAGCCAGAACGGCGGCCATGCCGCCCGAGCCGCCCGCGAGCGGGAAGGTGTGAGGTGACCATGCGGCGCGCTGCCGTGGTGGTCCTGCTCGCCGCCGGGTGGCTGCTGGCCACGCCGCCCGGCGCCGGGGCGCACGCGCTGCTGCGCGACTCCGACCCGGCGAGCGGGGCCTCGCTCGACCAGGCGCCGCGGGCGGTGGTGATCACCTTCACCGAGCAGCCCGACCCCGGCCTGTCCAGCGTGCGCGTGGTCGACCAGTCGGGCCGTGAGGCGGGGACGAGCAAGGCCGCGCCCGTCCCGGGGAAGCCGTCGCAGCTCCGCGTGCCGCTCCGCGACGGCCTGCCCAACGGCGTCTACAGCGTGGCCTGGCGGGTCCTCTCGCGCGCCGACGGGCACGTGACCACCGGCTCGTTCTCCTTCGGCGTCGGGGTGGACGCCGGCCAGGTGCCGAGCGCGCAGGCGGGGACGGCCACCTCGGCGCCGCCGCCGAGCCTGCTCGGGGTCGCCGGCCGCTGGCTGCTCTACTGGGGCCTGGCCCTGCTCGTCGGCGCGGCGGCGACCGGCTTCGCGGTGTTCGGCGGGCGCCTGCCCGCCGGCCTCGCCCGGCGGGGCCGCGGCGGCGGCCCGCAGCCCGTGCTGCTGGTCGCCTTCGGCCTCGGGGTGGTCGGCCTGGCCGGCATCGTCGTGGCGGAGTGGACCTCGGCCGACACCTCCTTCGGCAGCCTGGCCTCGTCCGCCGTGGGGCACTCCCTGGAGCGCCAGGCCGCCGCGCTGGCCGCGGTCGGGCTGGCGCTCGTCGCGTTCGAGGCCCGGCCCCGCGCCCGCTGGTCGCTCGCCCTGGTCGGCCTCGCCGCCGCGGCCGCCATGCTGGTCCACGCGGCCAGCGGCCACGCCGCCCGGGAGTCGTCCTTCCGCTGGTTCAACCTCCTCGTCCAGTGGCTCCACCTGGTCGCCGTCGGGGTCTGGGTCGGCGGCCTCGCCTGGCTCCTCCTCGGCACCAGGGGCCAGCGCGAGGCCGGAGCCCGAGCAGCGGGTGACCACGCCGGGCCGAGCGGTAGCCCCGTAGTGGATCGAGGCGGGTCCGGGGCGGCGGCGGTGAAACCCGAGGCCTCGGTGGCGGTGGCGGACCCGGTACCGGAGCGGTCCGAGCGGGTGGAGGCCGTCAAGCGCTTCTCGCGGCTGGCCGGCTACACCGTGGCGGTGATCGCGGCGACCGGGGCGCTGCGCGCGATCGACGAGGTGGGGGGGTGGGGGCGCCTGCTCGACACCGGCTTCGGCCGCGTGATCGACCTCAAGGTGCTGCTGTTCGCCTGCCTGCTCGCGATCGGCGCCATGAACCGGCAGCGGCTGGTGCCGGCGCTCGCCGCCGGCGCCGGCAGGCTCGCCGTGCTGCGCCGCAACGTCCGCATGGAGCTGGGCCTGGCCGCCGTGGTGCTGGTCGCCGCCGGGCTGCTCACCGAGCTGCCGCCGGGCGGGACGGGCGGGACGCGGCCGGCGGCGCCGCCGTCGGTGGAGGCGTCGGGCAACGACTACGCCACCACCGTGCGGGTCAAGCTGGTCGCCACCCCGGGCACGCCCGGTCCCAACGGCTTCAGGGCCACGGTGGTCGACTACGACTCGGGCGAGCCGGTCCCGGCCCAGCGGGTGCAGCTGCAATTCTCGCTGCCGTCCCGCCCCGACCTGGGCGAGTCCACCCTCGAGCTCGAGCGCGGCGGCGACGGCGCCTGGAGCGGCCGCGGCGGGCCCCTGGTGGCCCAGGGCCGCTGGAGCGTGACCGCGCTGGTGCAGGTGCCGGGCAGCGCGGTGACCGTCCCCATGCAGCTGCAGACGCGCGTGCCGCCGCAGCAGGTGCAGGTGTCCAGGGTCCCGGGCCAGCCGACCGTCTACACCATCAGCCTCGCCGCCGGCGGCACCCTGCAGTCCTACGCCGACCCCGGCAGTGCCGGCCGCAACCAGCTCCACTTCACCTTCTTCGCCGCCGACGGCAACGAGCAGCCGGTCGGCAAGCTCGAGGCGACCGCGCGGCCACCGTCCGGCGACCCGGTGCGCCTGAAGATCCTGCGCCTGGGCGCCGGCCACTTCGCGGCCAACGCCGACCTGACCGCCGGCCGCTGGACGTTCGCGGTCGACGCCGAGCCCCGCGGAGGATCCCCCGCAAGCGCCAGCTTCCAGCAGGACATCGACAAGTGAGTCAGGGAGGCACGACCCAAGCGATGTTGACCCACAGACGGCGGGCGCTCGCCCTGGCCGGAGCCCTGGCGCTCGTGGCCGCCCTGGCCGGGTGCTCCGGCGACAAGGGCGCGGGCGCGACGCCGACCTCGGACACGCTCGGCCCGCGGCCGACCAGCCCGGCCAAGCTGACGATCGTCGCGCCGCGCAACGGCGCGACCGTTCCCGCCAGCGGCGCCGAGCTCGACGTGAAGCTGGCCAAGGCGAAGATCGTCAACCTGACCACGCGCAACATCACGCCGACCGAGGGCCACATCCACGTGCTGGTCGACGGCCAGCTGGTGGCGATGAACTACAAGCTCTCCGGCAAGCTGCCCAAGCTGAGCCCGGGCACGCACGTGGTCAGGGTGGAGTTCGTCGCCGCCGACCACCTGCCGTTCGACCCGCGCGTGCTGTCCCAGGCCGCCTTCGTGGTCAAGTGACGGCGACCCAGGCCCCCGGGGGGCTCGCCCGCGGCGGGACCGCGCCGGTCCCGCCCTCGGCGCTGCCCGTGGCCGCGGCGGGCCTCGGCTTCCTGCTGCTCCGGCCGCAGATCGCGGCGCTGCCGCTCGGCCGGCCGGCGCTCGCCGCCGGCTACCTCGCCCTCGCCGCCGGGGCCGGCCTGCCCGCCGCGCTGCGGCGCCCCGCCGCCCCAGAGGGCCCCTTGGCGTGGCCGCCGGTGCTCGGGACCGGCCTGGTGGCGGTCGCCGCGGTGGCGCTGGCCGTGCGGCCCGTCCCGCCGGCGCCCGCCGGCGCCGCCGCGGTGCTGCTCGGGCTGGCCGCCGCGGTCGCCGAGGAGGCCCTCTTCCGCCAGGCCCTCTACCGCCTGCTGGCCGCGCGCGGCGGGGTGCTGCTCGCCGTGACCGGCGCGGCGCTGCTGTTCGCCCTCGTGCACCTTCCCTTCTATGGTATGGCGGCCTTCCCGGTCGACCTCGGCGCCGGGCTGCTGTTCGGCTGGCAGCGCTGGGCCTCGGGCTCCTGGACGGTCCCCGCGGCGACCCACGCCGCGGCCAACCTGATGGTGGTGATCCGACTCGGATGAGACGAGCCCGCTTGCTCGCGGCGGCCCTGGTGGCCGCGCTGGCGCTGGCGTCCTGCACCGGGCGTGACGAGCCGGTCAGGATCGGCGCGATCTACCCGCTGTCCGGCTCGCAGGCGGTCGGCGGCATCGACGAGTTCCGCGGCGTCAAGGTGGCCGCCGACCTGGTCAACGCGGACGGCGGCGTGGACGGCCGGCGGATCGAGCTGCACCAGGTCGACGTGCCGGACGCCGAGGCCGCCCCCGGCGCCGTCCGGGGCCTGGCCGACCAGGGCGTCGACCTGTTCGTCGGCAGCTACGGCAGCACCATCTCCAGCCCCGCCGCCCAGGCGGCGGTCGGCCGCGGCCGGCTCTACTGGGAGACCGGCGCGGTCGGCATGATGGCCGGCGTCGGCGGCGGCGAGCTGGTCTTCCGGGTCGCGCCGACCGGCGGCATCCTCGGCCACACGGCGATCTCGTTCATCGCCGACCGGTTCGCCGCCAAGCTCCACCGCGACCCGGCCTCGCTGCGCTTCGCCGTCACCTCGGTCGACGACGAGTACGGCGCGGCCGTCGCCGCCGGCGCGCTCGCGGAGCTGCGCCGGCGCCACCTGAAGCTGGCCGGCTCGTTCACCTACGACCCGCGCTCCTTCGACCGCGCCGGGCTGGTGCGCCGCATCGCCGCGGTCAAGCCCGACGTGCTGTTCGCGGTCGCCTACCTCGAGGACGGGGTGGCCCTGCGCCGCGAGACCGTGCGCCAGCACCTGCCGCTGCTCGCCAGCATCGGCACCTCGTCCAGCTTCTGCATGCCGCAGTTCGGCGCCGAGCTCGGCAAGGACGCGGTCGGGCTGTTCGCCTCGGACAAGCCCGACACGCACGGGATCAACCCCAAGGGGCTCGCCGGGCCGGCCCGTGACCTGCTCGCCCGCGCCGACGCCGCCTACCAGGCGGCCTACGGCCACTCCATGAGCGCGCCCGCGCTCGCCGGCTTCTCCGGGGCCTGGGCGCTGTTCCACTACGTGCTCCCGAACGCCGCGTCGATGAAGCCGGCCGACGTCGGCGCCGCGGCACGCTCGGTGCACCTGGCCCGTGGCGCGCTGCCCAACGGCAGCGGCCTCGCGTTCGGCGGGCCGGGCGACCCCGACCCGGGCGCCAACCTGGAGGCGTCGAGCGTCATCTGGCAGTGGACCAGGGTCAACCACCGCGACGTGACCTGGCCACCGGCGTTCGCCACCGCGCCGCTCAACTACATCCCGATCCGCCGATGACGGCGGACACCCGGCGGGTGGCGGCCCTGGCCGGGCTGCTCGCCGCGGCCGCCTACCTGGCCGGCGCGCTGGCGTCAGGGTCGCTCGGCCCGTGGGCGCGGCGGCCGCTGCTCGACGGCCTCGCCCCGCGCGCCCCCTACCGCTGGGTCAAGCCGCCGCCGGAGCTGGCCTCGGGCAACAAGCCGCCGAGCAACGGCCACTTCGAGGCGAAGCTGACCGGCAGCGGCTCCCAGGTGGGCGCGTTCTCCACCCAGGACACGCAGGTGACCCTGATCCTCGGCCAGGCGGCGTTCAAGGCGAGCGCCGGCCAGACCAACGTCGCCGTCGACGTCACCCCGGTCGACCCGGCCACGCTCGCCGGGCCGCCCGCGGGCATGCTGGTCGCCGGCAACGCCTACCAGGTCAAGGCGAGCTACCTGCCGAGCAAGCAGTCGATCGGGACGGTCGACGGCGAGCTCAGCGTCGGGCTGGTCTACCCGCTGCTGTCCGCCCCGGTCGCCGACCCGGCCGGCCACGTGGTGCTGCACTCGCGCGACGGCCGCGCATGGACCCAGCTGCCCAGCGTGGACGTGCCGGGCACGCACCAGGTCAACGCGCAGCTCGGCGAGCCCGGCTACCTGATGGCCGCGGTCCCGGCCGGCGCCGCGAACCGCAACTCCCTGATCGACCGCCTCTACCGCCAGGGTCCGCTGGTCGCCGGCGCGCTCCTGCTGCTGTTCGCGGCGGTCTTCTTCTTCCGGCGCCGTGGCGCCTACCAGCGCCTCGAGGCCGAGGCCGCCGGCGGCGAGCGGGACGAGCACGCCGGCGAGGTCGAGTCCGGCGGGGACGGCGACGGCCCAGACGGCGGCGACGGCGCGCGGGACGGTGGCGACGGCCGAGCAGGACGCTGAGGGCGACGAGGAGGACACCGTGGGTGGGGGCGAGGAGAAGGCCGGCGACCGGCGGGCGCGGCGCGGCACGGCGGTGAACGGCGCCCGGATCGCCGCCCGGATGGGGCTGGTGCTGCTGGCCGCGGCCGGGCTGCCGCTGCTGGCGCCCGCGCCGGCGGCGGCCCACGGGGTCGGGGTCGGCCTGCGGCCGACCAGCTACCGCAGCGAGGTCACCGGCATCAGCCCGCCGGTCCAGGGCCTCACGGCACGCATGCGCGAGGCGGGCGCCAAGATCGAGCTGGAGAACGACAGCGGCCGCGAGGTGCTGGTGCTCGGCTACAGCCAGGAGCCCTACCTGCGGGTCGGGCCGGACGGGGTGTTCGAGAACCGGCGCTCGCCGACGAGCTGGGCCAACCGCTCGCTCGCGCCCTCGGGGAAGGCGGCGCCCTCCGAGTACGACCCGAACGCGCCGCCGCTGTGGCGCAAGATCGGCTCGCGGCCGCTGGCGGTCTGGCCCGACCAGCGCAGCCACTGGACCAACCCGACCGACCCGCCGGAGGTGCGCCGCGCCCGCGGCGAGCGCCACCTGGTCGTGCCGAAGTGGCAGATCCCGCTGCGCCAGGGCGACCAGACGATCCTGGTCAGCGGCACGGTGACCTGGGTTCCCGGACCGTCGCCGCTGCCCTGGGCGGTGCTCGCGCTGGCGCTCGGCGCCGCGCTGCTGCTGGCGGTCCGCACCCCACGGTGGCGGCTGGCGTTGATGGTCGCGACCGGCCTGGCCGTGGTCGCCGACGTGCTCCACACCGTCGGCTCGTGGCTCGCCTCGACCGCCTCGGCGGTCACCAAGACCTACGGGATGAGCGTCTCGATCGCCGCCTGGGTGGTCGGGGGGCTGGCGATCGCCCGCCTGCTGGCGCGGAAGGACCTGGCCGCCCGCACCTACCTGCTGCTCGCCTCGGTGTTCCTGCTGCTCGCCGGCGGCGCGCTCGACCTTCCGGTGCTGGCCGACTCCCAGCTCCCCTCCGCCCTCGGGCCGCTGGTGACCAGGGTCTCGGTGGCGACGGTGGTCGGCCTCGGCACGGCCCTGGTGGTGGTCGCGCTGCGCGGCCTCCCGAGCGAGCGCCGTGCGGCCAGGCGGCGGCCACCCGCGCGTCCGCGGTAGGCTCGCGTCGCCTCAGGTACCCCCATCCCACCTAGGGGTAGAGCGTGAGCTTCTCGTTCTCGGTGGCGACGGCCAACCCCCCGCCGCTCGCCAGCATCGTGGACCGCATCGGTGACAAGGACCTCCGCTTCGAGGAAGGGGAGGAGGTGGGCGCGACCGCACGAGCCTGGCCGAGCATGTGCGTGCACCTGTACCGGCCCGGCGTCTCCACCCGCAGCGTCGAGGTCTGCCTGCAGGGCGACGCGGTGAACGTCCGGCTCCTCTCCTGCTCCTCGCCCGAAGAGTACGAGCTCGGCATGCGCTTCCTGCGCGCCACCGCCGAGCTGGCCGGCGCCGGCGTGCGGCCCGAGGACGCCGGCGAGCTGGCCGTCGACGAGCTGGAGAAGCGCTACGGCGCCGAGTGGGCCGCCCGCCAGGTGTGCTCCGCCGCCCTCGCGGTGGCGAGTTTCGCCCGCCAGGGCCGCCGGGTCACCATCCCCGGCCCCATCCGCGACTTCTACCTCGGCCAACGCCTCCTCGCCGAGCTGAGCGCCGGCGCCCCCGAGGAGGAGGACGAGGAGGAGCTGTTCGTCGAGCGGCTGCTCGGCGCCATCCGGCGCACCCAGTACGTCGACCCGGAGCGCTACTACGAGGCGAGCGAGATCGAGGTCGACGCGGGCGGCGGGTCCGGTGCGGTGCGGGTGGCGGTGTGGACCCCGAGCAGCATCGGCCACCTGTTCACCCCGGCCGACTACGTCTTCCTGACGGCGCGGGAGAAGGACGGCGGTGAGATGCTGGTGGTCCCGTTCGCCGCCGTGCCGGAGATCGCCGGCGACCGCTGCGCCTTCCTCGACGAGGTCCAGCTCCTGGTCGAGCCGGTCAGCGAGAAGGACTGGCCGCAGCTGGCCGAGCGCGCCGAGAAGCACGGCACCGAGCTGCCCTGAGCGCCTCCGGGTTCAGCTTGGGGCGAGGAGCCACCGGCGCGCCTGCGCGGGGGTGAGGTTGGCCCGCACAGCGGCACAGCGACTTGGGGTTCCGGCCGAGGGGTGGGTCGGTGAGAAGTGCGGCGATGCCGGCCACGCCGGCCGGCTCGGTGGAGGCTCCACAGAATTCGAACGCGTGTTCCCAGGAAGTCCCATGCGACGTACGATCCGAGTGTTATGCGGTACTCGACGTTCCGGTTCGCCCTTTCCCCTACCCCCGCGCAGGCGGCGATGCTCGCCCGGCACGCTGGGGCGTCGAGGTTCGCCTACAACCAGTGCCTTCGGCTGGTCACCGACGCCCTCGCCGCTAGGCGAACGGACCGCCAGGTCAGGGTCCCGTGGTCGGGGTTCGACCTGGTCAACGCGATCAACGCCTGGAAGCGCAGCGAGGCCGCCGGGCGCGTCTTCGTCGTCGCTCCGGACGGCACCGTCACCAGGCAGGTCACGGGCCTGACGTGGCGGCACGAGGTCTCCGCGCAGGTGTTCGAGGAGGCCGCGGTCGACCTTGGCCGGGCACTATCCGCCTACAGCCAGGCCAAGGCCGGCGCGCGCAAGGGCCGCGAGGTCGGCTTCCCGAGGCGCAAGCGTAAGGGGCGCTGCCGCGACAGCTTCCGGCTCCGCAACAAGCAGGGCAAGGGCGGCGCCTTCTCGATCCGGGTCGGTGAGGGCCATCCCCGCTCCGTCACGCTGCCGGCCATCGGCACCGTCCGCGTCCACGACGACACCCGCCGGCTGCGGCGGCTGCTCCGCCCGGTCGAACACCTCGGCCCCGATACCGGGCAGCCGGTGGTGGCGCCGCGCGCCAAGGTCTTGTACGCCACCGTCAGCCGGCACGGCTCCCGTTGGTATGCCAGCCTCAACGTCCAGGCCCCAGACTTCCACGCTGCGCGCCGCCACCCCGCCGACGGCCGTGGCGGGTTCGTCGGGCTGGACCGCGGCCTTGCCGCGTTCGCCGTGGCGGCCACCTCGGACGCGACCGAGGTGGGCCGCTTCGAGGCGCCTAAGCCGCTGCGGCGCGGCATGGTGGGCCTGCGGCGACGGTCGCGTGCGGCCTGCCGCGCCCGGCCCCGCTCGCGCAACCGGGCCAAGGCGGCAGCGCGGCTGTCCCGGCAGCACGCCCGCATCGCCGATGTGCGCCGAAGCTTCCTCCACGAGGTCTCCAGGCAGCTCGTCCAGACCCACGACCGGCTTTGCCTGGAAGACCTCGCCGTCGCCAACCTCATGGCCAACCGGCACCTGGCCGGCGCCATCGGTGACGCCGCCTGGGCGGAACTCGCCCGCCAACTCGGCTACAAGGCGGCGTGGTTCGGGGCCGAACTGGTGTTCTGCGACCGCTGGTTCCCATCCACCAAGACGTGCTCGCGGTGTGGGACGGTCAAGCAGCAGGTGGGGCTGGCCGAGCGGACCTTCCGCTGCGACGGCTGCGGCCTGACCGTCGACCGGGACCGCAACGCCGCGGCGAACCTCGCCGCCTGGGCCGAGCGCCAGCACGCCCAGGCCCCGGACCGCCAAGCGGGCGGCCGGGCGACCAACGCCCCCGGAGGGGAAGGCGCTGGCCATCGCCTCGGCGATGGTGGAACCAGCTCCGACGAAGGGGGAACCGACGCGCACGCCCTCATGGCGTGAGCTGAGGACACCCGAGCAGGGTGCTGCCGGACCGCCTCATCACGAGGTCGGCCGACAGGCTTTAGGACCAGGCCTGCTTCCAGCGGGCCAGCTCGTCGATCTCGGCCTGGCGCCCGTCCGCGACCTGGCGGGCGAGCGCCTTGACCTCGCCGAGCGAGCCGTCGCGCAGCTCCCGCTGGGCCAGCTCGACCACGCCGCGGTGGTGGCTGGTGAACGCGTCCACGAAGGCGAGGTCGAACTTCGTCCCCTTCAGCTGGTCGAGCTGGTTGAGCTGCTCGTCGCTGAGCAGCCCGGGAGGAAGCTGGGTCTCGGGGTCGAGCCCTGCCCCCGGCTCGACCGGCTTGCCCCAGCGGCCGAGCCAGCCCTCCAGCTTGGTGATCTCCGCGCCGCGGCTGCTGTCGACCCTCTTGGCGAGCTGGGTCAGCTCCGGCCGGGTGGTGTGGTCCTCGATCAGCTCGACCACCTCGGTGGCGTGGTCGTCGGCGACCAGCAGGCCCTGCGCGAAGGCGACGTCGGCGTCGTTGAGCGGGCCGGAGGACTCCTGCCGGCCGCCCCCGCGGCTGCAGCCGGCGAGCAGCGACAGCAACACCGCCGCGACCAGCACCCGTCGCATCCTGCGCACCTCCTGGCCATCCCTGGACGGGCGCAGTCTACGGGCGGGTGCCGTGATCCGACCGAATCGTGACGCAGGCGTTGCGGGTCACAGCAACGGCGGCCGGGCCCACTCCTTGCCGAGGACGTGGTGGTCGAGGAAGGCGAACACCGTCTCGTACCAGAGCCGCACGTTCTGCGGCTTGAGGATCCAGTGGTTCTCGTCCGGGAAGTAGAGGAACTTCGCCTCCACCCCGCGCAGGCTCAGGTCGGTCCACAGGCGCAGCGCCTCGCTGATCGGCACGCGGTGGTCCCGCTCCCCGTGGATCACCAGCATGGGCGTGCGGATGGCGCCGGCGTGCCGGTCGGGCGAGTTCGCCTCGTAGCGCGCCCGCTCGCGCTCCGGGTCGCCGAACTCGCGCTCCCACCAGGCGGCGTAGTCGGTGGTGCCGCGGAACTGGCCGAGCGACCAGATGCCTGCGTGGGTGACGATGCAGCGGAAGCGCCCGGTGTGGCCGGCCACCCAGTTGGCCATGTAGCCGCCAAAGGAGCCGCCGAGGGCGGCGCTGCGCGACCCGTCGACCTCTGGCCGCGCGACCGCCGCGTCGACCGCGGCCATCAGGTCGGTGAAGGGCCGCTCGCCCCAGCGTCCCCTGCCCCGTTGGATGAACGCCTGGCCGTAGCCGGTGGACAGCGCCGGGTCGGGCAGCAGCACGGCGTAGCCGCGGGCGGCCAGCAGCTGCGGGTTCCAGCGCCAGCTCCAGTCGCTCCAGGACGACAGCGGGCCGCCGTGGATGAACACCAGCAGGGGCGCGGGGCTGCCCGGACCGGCGCCCGGCGGCAGGACCAGCCAGGAGCGCACCCTGGTGCCGTCGTCGGCGGTCGCCTCCAGCTCGGTGACCTCGCCGGGCACGGCCAGCGGCAGGCCCGGCGTCGGCAGCGGCCGCGGCTCCTGGCCCGGCGTGGCCGCCTCGAGCACCACCGCCTCGGGCGGCGCGGCGAGGCTGGAGCGCAGCGCGTAGAGGCGGCGCCCGTCGGGCGCCGGGCACAGGTCGGAGTAGGCGCCCTCGCCGCTCAGCCGGGTGACCTGGCCGTCGCGCTCGCCGCCGAGCTCGACGCGGTACGCCGGGGTGCGGCCGTCGGCGTCGGCCACGAAGTACAGCGCGCCGCCGTCGGGCGCCCAGGCCGCGCCGCCCGGCCAGCCCTCGAACCCGGGCAGCAGGTCGCGGCCCTCGCCGCTGGCCAGGTCGACCAGCCAGAGGGTGACCTCCGGGGCGGTCTCGCCGCCGCCGTACGTGGCCCGCTGGCAGACCGCCAGGCGCCCGTCGGGCGAGCAGCTCACCTCGCGCAGCATCACGTCCGGGTGGTCGACCAGGACGCGCCGGTCGTCCGGCCCGTCGAGCGCGACCAGCAGGGTGTGCGGCCGCCTCGGGCCGCCCGCCTCCCAGGTGGTGACGACCGTCGAGCCGTCGGGGGTGACGGCGAAGGAGGCCTCGTCCAGGGCGCGGCCTGGCGCCGGGGTGAGGTCGGTGGCCGGCTCCAGGCCGGCCTCGCCGTCGCCCGGGGGCGCCGCGCTGAGCAGCCGCGGCTCCCGCGGTCCCAGCCAGTGGTCCCAGTGGCGGATGGGGTAGTGCTCGATCAGCTGCGCGACCACGCCGGCGTCGGCCGCCGCGCCGGCGCGGCGCTCGTCCTCCTCCAGGGTCTCCGCACCCGGGTGGACGCCGCTGGCGTAGACCACCGTGCCGCTGTCGCGGGCGACCCGCACGGCGTGGATGCCCGCGGGGGTGGCGGCGACCTGCCTGGCCTCGCCGCCACCGGCCGGCAGTAGCCAGAGCGCGGCTCGCTCCTCGTCGCCGTCGCGGCGGTCGGCCGTGGCGGCCGGGTCCTTGCGCGCCGAGGAGAACAGCAGCGAGCCGTCCGGCAGGAAGGCCGCCCCCGTCTCTCCCGGCGCCGACCTGGTCAGCCGCCTGGGCGCGCGGCGGCCCTCCGGGTCGAGCTCCCAGAGCGCGGTGACGAAGCGCTTGCCGTCGGGGTCCGTGGTCGCCACCGACGCCACCAGGCGGCTGCCGTCGGGCGCGAGCACCAGCCCCGACACCCTGGGCAGGCTGAGGTAGTGGTCGAGGCCGAAGCGGGCGCTGGTCACCTCCGGGCTGGAGGCGCCAGGCTCAGCCGGCGAGGTCACCGGCCAGGGGTAGGGCGTCGGACCCGAGCGCGGCGGCGCGGGCGCGCTCCACCGCCTCGCGGACCGCCCTGCCGTAGATCTCCCCCAGGTACGCATAGCCGACGCTGGAGGGGTGGAAGAGGTCGGGGCTGAACATCTCCCGCCTGCCCCGGAACGCCGGGCGCGTCTCGCCGGCGATGTCGAACAGGGTGATGCCGCTGTAGGCCAGCTCGGACCGGTACAGGCGGGTCAGCGCCCAGGCGCGCAGGCCGAGCAGGTGGCGCAGGGGCGGGTGGAAGGCGGGGCAGACGTCGGCCGGGGGCAGCCCGGAGACCACCACGACGGCGTTCGGGGCGACCGTCGCCAGGCCGCTCGCCAGCGCGCGGAGGTGCTGGCGCAGCGCGCGGGTCGAGGTGCCGTGGGTGACGTCGTTGGTGCCGACGCAGACCAGCACCGCGTTGGTGTCGAGGCCGGCGAGCTGCGGCAGCTGCTCGTTCACCACGTTGGCGAGGCGGGCGCCGGAGACGCCGAGGCAGTGCAGCGTCACCCGGTGCCGCTCGGCGAGCGCCACGGCGACGCCGTAGGCGAGGGTGTCCTGGGGCCGCTCCGCCCCGACCCCGGCGACCGAGCTGTCACCGAGCACCGCCAGGGTGAACGGCTCGCCGTCGTCCGGGCCGAGCACGCCGCCGATCTCCAGCGTCGGCTCGGAAGCGATGAACTTGTGGCGGATCGCCGCCAGCATCTCGGCCGCCAGGGTGGTGGTGAGCGCCCCGGCGGCCAGCAAGGCCCCTTGCCCGAGGTACCTTCCCTTGCTGCCCATCTGCCCCTCCTGCAGGTCGCTCCGACGCGTTCTCGGCCGGTCGCCGACCGGCAAGGTGAGCCAGGGACGGGGAGTGATGATTCCCCTGCTTGAAAGTGTACCTAGTCTGTCGAGTGGTTCGGCGCGCTTCGCCCCATTTCTTGGCCGGGTGGCCGGCCCGCTCCGGGCCGCATACCATCCGCTCCATGAGCCCGCCCGAGCGCCTGCCGCCGAAGGGGCGCGAGTCCAAGGCCGCCAGGGCCGGCCGCTGCGCCGAGATCCGCCGGCGGCTGGCCGCGCGCTACCCCGACGTGACCACCGCGCTGACCCACGGCTCGGCCTGGGAGCTGCTGGTGGCGACCATCCTGTCGGCCCAGTCGACCGACGAGACGGTCAACAAGGTCACCCCTGGGCTGCTCGCCCGCTGGCCGACCCCCGCCGACCTGGCCGCCGCCGACCCGGCCGAGGTGGAGCGGGCAATCATGCCGACCGGCTTCTTCCGCAACAAGGCCCGCTCGCTGCAGGGCGCCGCCCGCCACCTGGTCGAGCACCACGGCGGCGAGGTGCCCGACAGCATGGAGGCGCTGGTCCAGCTTCCCGGCGTCGGCCGCAAGACCGCCAACGTCGTGCTCGGCTCGTTCTTCAGGCGCAACGACGGCGTGGTGGTCGACACCCACGTCGGGCGCCTCTCGCGGCGGCTCGGCCTGACCCGCAACCGCGACCCGGAGAAGGTCGAGGTCGACCTCATGGGCCTGGTGCCGGTGGAGGATTGGACCGTCTTCTCGCACCGGCTCATCTGGTTCGGCCGCGAGGTCTGCAGCGCCAAGGATCCCCGCTGCGACGCCTGCGAGCTGGCCGAGTTGTGCCCTTCGGCGTTCCGGGTGGGGCGCTGGGCCAAGCCGGCCAAGGCCAGGGCGACCGCCAGGCGGCCGGCGCGGCGCCCCGGCGCCGGCGCCTGAGGGCAGGCCTCCGGTTCAGGCGCTCAGCAGCTCAGGCCCGATGCGCTCGCGGACGAGTCCGGCGACCTCCCCCGCGGCCGCGTGGCGGCGGGCGCTCGCCTTGGAGTAGATCAGCTCGCCGTCGAGGGTGACCTCGAAGCGCCCGCCACTCGACGGCACCAGGGTCAGCTCGGCGATCACCGGGCCCCAGCCCGCCAGCAACTCGTCCGCCAGACCGACGGCACGTGGCAGGTAGCTTCAGGGGACGCAGTACTCGATCCGCAGGCGGTGGGTCGGGTTGAGCACGCTGGCGGCCTCCTCGTCGTGGTAGCGAACCAAGCGTAGCGCCACGCCCGGGAGCTGCGGCGATCAGCTCGCCCATACTAGGCACAATGAACCAGTTTGCCCCGGCTCCCGAGTGGCAAGGTCAAGACGTCCGACCCGATCCAGCGGGATCAAGCGTTCCGCGACGACGCCCAGAGCCGATGACGCGCACCCCGGAGTCCAGCTCCGAGCCACTTCCCCCTCGCCCGGCCGCTGCGCGCAAGCGCTTCGCCGGCCGGAGTGACCAGGTGGCGGCGGCCCGGGGCTTCGTCGACGGCATGGTGGGCCGGGGCTCCGACCTCGGCGAGACCGCTCGGCTACTGGTCAGCGAGGCGGCGACCAACGCCGTGCTGCACTCGGCCTCGGGCGAGGCCGGCGGCAGCTTCGAGGTCCACTGCCGGCTGGCGCGCGAGCGGCTCCGGGTCGAGATCCACGACGCCGGCGCCCCCCACTCGCCGCGGCGCCGCGTCCACCAGCTCGACGCCGTCACCGGTCGGGGCCTCGAGCTGGTCGACGCCCTCTCCAGCCGCTGGGGCTGGAGCGGCGGCGCCGGCGGACGGGTGCTCTGGTTCGAGCTGGAGGCGAGCTGAGCGGTGCCGGCTTGCCCGACCCCTGGGGCGTGCTAGCATTTCCTAACAACCGTTAGTTAGGAAGCGCCAGATGAGCACCAGGTTGCGCAACCGTCGCCGGCAGATCGAGGACGCGGCCAGCGCGCTGTTCTCCGGCCGCGGCTACGCGGCGACCAGCATGCGCGACATCGCCGGCGCGCTGGACCTGCAGGGCGGCAGCCTCTACGCGCACGTCGCCTCCAAGGAGGAGCTGCTCTGGTCGATCGTCGACGACGCCGCCGAGCGCTTCCACGCCGCCGTGCGGCCGCTCGCCGAGGGCCCGGGGAGCGCCGCCGAGCGCCTGGCGGCCATGGTCCACGCCCACGTCGGCGTGCTCGCCGACGGCCTGGAGCGGGCCTCGGTGTACCTGTACGAGTGGACCTTCCTCGGCCAGGAGCGGCGCGAGCCGATCGCCCGCTCGCGCGACGCCTACCAGGCCATGTTCGAGCGCGTCATCGCCGAGGGCCAGGCCTCCGGCGAGTTCGCCGCCGGCCCCGACCCGAAGCTCGCCGCCACCTTCGTGCTGTCGGCCGTCAACGCCCTGCCGCGCTGGTTCCGGAGCGACGGCCCGCTCGCCCTCGACCAGGTGGCCGAGCAGTACGCCGACCTGTTCCTGCGCGGCCTCCAACCCGCCCCCGCAGCGGTCCACAGGAGAACCCCATGAACGACCCCAAGCGGATCCAGGCCTTCAACCGTCACGTCGCCTCGGGCGGCAAGGTCGAGCCTGGCGACTGGATGCCCGAGGAGTACCGCCAGGCCGTCCGCCGGTTCGTCGAGATGCACGCCAACTCGGAGCTGATGGGCGTGCTGCCCGAGCGCGAGTGGATCCTGCGAGCGCCGACGCTCAAGCGCAAGCTCGCCCTCAGCGCCAAGGTGCAGGACGAGGTCGGCCACGCGCAGCTGCTCTACCGGGTGGCCGAGGACCTCGGCAAGCCGCGCGAGGCGATGCTGGAGGACCTGCTCGCCGGCCGCACCAAGTTCCACAACGTCTTCCACTACCCGACCGAGAGCTGGGCCGACGTCGGCATCATCGCCTGGCTGGTCGACGCGGCCGCGATCGTCGCCCAGCAGGCCCTGCGCGAGTCCTCCTACGCGCCCTACGGGCGCACCATGAAGAAGATCTGCTGGGAGGAGTCGGTCCACATCATGCACGGGCGCGACGTGGTGCTGACCATGATGAACGGCAGCGAGCGCCAGCGCCGGCTGGTGCGCGACGCGCTGGATCGGTGGTGGGGACCCCTGATGCAGATGCACGGGCCGCGCACCGACCCGTCCAAGGACCGCGACCTGGCCTGGCGCATCAAGAACAAGGACAACGAGACGCTGCGCCAGGAGTTCCTCAACGTCTACGTGCCGCGCCTGCGCGAGATCGGGCTGGAGCCGCCGGACCCGGAGCTGCGCCAGGACCCCGACAGCGGCCAGTGGCGCTACAGCGAGCCGGACTGGAGGGAGCTGTACGCGGTGGTCACCGGCCACGGCCCCAAGTCCGCCGAGCGGCTGGCGTTCCGGAGGCTCAACTACGAGCAGACCCGCTGGGTGCGCGAGACCGTCATGGCCGCGCCCCAGGCGGCCTGAGCGGGTGGCGGCGGTGGAGGTCTTCGAGGTGTTCCGCCAGGAGAAGGAGGGCGGGCCCATGACCCACGGCGGCAACCTGCTGGCGCCCGACGCCGAGCTGGCGGCGCACTACGCGCGCGAGTTCTACGGCAGGCGCCAGGAGTCGGTGCGGCTCTGGGTGGTGCCGCGCGCCGCCATCAGCGACGTCACCGACCCCGACCTGCTGAAGCCGCCGTTCGACCGCTCGTTCAAGAAGCCGGTCGGCTACTCCACCGAGATCAAGCGCAAGCTTGCCGCCGCCCGCGAGCGGGCCGGCACCGCCGCGGCGGGCGACGACCAGGCGGGGGTGGAGGGATGACCGCGCTCGCCACGCCGGGCGCCGCCGAGCTCGGCCTCGAGCCGCCGGTCGCCGCCGCCGTCGCCGAGCTGCTGGTGGGCATGGCCGACGACGAGTTCGTGCTCGGCTTCTGGGACTCCGAGTGGACCGGCATCGCGCCGGTGCTCGAGGAGGACGTCGCCTTCGCCTCCCTCGCCCAGGACGAGATCGGCCACGCCCAGGCCCTCTACGAGCTGCTCGCCCAGCTCACCGGGACCGGCGCCGACGAGCTCGCCTTCGGCCGCGAGGCCGACGAGTACCGCCACGCCGCGCTGCTCGACCACGCCCGCGGCGACTGGGCGTTCAGCATCGCGCGCCGCTTCCTCTACGACACCGCCGACGCCGTGCGCCTGGACGCCCTCGCCCGCTCGTCGCTGCAGCCGCTGGCGGGCCTGGCGGCCAAGATGCGCCGTGAGGAGGCCTACCACCTGGCCCACGTGCACGCGTGGATGCGGCGCCTCGCCGGGCCGTCCGACGGGGCCAGCCCCCCGGTCAACGAGGAGCCGAGGCGGCGCCTGCGCGAGGCGTGCGAACGGCTCTGGCCCGACGCGCTCACCGTGCTCGCTCCGCCGGAGGGCGAGGGGTTGCTGCTCGAGGCCGGCATCCTCCCCGAGCCGCTGGACGCCCTGCGGCAGCGCTGGCTGGCCGAGCTGGCGCCGCTCTTCGCCGAGCTGGAGCTGCCCTTCCCGTTCCGCCGCGCGGGCGGGCGCCTGGAGGCGACCGTCGAGCAGCCCGCGGCCGGGAGGCGGCACCGGCGCGGCGAGGACTTCCGCTGGCTGTGGGGCGAGTTCACCTCGGTGTACCGCTCCGAGCCCGGCGCGACCTGGTAGGAAGGGACCCGACCATGGCCGCCACCGCCGAGCGGCGCTCCGAGCTGGAGCGGCGGGTCTGGGACGCCCTCGCCGAGGTGCCCGATCCCGAGATCCCCGCCGTCTCCGTGGTGGAGCTCGGCATCATCCGGTCGGTCGAGGCCGGCGCCGAGCGCATCCTGGTCGAGATGCTGCCCACCTTCGTCGGCTGCCCCGCGCTCGAGGTGATCCGCGCCTCGATCGCCGAGCGGCTCGCCGGCATGGCGCCGGAGGTGAAGGTCGAGGCGACCTTCGCCGAGCCGTGGACCAGCGACCGGATCACCCCCGAGGGCCGCCGCAAGCTGCGCGAGAGCGGCTTCGCCCCGCCGGCGCCGGCCCCCGCCGAGGCTGACTCGCTGCAGCGGGCCAGCCCGCCGCTGTTCCCCACCATCACCACCCGGCCGGTGGCCCGCTGCCCCTACTGCGGCTCGCGCGACACCGCCCTGGAGAACCCCTTCGGCCCGACGCTGTGCCGCGCGATCTTCTGGTGCAACCGGTGCCGTCAGCCTTTCGAGCAGTTCAAGACGGTCTGACGTCGCTAGGTTAGAGAGAGCTACGGGGCATTGCGCATGACCCGGCACATGCGGTCGAATCTGAAAAGTGCTGGGTGCTGCGTTGGCGCTCGGCGTGGTGGGAGGTGGGACTCTTGCGACGATCCGGTGGGATGCTTCGCGTGATCGGGCTCGTGGGCGTGCTGGCGCTGGTGGCGAGCGCCTGCGGTGGGCAGAAGAGCACCAGCGGGGGCGGCGGCGCCAAGCAGGGCGGCACGATCGTGTTCGCCGCCTCGGCCGACCCGGTCAGCCTCGACCCGGCGTTCGTCTCCGACGGCGAGTCGATCCGGGCGACGAACCAGATCTACGAGGGCCTGGTGAGGACCAAGGCCGGCGGGACCGAGATCGAGCCGAGCCTGGCCAAGTCCTGGACCGCGAGCAGCGACGGCAAGAGCTGGACCTTCGAGCTGCAGCAGGGCGTCAAGTTCCACGACGGGACGCCCTTCAACGCCCAGGCGGTCTGCGACAACTTCAACCGCTGGTACAACTTCAAGGGCCTGCTGCAGAGCGACTCGGTCTCGTACTACTGGGTGACCGTCTTCGGCGGCTTCAGCGACCACAAGGACCCGAGCCTCTACCAGTCCTGCGAGACCAAGGGCGACAGCACGGCCGTCGTCAACCTGACCGCGCCGTCGGCCTCCTTCCTGTCGGCCCTGTCGATGTCGGCCTTCTCGATGCAGAGCCCGACGGCGTTCAAGAAGTACGACGCCGACAAGGTCGGGGGTACCGAGGACTCGCCCAAGTTCGAGGGCAGCTACGGGCTGCAGCACCCCACCGGCACGGGCGCGCTCAAGTTCGAGTCGTTCGCCGCCAACGACAAGCTCGTGCTGGTGCGCAACCCCGACTACTGGGGGCCGAAGTCGATCCTCGACAAGGTCATCATCCGCACCATCCCCGACCTCGCCGCCCGCCGGCAGGCGCTCGAGGCCGGCGAGATCCAGGGCTACGACAACGCCGACCCCAACGACGTCGATCAGCTCAAGGCCAACTACCAGGTCATGCAGCGGCCGGCGTTCAACGTCGCCTACGTCGGCTTCAACCAGAAGAAGAAGCCGCTGGACAACATCAAGATCCGTCAGGCGGTCGCCTACGCGCTCAACCGCGACGCGCTGATCAAGGCCAAGTACCCGCCCGGCTCGGAGGTGGCCAAGGAGTTCATGCCGCCGCTGGTGCAGGGCTACAACCCCGACGTCACCACGTACTCCTACGACCCCGCCAAGGCCAAGCAGCTGATCGCCGAGTCCGGGGTGAAGAACCCGACGATCGAGTTCTGGTACCCGACCTCGGTGAGCCGGCCCTACATGCCCGACCCGGCGGCCAACTTCCAGGCGTTCAAGTCCGACCTGGAGAAGGTCGGCTTCAAGATCGTCCCGAAGTCGGCCCCGTGGCGGCCTGACTACAACAACGCCACCCAGTCCGGCCAGGCGCAGATGTTCCTGCTCGGCTGGACCGGCGACTTCGGCGACGCCGACAACTTCGTCGGCACCTTCTTCCAGAAGTACTCGCCGCAGTTCGGCTTCACCAACAAGGAGATCTTCTCCCAGCTCGACGCGGCCGAGCGGGAGACCGACGCCGCCAAGCGGGTCGACGACTACAAGCAGGCCAACGAGACGATCATGAAGTTCCTCCCCGGGGTGCCCTACGCGCACACCGGGCCGTTCCTGGTGTTCACCAAGAACGTCAAGGGCTTCGTCCCGAGCCCGGTGACCACCGAGCTGTTCTCGACGGTGTCCCTGGGATAGCGTCCCGAAAAGGAGGAGGGTGCGCCGGGGCGGCCAGCGGGCCGCCCCGGCGTCACCCAAACGGCCGTGCTGAAGTTCACCGTCCGGCGCCTGGTCCAGCTCGTCCCGATCCTGATCGGCCTGTCGATCCTGGTGTTCGTGTGGATCCGCGCCCTGCCAGGCGACCCGATCCAGGCCCTGCTGGGCGAGCGCGCCACCCAGGAGGCGGTGGAGCGCGCCCGCCACCTCTACGGGTTCGACCGGCCACTGTGGCAGCAGTACCTGTCCTACCTGCACTCGGTGCTGCGGCTGGACTTCGGCCAGTCGGTGGTGAGCCGGCGCCTGGTCACCACCGAGATCCGCGAGCGCTTCCCGGCCACCGTCGAGCTCACCGTCGCGGCCATGATCTTCGCCGTCGGCCTCGGCATCCCGCTCGGATTCGTCGCCGCCAAGCGCTACCAGGGCGTGGTCGACCAGCTCTCGGTGGCCGGCTCGCTGCTCGGCGTCGCCATCCCGGTGTTCTTCCTCGGCCTGCTGCTCAAGTACGTCTTCGCGGTCAAGCTGCACTGGCTGCCGACCACCGGACGGGCCGACGCGACCTCGACCGCGCCCCATCCCACCGGCTTCTACGTGCTCGACGCGATCATCACCAACGACCGGGTGGCGCTGGTCGACGCCCTGCGACATCTGATCCTGCCGGCGATCGCGCTGGGCACCATCCCGCTGGCGATCATCGCGCGCATCACCAGGGCGGCCGTGCTCGACGTCGTCAACGAGGACTACGTCCGTACCGCCAGGGCCAAGGGCATGGGGCCCGCCGTGGTCGACCGGCGCCACGTGCTCAAGAACGCCATGCTCCCGGTGACCACCATCATCGGCCTGCAGACCGGCCTGCTGCTCTCCGGCGCCATCCTGACCGAGACGGTGTTCGCCTGGGGCGGCATGGGCGCCTGGTTGTACCAGGCGATCTCCTTCCGCGACTATCCCGTGCTACAGGCAGGGATCCTCTTCCTCGCCGTCGTCTTCGTGGTGGTGAACCTGCTGGTGGACGTGACCTACGCGCTGCTCGACCCGCGCATCCGGGTGCGGTGAGGGACGCATGAGCCTGGCCGAGGCCGAAGCCAAGGAAATCACCGTCGAGGGTGAGGCGTTCGTCGGGCGCTGGACCGACGTGCGCCAGCGCCTGCTGCGCAACCCGAGCGCCATCGTCGGGCTCGTGCTGATCGCCCTGTTCGTGCTGGTGGGCGTCTTCGCCCCGCTGCTGGCGCCCTACAACCCGCGCGACACGGACCTGGCCATCATCCGCCCCGGCCTCTACCCAGGGCCCTCGGCCGACCACCTGCTCGGCGTCGACCAGCTGGGCCGCGACGTCCTCTCCCGGATCATCTACGGCGCCCGCTCGTCGCTGGTCATCGGCGTGGTCGCGCTCGGCTTCGGGGCGACCGTCGGGCTCGCCCTCGGCGCCTTGGCCGGCGCGTTCGGCGGCTGGGTCGACAACCTGCTGATGCGGCTGGTCGACATGATGCTGGCGATCCCCGGCCTGCTGATCGCCATCGGCGTCGCCGCCGCCATCGGCCGCAGCCTCACCGCCGTGATGATCGCCATCGGCGTGGTCAACGTGCCCATCTTCGCCCGGCTGCTGCGCGGCTCGATGCTCGCCCAGCGTGGGAGCGACTACGTGCTCGCCGCCCGCGCGCTCGGCGTCAGGCGCGGCCGCATCGTGCTCGGCCACGTCATCCCCAACTCCATCGCCCCGGTGATCGTGCAGGCGACCCTCGCCCTCGCCACCGCCATCATCGACGCGGCCGGCCTCGCCTACCTCGGCCTCGGCTCGTCCGACCCGGGCGTGCCCGAGTGGGGGCGGATGCTCGCCGAGACGCAGTCGCTGCTGCAGAACGCGCCCCACGCGGCGATCTTCCCCGGGCTCGCCATCGTCGTCTCCTGCCTCGGCTTCTACCTGCTCGGCGAGGGGCTGCGCGAGGCCATCGACCCCAAGTTCCGGCGGTGACCATGCCACTGCTGTCGGTCGAGGACCTGCGCGTCACCTTCGCCCGCCGCGGCCGCCGGCCGCTGCACGCCGTCGACGGGGTCAGCTTCGAGGTCGAGCCGGGCGAGACCATCGGCCTGGTGGGGGAGTCGGGCTGCGGCAAGAGCGTCACGTCCCTCGCCGTCCTCGGCCTGCTGCCCCGGCGCGGCGTGCGGGTGAGCGGCTCGGTCCGCTTCGGCGGCAGGGAGCTGCTCAAGCTCTCCGACGCGGAGCTGCGCGAGATCCGCGGCCGCGACATCGCCATGGTCTTCCAGGACCCGATGACCTCGCTCAACCCGGTGCTCACCATCGGCAGGCAGATCACCGAGGTGCTGCAGCGGCACTTCGGCAAGAAGGGCGCCGAGGCCGAGCGCGAGGCGGTCTCGCTGCTGGACGCGGTCGGCATCCCCGCCGCGCCGCGGCGCGTGCGCGACTACCCGCACCAGCTCTCCGGCGGCATGCGCCAGCGGGCGATGATCGCCATGGCGCTCGCCTGCCAGCCCAAGCTGCTGATCGCCGACGAGCCGACCACCGCCCTGGACGTCACCATCCAGGCCCAGATCCTCGACCTGCTACGCGCGGTCATCGCCGAGCGCGACACCGCGCTGCTGCTGATCACCCACGACCTCGGCGTGGTCGCCGGCACCTGCGAGACGGTCCACGTCATGTACGCCGGGCGCTTCGTCGAGTCGGCCGACTGCAACGAGCTGTTCGCCCGCCCGCGCCACCCCTACACGGCCGGGCTGCTCGCCTCCGTGCCCCGGCTCGACGAGCCCCGCGGCACGCGGCTGCGCCCGATCAAGGGCTCGGTCACCGACACCATCCCCTGGACCTCCGGCTGCGCCTTCGCGCCGCGCTGCGGCAACCGCGTCGCCCGCTGCACCGCCGAGACGCCCGAGCTCGCCCAGGACGGCCCCGCCTCCGAGCACCTGCTGCGCTGCTTCAACCCGGTCGGCGCCGTGGCCGCGGAGCGGGTGCCGTGAGCCTGCTCGAGGTCCGCGACCTGAAGGTCCACTTCCCCATCACCGAGGGCGTGCTGTTCGAGCGCCGGATCGGCGCGGTGCAGGCGGTGGACGGCGTCGACCTCGACATCGAGCGCGGCGAGACGCTCGGCCTGGTGGGCGAGTCCGGCTGCGGCAAGAGCACCGTGTCCAAGGCGATCCTGCGCCTGGTCGAGCCGACCGCCGGCAGCGTCAGCTTCGACGGCCACGACGTCACCGGGATCGGCGGCGAGGAGCTGCGCCGGCTGCGCCGCCGCATGCAGATCATCTTCCAGGACCCCTACTCCAGCCTCGACCCGCGGCAGAGCGTCGCCTCGATCCTGTCCGAGCCGATCCGCACCCACGGCCTGGAGCGCGACGGCGCCAAGGTCGAGGCGCGCGTGCGCGAGCTGCTCGAGGTGGTCGGCCTCCCCGCCGAGGCGGCCGCCCGCTTCCCGCACGAGTTCTCCGGTGGGCAGCGCCAGCGCATCGGCATCGCCCGCGCCCTGGCGGTGCGGCCCGACCTGATCATCGCCGACGAGCCGGTGAGCGCCCTCGACGTGTCCATCCAGGCCCAGGTGCTGAACCTGCTCGAGGAGCTGCAGGAGGAGTTCGGCCTCACCTACCTGGTGGTCGCGCACGACCTGGCGGTGGTGCGCCACATCTCCGACCGCATCGCGGTCATGTACCTCGGCCGCATCGTCGAGGTCGCCTCCTCCGACGTCCTCTACGAGTCGCCGCTGCACCCGTACACGATCGCGCTGCTCTCGGCGATCCCCATCCCCGACCCGGCGGTGGAGGTGGGGCGGCGGCGCATCCTGCTCACCGGCGACCTGCCCTCGCCGGCCGACCCGCCACCGGGCTGCCGCTTCCACACCCGCTGCCCCTACCGCCAGCCGACCCGCTGCCACGACGAGACGCCCGCGCTGCGCCAGCTCGGTGACGGCCACACCGTCGCCTGCCACTGGGCCGAGGACATCAAGGCCGGCAAGCTGAAGCCGCACGAGGTCCCGGTCGAGGACACCGACGCGCTCGCCGCCGCCCTGGCCGAGCAGGCAGAGACTGCCCCGCAGGCAGGGCGGCCGGAGGGCCCGGCGGGCGGTTAGCTCGCTGTGCTGCATGCGCGGCAGCGGTGGCCGTGGCGGGCGGCTGAGGACGGTGGCTCGCCTTCTCTGTCCGCGACGAACTGCGGACTGCCCCGCAGGAAGGGCGACTGGGAGGGCTAAGCGGGCGGCGGGCGCTCCGCGCTGAGCGCGCGGGCGAGGCGGCGGACCCTGGGGTCGGCGGCCAGTTCCTCGAGCGGGAGCGGCAGCCGCAGCGACCAGTTCGGGTGCTGGTCGACGGTGCCGGGGACGTTGGGCCGCTCGGTGCTCGCGACGGCGTCCTCGAGGGTCGCGGCGACCAGCATCGACGGCGTGCGCGCCAGGAACGCGTGCAGTGCTGTGACCAGCTCGCCGACGTCGTCCGCGTGGCCGGGTCCCAGCAGGCCCTCGGCACCGAGCAGGGCGCGCAGCTCCTCCGCCTCGGCCCGCTGGCGGGCGGCCTCGGCGGGCAGGCCGGCGTCGTCCACCACCCCGATCTCGTGCAGCCGGGCCAGGTCGGCGCCGGAGAAGTAGCCCGCGACCGTGGGCAGGTCGTGGGTGGTGACGGCGGCGAGGGCGAGTCGCGGGTAGTCGGCCGCCCGGCGGCGGGGAGGCCGCCGGCCGCGCCCGCCGGGTTCCCGCTCGAACCAGGCGAGGCGGTAGGAGAGGATCCGCTCGGCGGCCAGGCGCTCGCGCACGCCCGGCGCGACCGTGCCGAGGTCCTCGCCGATCACCAGCGCGCCCGCCCTGGCGCTCTCCAGCGCGACCACGCCGAGCAGGTCGTCGGCCGGGTAGCGCACGTAGGTGCCCTCGGTCGGCGGGCGCCCTTCGGGGACCCAGTAGAGGCGGAACAGCCCCATCACGTGGTCGATGCGCAGCCCCTGGACGTGCGCCATCCCCGCGCGGACGGTGCGGGCGAACGGCTGGTAGCCGGCGGCGGCGAGCCGCGCCGGCACGAACGGCGGCAGGCCCCAGTCCTGCCCGTGGGGGCCGAGCGGGTCCGGCGGCGCGCCGACGGTGACGCCCTTGGCCAGCTCGTCCTGGAAGGTCCAGGCGTCGAAGCCGCCCGGGTCGACCCCGACCGCCAGGTCGCCGAGCACGCCGACGGGAAGCGGCGGCACCGCGGCGAGCTGCTCCTCCAGCAGCCACTGCAGCCAGGCGTGGTAGCGCACCTCGCCGGGGTGGCCGGCGGCCCAGCGGCGCACGGCCGCGCCGGCCGGGTGGCGGTACGCCGCCGGCCAGGCGCGCCAGTCCTGCCCCAACTCGCCCTGCAGGCCGCAGAAGGTGGCGAACTGGTCCAGCCCCTCGGTGGCGGCGCGGTAGGCGGCCAGCGCCGCAGCCCGTGCCTGGTCGCCGTCGAGCGCTCCGTGGCAGCGGCGCAGCGCCTCGTCCTTGAGCCGGTGGACCGCCTCGCGGTCGATGCGCGCGCCCGCGCCGAGGCGGCGACCGGCCGCGGCCAGCTCGGCCACCCGGGCGCGTCCCTCCCGGTCCAGCCCCGCCAGCTCGGGCACGTCCTCGACCCGCAGGTAGAGCGGGTTGCGGAACAGCCGGCTGGACGGGAAGTAGGGGCTCGGCTGCGTCGGCGCGGCCGCGTGCAACGGGTTGATCAGCACGAACGCCGCCCCGAGCGCGCCCGCCACCGGCGGCCCGGCGAGCCGGGCCAGGTCGCCGAGGTCGCCGAAGCCCCAGCTCGCGCGGGAGTGCAGCCCGTACAGCTGGGCCGCGAACCCCCAGGCCCGGCCGCCCCGCTCCAGCGACTCCGGTAGCTGGCAGCGGGGCGGCGCCACCACCAGCGGGACCGACCAGCCGTCACCCCCGACCCGGTGGTAGCCGAGCGGCAGGTCGCCCGGGAGCATCCGCGGCGCGGGCCGCTCCTCCCCGGACTCCAGCACCACGCCGAGCGGCTCCCCACCGAGCCGCCGCACCAGCCCCGGCCTGGACGCCCCCTGCCGCAGCACCACGACCGGCGGCCGAGGATCCCGGGGGCGCGCCGGGTCCGCGCCCATGGCGCCGAGCACCGTCTTCAGGGTGGCGTCGGAGACGCGGCGCCGCCGCCCGTCGGCGTCCACGAAGCCGGTCGCGACCCCCAGCTCCCGGGCGCGCCGGCGCAGCTCGTCGGAGGACATGGCAAGCGATGCTACTGTCCTTGATCCACCGGGGGGCTACCGCTCGGCTGTGCGTGGCCGCCCGCCGCTCGGGTGCCGGCCTCGCTCCTGA
>DASUZB010000136.1:0-32753 GCA_036377075.1 Actinomycetes bacterium | reverse complement strand
TGGTCGCCTGGGACCTCGACCGGGAGGACTGGCGTACCTTCCGCGTCGACCGGCTCACCCCCCGGATCCCGACCGGCCCGCGCTTCACCCCCCGCGACCCGCCCGACGAGGACGTCCCCGCCTACGTCAACTGGGTCGTGTCGTCCGCGCGGCACCGCTACCAGGCCCGCTTCACCATGCACGCCTCCGCCGAGGTCCTCGCCGAGCGGGTCCCGCCCACCTCCGGCGTGCTGGAGGCGGTCGACGACCACACCTGCGTGCTGTACAGCGGCTCCGACTCGCTGGACGCGCTCGCGCTCCACGTCGCCCTGCTCGGCGTAGAGTTCCAGGCCCACGAGCCGCCGGAGCTGCTCGACCACATCCGCACCCTGGCCGCCCGCCTCGCCCACGCGGCGCCACCAGCCGAGCACACGGGGTGAGCTGCGGCTCCGCGCCGCGACCCGTGGGCCGTTACCTCTCGCCGCCCCGTTCCGTCATGCGGGTAGGGGTGCCCGACCAGCCTTGAAAGGAGACCAGCAATGCCACTGCAGGTGACCGCGATCATGATCGGCGTCGAGGACGTCGCCCGCTCGAAGAAGTTCTACGCCGAAGGGCTCGGCTGCGAGATCGACCAGGACCACCCTGGCTTCGTCTCGTTCAACCTGGGCGACGGGTCGTCGTCGCTGGCGCTCTACCCCCGCGAGGGGGCCGCCCAGGACGCCGGCGTCCCCTCCGAGGGCTCGGGGTTCCGGGGCGTCTCGTTCCACTACATCGTCCAGTCCAGCGAGGCCGTGGACGAGGTCATCGGCAAGGCCGTCGCCGCCGGCGGCAGCGTCGTGAAGGAGGCCGCCGCCGCCCAGTGGGGCGGGTACTCCGGCTACTTCAGCGACCCGGACGGCTACCTCTGGAAGGTCGCCGCCTCCGCCTGACCGGCGGGACCCCCACGGTGGGCGGGGCCGATGGTCCCGCCCGCCGCCGTCTCAGCGCAGCCGCAGGGCCAGGGCGACGGCCATCGCCAGGCCGATGGCGACGACCACGCGGCGGATGGCCTTGCGGCCGAGCCGGTAGGCGAGCTTGGAGGAGGCCCACCCGCCGAGGGCGGCGCCGGCCATCATCACGGTGGCGTCGCGCCACAGGATGGCGCCGGAGGCGACGAACCAGACGATCGCGATGCCGTTGATCGCCGCCGCCATCAGGTTCTTGACGCCGTTCATCTGGTGCAGGTCGCTCATGCCGAGCAGGCCGAGGGCGGCGAGCATCAGGATGCCGATGCCGGCGCCGAAGTAGCCGCCGTAGACGCCGACGGCGGCCTGGAACAGCACCGCCAGCGCCTTCCAGCCGGGCGGCAGGCGGATCGCCTCGTGGCGCCGCAGCCGTGCCGAGAGCGGCTCCTGCAGCGCCAGCAGCGCCGTCGCGGCCAGGATCAGCCACGGCACGATCGCCTCGAAGGTCGAGGTGGGGGTGCGCAGCAGCAGCACCGCGCCGGCGATGCCGCCGGCCAGGGAGGGGACCACCAGCAGCGCCACCCAGGCGCGGCTGCGGGCCAGCTCGGCGCGGAAGCCGACCGCGCCGAGCACGGTCCCGGGCAACAGGCCCAGCGCGTTGGTGGCGTTGGCGAGCACCGGGTTGCGGCCCAGCCACAGCAGCGTCGGGAAGGTGAGCAGCGTCCCGCCGCCGGCGATCGCGTTCACCCCGCCGCCGCCGACGGCCACCCCGAACACGATGACCAGCTCCCAGGCCCGCACGCGGGCAGGCTACCAGGGGATCGGCTCAGGCCTCCCCGGACGCGGGGCCGGGGGCGCTCCGCCTGGCCAGGCCGCGGGTGGTGGCGAGCAGCCAGGCCGGGTCCTCCTGCTGGTAGCCGCGGGCGCGCTTCTCCGCCGACCCGCCGCGGGCGACCAGGCGCAGCAGCGCGTCCCGCAGCCGGCACAGGGCCGGGCGGCGCAGGTCGGCGAGCCGGCCGAGGCGGTCGGCGGCGTCCTGCACGGCGCGGACCGGCGGCCGCCGGCGCGCCTCGTAGCGGCGCAGCGCCTCGTCCACCGGCCGGTCGGCGGCGAGCTCGGCGGCGAGCACGGCCGCGTCGACCATGGCGGCGTTGGCGCCCTGGCCGAGGTTGGGCGCCATCGCGTGGGCGGCGTCGCCGAGCAGCACCAGCCGGCCGTCGGCCCAGCGCTCGCAGTCCACCCTGGCGACCTCGTTGACCAGGAGCTGGTCGAAGCGCTCGACCCTGGCCAGCACCGCCCCGGCCGCCGGCAGCGCCGCCGCCCAGGCGTCGCGGAAGGCCGCCAGGTCGCGGGCGTCGAGCGCCCGCGACACCGCCGGGGCGGCGGCCGAGGCGTACAGGTAGGTGCCGCCGTCGCCGGTCGGCGTGCCGCCGACCAGCCCGAGCGGGGTCCACCACTCGCCCTCGACGGTGGGGTCGTCGCCGTCGACCAGCACGCGCACGTAGCGGGCGCCGGTGGCGCGGACTGCTGAGCCGAAGGCGCCGCCGTCGCGCACGGTCGAGCGGACCCCGTCGGCCGCGACCACCAGCTCGGCGGTGACCGGGCCGTCGCCGCCGAGCTCGACGGTGCCGTCCGCCCGCGCGGCCGTGACCTCGGTGCCGAAGCGGGTGGCGATCGCCGGCCGCTCCCGGACCGCGGCGAGCAGGACCTCGTGCAGGTGGCCGCGGCGCACCGCGAGGGCGTGGTCGAGCCCGTCGCCGAAGTCGGGCACGCGCACCTCGGCGATCGGCCGGCCGTCCGCGCCGCGGACGGTGGCCACGCCGGCACGGTGCCCGCCCGCCTCGACGGCGGCGGCGAGCCCGAGGCCACCGAGGACCGCCAGGCCGTTGGGTTGCAGCAGGATGCCAGCCCCGACCGCGGCGGGCTCGGCGACCCGTTCGAGCAGGGTCACCTCCGCGCCCGCCTCGGCGAGCAGCAACGCCGCGGTGATGCCGCCGATGCCGGCGCCGACGACCGCCACCTGCCTGCCGTCCAGGCCCATGCCGCCCCCTCGTCGCTGGGCGCCTCAGTCCAGGTACAGCGCCCCGATCTCCCTGGCGTACTTGTCGTGGATCACGCGGCGCTTGAGCTTCATGGTCGGCGTCAGCTCCTCGCTCTCCGCGGTCCACTCGGCCGGCACGATCGCGAAGCGCTTGATCCGCTCGACGCGGGAGAGGCGCTGGTTGGCCGCGTCGACGGCGCGCTGCACCTCCTCGACCACGCGCGGGTCGCGGGCGAAGGCGGCCAGCCCGTCGAAGGGGATGCCTTCCCGCCTGGCCCAGCCGGGGGCGACCTCGTGGTCGAGGACCACCAGGGCGACCAGGTAGGGCCGGTTGTCGCCGTAGGCGAGCGCCTGGCCGACCAGCGGGTGCTCCTTGAGCAGGCCCTCGACGTTGGCCGGGGAGACGTTCTTGCCGCCCGAGGTGATGATCAGCTCCTTCTTGCGGTCGACGATGCGCAGGTAGCCGTCGTCGTCGAGCACGCCGACGTCGCCGGTGTGCAGCCAGCCGTCGTCGTCGAGCAGCTCGGCGGTCGCCTCGGGGCGGCGGTGGTAGCCGGGCGTGTTGACCGGGCCGCGGACCAGCACCTCGCCGTCGCCGGCGAGCCGCACCTCGACGCCGTGCAGCGCCGGCCCGACGGTGCCGATCCGCAGCCGGTCCGGCGGGTTGCCGGTGGCCACGCCGGTGGTCTCGGTCATGCCGTAGACCTCGACCAGCGGCAGGCCGATCGCGGCGAAGAACTCGGCCACGTCCAGCGGCAGCGGCGACGCCGCGCTGGAGGTGTACAGGCAGCGGTCCAGGCCGACGGCCCCACGGATCTTGGCGAGGACGAGCCGGTCGAGCAGGGCGTGGCGGGCGCGCAGCAGCGGCCCGGCGGCCTCGCCGCGGCTTTGGCACCCCACCACCTCGAGGCCGGCCGCGACCGCGGCCTGGGCGATGCGTCGCCGGCGCGGGTTCGGCTCGGCGGCGAGCCTGGCGGTGATGCCGGTGCGGACCTTCTCCCAGACCCGCGGCACGCCGAAGAAGAAGCTCGGCCGGGCCTGGCGCACGTACTCGAGCGCCTGGGTGGCGTCGGGGCAGAAGTAGACGTGGGAGACCTTCTTCAGCGGCAGGTAGATCGAGAGCACCCGCTCGGCGATGTGCGCCAGCGGCAGGTAGGAGACCGAGGTGAGCCCGTCGGGGACGGTGGTCAGCCGGTCGAGCGCGGTCGCCTGGTAGAGCACGTTGTGGTGGGTGAGCAGGACGCCCTTGGGCGGGCCGGTGGTCCCGGAGGTGTAGATCAGCGTGCAGGGGTCCTCCGGCTGGACCTTGGCGCGCAGCTCCTCGAAGCGGCCCATGCCGGCGGTGGCGAGCACTTCCCGGCCGCGGGTCAGCAGCTCCGACCAGGAGAGCACCCCCGGCTGGTCGGCGAACTCCTCGGCGTCGGAGAGCAGGACCACGTGGCGCAGGGCGGGCAGCTCGTCGCGGACCTCCTGCCAGCGCTTGAACACGTCACGGTTCTCCAGCACCGCGACCTTGGCCTCGCAGTGGGCGGCGCAGTAGCGGATCTGCTCCGGCGCCAGGGTGAAGTAGAAGGTGGTCGGCACCGCGCCGGCGTGGAAGGCGGCCTGGTCGACGACCACGTGCTCGGGCCGGTTGGAGGCCATGACGGCGACGAAGTCGCCCTGCCCGACGCCGAGGCCGGCCAGGCCGAGGGCGACCTCGGCGATCCGCTCCCGGTACTCCCGCCAGGTGGCGGTCCGCCAGTCGCCGTCCTGCTTCCAGGACAGCGCCGGCATCTCGCCGTGCCGCGCCGCGTTGTCCGCCAGCAGGTCGCACAAGGTCCGTCCCTCGACCTGCCGCTCGATCTCCTGGCGCGCCGCCAGGACCGCCTGCTCCGTCATGGCCCAGCTCCCCCACCTCGGCGGACCTCTGGCGCGAGCATAGGCACGCGGCCTGTACCGGTAAATAGGCACATGGCCGAAGCGCCCCGCCTTGCCAGCCGCGGCCGCGGTCGCGACCCTGGGAGCGGGCGGCCGCCGCGGCCGCCACGCCGAACACCTGGAGGCAGCCATGACGCGCACCGTGGCCTCGATCGTCGGCGGGCAGGCACGGCCGGGGCCGCCCGAGCGGCGCCGGCGGCTCCCCAACCCGGCGCGGACCGCCGAGGTCACCGGCGAGGTCGAGCTCGCCGACGCGGCCGTGCTGGTGGATGCGTGCCGGGCGGCCAGGGCCGCGCAGGCGGCCTGGGCGGCGACGCCGGCGCCGGTCCGCGGCCGTGCCGTGCAGCAGGCCGGCCGGCTGGTCGAGGCGAACGCCGAGGCGCTCGCCCGGCTGGTCACCGACGAGATCGGCAAGCCCTACGCGGAGGCGCTCGGCGAGGTGCAGGAGATCGTCGACACCTGCAACTTCTTCCTCGGCGAGGGCCGCCGGCTGTACGGGCAGACGGTGCCGAGCGAGATGCCCGACAAGCAGCTGTTCACCTTCCGCACGCCGGTCGGGGTGGCGGTGGTGGTCACCGCCGGCAACTTCCCGGTGGCGGTGCCGGCCTGGTACGTGGTGCCCGCGCTGGTCTGCGGCAACGCGGTGGTGTGGAAGCCGGCGGAGTACGCGCCGGCGAGCGCGCTCGCCCTCGCCGAGCTTTTCTGGCACGCCGGCCTGCCCGACGGGGTGCTCAACCTGGTGGTGGCCGACGGCCCGACCACCTTCGAGGGGCTCGAGCAGGCGCTCGACGCCGGCCTGGTCGACAAGGTCGGCTTCACCGGCTCGTCGGCGGTCGGCCGCCGCATCGGCGAGCTCTGCGGCCGCCACCTGCAGGCGCCCTGCCTGGAGCTCGGCGGCAAGAACCCGCTGCTGGTGATGCCCGACGCCGACCTCGACCTGGCGGTGGAGGGGGCGCTGTTCAGCGGCTTCGGCACCGCCGGGCAGCGCTGCACGTCGCTGGGCACGGTGGTGGTGCACGAGTCGGTCCACGACGAGTTCCTCGCCCGCTTCACCGCGGCGACCGAGGCGGCGCGGGTCGGCGACCCGCGCGAGGACGTGCTCTACGGGCCGATGATGAACGAGCGCTTCCTGGAGCGGTTCCTCGGCTGGCTGGACCTGGTCGAGGGACACCACCGCACCAGCGGCTCGACCGGGCTCGGGCGGATCACCCGCGCCAACCCGCGGGCCGGGTTCGTCGGCGACCCCGACGACGGGCTCTACTGCCACCCGGTGATCGTCGACGGTGTCACCGCCAAGGACGAGCTGTACCGCACCGAGACCTTCGGCCCGATCGTCGGGGTGGCCTCGTTCGGTGACTTCGACGAGGGCGTCGAGCTGGCCGACGGCCACGGCTACGGCCTGTCGGCCTCGATCTACACCCGCGACCCCAAGGCGGTGTTCCGCTTCCGGGAGCGCGTCGGCGCCGGCATGGTCAGCGTCAACAACTCCACCTCGGGGGCCGAGGCGCACCTGCCGTTCGGCGGCAACCGCCGGTCCGGCAACGGCGCCCGCCAGTCCGGCGTCTGGGTGCTCGACCAGTTCACCCGCTGGCAGGCGGTCAACTGGGACTACTCCGGCCGCCTGCAGAAGGCGCAGATGGACACCGCCGACGTCGCCGCCGACCTCGACTTCCGCCTCGGCCCCTGAGGAACCGCCGAGCTGGCCGCGACGGCGCCTGGTCGTGCCGGGGGGTCAGCGGCCCGCGGTGGGTCCGCCGGGGCCGGCGGGCGAAGGCCGCAGCCACATCGTCACCCGGGTCGGCTGCATCGTCCGCTCGACCACGCCGAGCAGCTCGCCGGTCAGCGTGTCGAGGTCGACCTCGTCGCGCAGCCGGGCGCTGAACGCCTGGATGGTGCGGGCGGCGTCGTAGCGGCGGCGGTCGAAGCGGCGGTCGACCAGCTCTTGGACGCGGCGGCGGGCGGGCTGGAACAGCGCGGCGACCGCCAGGGTCCCCGCGGCCACGGCCAGGCTGGAATCCCGCGGCAGCAGCTGGCCGAGCGCCAGCACCACGGCGGCGTAGCACAGGCCGAGCAGCAGCGTGAGCAGGCCGTAGGCGAGCGTGCGGCTGACGATGCGGTCGATGTCGTAGAGCCGGTAGCGCAGGATCGCCGCGCCGGTCGCCAGCGGCAGCAGCGCCACGTCGACCGCCGTGAGCCAGCCGAGCAGGACGTCGTTCCCGATCGGGATCGCCGCCACCAGGGCCAGCAGCGTCACCACCACCAGCCCGGCGGCCAGCGCCACCCATCACACCCAATCCAGACGCTAGCACCCACCGGCGGTCGCCAGCGGGTGCCAGTGTGGCCGTCCTGCGTCCAGGGAACGTTACGGGCGGCGGCCGGGGCCGGCCAGAAGGCCGGGGTTGTTCCCGGCCGCCTCAGGCGGGGACCGGCCGCTGGCGCCGCTCCCGCCGGCGGCGGCGCAGGCGCCGCACCGCCAGGACCGCCGCCACGGCGAGCAGCAGCAGGCCGACCAGGACCAGCACCGGGGCGAACACGGCCAGCAGGCTCATGCCGAGCGAGACGGCATCCTCGGCCGCGCTCACCACCGGGGTCGCGATCCCGAAGGTGGAGACGTTGACCACCGGGCGGGCGGTCGCCTTGGTGGCGTGGACCAACCCCGCCACGGCGATCCCGGCGAGCCAGCCGACCCAGGGGTGCTCCCGCACCCAGGGCGACGCGTCGACCTGGTGCGCCGCGGTGGTGGCGGCGAAGATGACGCCGCCGACGGCCGGGCGCACGAACGTCTGCACCATGTCGTTGAGGTGGTCGACCACCGCCACCTTGTCGAGCACCACCTCGGCGAGCAGCAGCACCGCCACGATGACGAGGACCCACTCGTTGGAGATCCAGGCGAAGTCCGGCGGCAGGGTGACCGCGTCGGTCCAGCGTGCCACCACGCCGACCAGCAGCAGCGGGATGTAGGCGTTGAGGCCGGCGGCGGCCGAGAGGCCGACCCCGGTGAGCGTTGCCAGCATCGTGATCGTCTTCTCCTGCCGGGAGTCCGCCCCGGCACGCAACCACTCCAGGTTGCCAGATCCCGGCCCGGAGCGAGGGACCGGCGGCCGTTCGCTCCGGACCGGTATCGTGCTGCCCATGCAGAGCAGCGACGCCGACGCCGGTCCGCTGGTCTCGAGCGACGGCGTGACCTTCCGGCTGCATCCCCCGCCCGACCTGGCCGCCGCCTGGCTGTTCCAGGAGGTGGCGATGCCGCGGGGCGGCTGGGGCCTGGAACCGGGCGGGAACGGCGGCCCGTGGCGGCTGGCCTTCCCGCGGCCGCCGGTCGACCGCATGGAGTACCTGGTCGAGCTGCTCTACGCCGACGGCCGCAGCGAGCTGGTCCAGGACCCGGCCAACCCGCTGCGCGGCCCGGGGCCGTTCGGCGACAAGTCGGTGATCGAGTTCCCCGGCTACCACGCGCCCGCCTGGACGGCGCCGGCCGAGGTACCCGCCGGCGCGGTCCGCGACCTCGAGCTGGAGGTCCCCTCGCTCGACGGGCACCTGCACGCGCAGGTCTGGAGCCCGCCCGGTGCCGGCCCCGACGAGCGCCTGCCACTGCTGGTCGTCCACGACGGCATCGAGTACGCCCGCTACTCCGGCCTGCAGCTGCTGCTCGACCGGCTCTCGCACCGCCGTGCCCCGCCGCGCATGCGCGCCGCGCTGCTGCACCCGATGCGCCGCGGCGAGCACTACTCGGCCAGCCGCGCCTACGCCGACGCGCTCGCCCGCGAGATCCTGCCCGCGCTGGCCAGGCTCGCCCCGTCGCCGCCGGGCCGGCGCTGGCGGGTCGGCATGGGCGCGAGCCTCGGGGCGCTCGCCATGCTCCACGCCCACCGCCTGCACCCGCCCACCTTCGGCGGGCTGTTCCTGCAGTCGGGCAGCTTCTTCCACCACCGCTACGACCCGCACGACCTCGGCTTCGAGGAGTTCCTGCGGATCCGCCGCTTCATGGACCGGGTCCACGCCGAGCGCGACTGGGGTCACCCCGTCCCGGTGGTGATCACCTGTGGCACGGTGGAGGTGAACCTGCCGAACAACCGCGCCACCGCCCTGGTCCTGACCCGCCAGGGCTACCGGGTGCGGTTCGTTCCCAGCCGCGACGGGCACAACTGGACCGCCTGGCGGGACCTGTTCGACCCGCACCTGGTCGGGTTCCTCGAGGAGCTGTGGGCATGAGACGTGACTACTGGTCGGTCGACTCGCCGGCGTTCGGGGCGGGCGGGGTGATCGCCTACGGCCACTACGGGCGCCCGCTGCTGGTGTTCCCCTCGGACGCGGGCCGCTGCTCCGACTACGAGGACCGCGGCATGATCGCCGCCGTGTCCGACCTGCTCGACGCGGGCAGGGTCAAGCTCTACTGCGTCGACAGCTTCGACGCCCACAGCTGGCGCAACGGCAGCCTGTCGCTGGAGGCTCGCGCCCGGCAGCACGGCCTGTACGAGGACTGGATCCTCAACCGGGTGCTCCCTAGGATCGCCGAGGACTGCGCCGGCCAGACCGAGACGATGGTGACCGGCTGCAGCTTCGGCGCCTACCACGCGGCCAACTTCGCCCTCAAGCGGGCCGACCTGTTCCCGCTGGCGCTGTGCATGAGCGGGGTCTACGACGTCAGCGTCGTCGGCGGCGGCTGGGAGCGCGGCGAGGGCGCCTACTTCAACAACCCGATGGACTACATGGCCCACGCCGACGGCGACCACCTCGACTGGCTGCGCCGCCAGGTCAGCCTGGTGCTGGTCTGCGGCCAGGGCCAGTGGGAGGACACCACCGGCTCCCTGGAGAGCACCAAGCAGTTCGCCGGCATCCTCGCCTCCAAGGGCATCCGCCACGAGCTCGACCTCTGGGGCCACGACGTCCCCCACGACTGGCCCTCGTGGCGCAACCAGCTCGCCTACCACCTCCCCCGCTTCTGCTAGGACGGCCGGTGAGGTGGTAGCGATGCGGCGTTGGCAGCCCGTCCTCGTGGTCGCCGTCGTCGTGGCCGGGCTCGTCCTGGTCGGCCGCACCACCGCCCCACCCGCGACCGCGCCACTGACGACGACGCCGGTCGACACCCGCCCCTCCTGCGACCCCGACGGCATCACCAGGCGCCCGCCCGGCCCGACCGGCGGCCCGCAACTGAACCCGCCGATCCCTCGGCTGCACCTGGCACTGGCGGACCACCGGCCGGGTGACCTCGAGCCCGGCCACGCCGGGGAGCTGGCGCGGGAGCGGATCGGCCACGACGCCGAGGGGATCACGACCCACGCGCGCCTGCTGTGGGTGCGCCGGCCACCGCTGCTCCCCCGCACCCGAGCCTGGGTGGTCGCGGTCACCGGGGTACCAGCCGCCATCGGCTACTGTGGCGCCATCGGCAGCCGCGAGATCGTGGTGGTCCTCGACGCAGTGACCGGCAGGGAGCTATGGCGCTACAGCTACCGGTAGGCGCCGTTAACGGCTCACTCCTCGCCCGGCGGCCGAGGGTCCAGCCGATGCTACCTCCCGGGTCGGATCGTGTTCACCGGCCGGCGCGAGCCTGTGGATGACCGGAGGGAACGGCCCTGTCACGAGCCGATCGGGACCCCCGCGGCGGTCTCGTCGGTGAGGTACTCGACCACGGCGGCGAGGTCGCCGGTGCGTTCGTAGACGGCGAGCTGGCGGTCGGCGCTGGTGCCCTCGCGCAGGATGGTGTGGACGTACTCCACCGCCTCGCGGGAGCCGAGGTCGTCGACCACGTCGTCGACGAACTCCAGCAGCTCCACGGCGAGGTCGCGCATGGGCACCTCGGCGAGCTTGCCGAAGTCGATCAGCTTGCCGTCGATGCCGTGGCGCATCGCGCGCCACTTGTTCTCGGCGACCAGGGTGGGCAGGTACTTTCGGAAGCCGAGGTTCTGCGCGCGCAGCTTCAGCAGCTTGGCGCAGATCGCCTGGATCAGCGCGGCCATGCAGATGACCTCGTCCACCCGGGTCATCGCGTCGCAGACGCGGAACTCGATGGTCGGGTACTGCCAGTGCGGGCGCAGGTCCCACCAGATCTTCTTGCCGTTGTCGATGCAGTTCGTCTTGACCAGCAGCTCGACGTGGTTGGCGAAGTCGTCCCAGGAGCCGAAGTCCGGCGGGATGCCGGTGCGCGGGAAGCGCGACCAGATGACGCTGCGGTAGGACTTCAGCCCGGTCTTGCGCCCCACCCAGAACGGGCTCGAGGTCGACAGCGCCAGCAGGTGCGGCAGGAAGTAGCGGGCCTCGTTCAGCACCTCCACGCGCCACTCGCGGTCGGCGATGCCGACGTGCACGTGCATGCCGAAGATCAGCAGCTCGCGGACGACGTCCTGCATCTCGTCCTCGAGGATCTTGTAGCGCTCCAGCTCGGTGATGCGCTGGTCCTGCCAGTGCGAGAACGGGTGCGTGCCGGCCGAGACGATCCGCAGCCCGTCCGGGTTGAGCAGGCCGGCGAGGGTGCCGCGCAGGCGCACGATCTCCTCGCGCGCCTCGGCGATGTTCTGGCAGATCCTGGTGCCGACCTCCACCACCGACTGCAGCATCTCCGCCTTGACGTCCTCGCCGAGCACCGGCTTGGCGGCGGCCAGCAGGGTGTCGATGTGGGCGCGCAGCTCACCGTTCCGGTCGACGATCTGGAATTCCTCTTCGATGCCGATGGTGAGCCGTTCATCGCTCACGCCGATCCCTCCACCACGTAGGCGGGCACCACGCTCCCGGCGCCCGCGGTGACGTTGAGCAGCGCCGACGACGACAGGCGGGTGAGCGTCCCCGCGACCTGGCCGTCGAACAGGTAGGGGTCCATGTCCACCGAGAACTCGAGCAGCTTGAGGCCGTCCAACGCAACCGGGAACGGCTCGCGCGGCACCGGAACGGCCTCCTGCACCACGTAGGACTGGGTGAGGGCGACCGCGACCGCCTGCTCCCACTCGTGCACGTCGACAGTCCAGCCGAGCACCACCCCCTTGCCGCCGTACTCGTCGTTGGGCTTGAGGACCAGCTCGCGGGGCCGCTGGCAGACGTAGGCGGCGAGGTCGTCGATCTGGTGGCCGTGCCGGGTCGTAGGACCCTCGCGCACCCTGCGGGTCCAGGGCACGTGCCGCTCGATCGCCTCCCGCTGTGTCGGGGTGTACAAGGAGGCGTAGCGCTCGTCGGACAGCAGCGCCAGGCTCATCTTCTTGTGCAGCAGCTTGGCGCGGAAGCTGTTGACGACGCAGGCCGCCCCGGCCAGGTAGGCGTCGCGCAGGGCGTGGTGGCTGTCGTCCTCGGTGGCCAGCAGCTCGCTGGTGAGCACGCGCCGGTAGACGAGGTTGACCGGTTGCCCGTCGGCGCGCAGGACGCCGCCACTGAACTCCAGCCCCGCCGGGTCGCAGATGTGGGTCGGCACCCCGCTGGCCTCGAAGAAGGCGCGGAACATCTCGAACTCGGTCAGGGTCGGCAGGCCGGGCCAGTCGACGATCGCGATCGCCGGCCGCTCGGAGCGGCCGCCGCGCCACTCGTCGAACGCCCGCAGCATGCAGCCGAGCTGCTGGTCCCGCACGTTCAGCGGGGTGAGCCGCCAGCGCTTGCGGAACTCCCGCATCACCGGCATGGACTCGAACACCTCGGCGAGCACGTCGGTGTAGGCCATCCCGGCCGGCGACTCGGCGTTGTACTCCACGTAGCGGATCTCGTCGGCGAAGAAGCTGTCCAGCCGGCTCGACGAGGAGGAGGAGCCGAAGCCCGGCTCCGCCATGGCGAGCGCCTCCTCGCCCGGGGCGAGGTCGAGCTCGGCGCGCAGGTCGGCGTCGGCCAGCAGGACCCGCTCGAGCGCGGCGAGCGCGCCGTGGACGGCCTCGGCCGCGGCCACCGCCCGCTGGTAGCGTTCGCGGGTGACCAGCTGCGGGCGCAGCGAGACCGACAGCGGGTGCTCGCCGAAGAACAGGCTGCGCTCGCGCTGCCCCTCGGTGAGGGCGGCGCAGCTCGCCTCGGCCAGCGCCGCGTCGGACTCCAGCAGGTCGTGCCAGGCGGCGATCGGGTCGGCGGTCATACGTACCGCCACCAGCGCTGCGCCCCCCGCCACGGTGGGCTGGCCTCGCCCCGGGCGTAGCGCAGCACCAGCTCGCTCATGTGGTGCAGCACCCAGTCGAAGCCCTCGTCCTTGATGGAGAAGTTGTCGAAGTCGGGCGCCGGGTTGAGGAAGTCGATCGCGTACAGCACGCCGTCCCTGACGGCGAACTCGACCGTGTCCATGTCGTAGCCGAGCGCCTGGGTGAGCGTGCGCGCCTGGGCGATGGCCTGCTCGCGCAGCTCGCCCTCTGGCGGGCGGTCGGTGACGTAGCGGTCGAAGAACGGCCGCCGCGGGTCGTAGCGGAACGGCAGCACGTCGTCGCCGACGACGATGCAGCGAACGTAGTCGTGCCAGTCGATGAACTCCTGCAGGATCATCGTCTTCTGGCCGGTCTGGTCGTACGCGCGGATCAGCTCCTCGACCGAGCCGACCACGTAGACGTCGCGCCAGCCGCCGCCGGTGTTGGGCTTGAGGACCGCGGGCAGGCCGGTGTAGCGGACGATCCCCTCCCAGTCGAGCGGGTAGGCCAGGTTCCGCAGGCTGCGGGACGGGTCGATGTAGGGGACGTACTCCTTGTTGGGCAGCACCACGGTGCGTGGCACCGCCACGCCGAGCTTGCGCGCCAGGGTGCACTCGAAGAACTTCTCGTCGGCCTCCCACCAGAACGGGTCGTTGATCACCGCGGTGCCGAGCAGGGCGGCACTCTTGAGGTAGGCCCGGTAGAACGGGACCTCGTGGGAGATGCGGTCGACGATCACGGCATAGCGGGGCGGCTCCTCGAGCTCGCCGGTGCCGCCGAGCGAGCACATCTCGGCGCGGATGTCCTCCTTGGCGCCCTTCTCGTTGACGACCTCGATGAACGGCAGGGGAAAGGTGTTCTCGATCCCGACGAGCAGGCCCACGACCTTCGACATGCGGCTCCTCTCCGGTTTGGGTTCGGTTCGCCGGATCTTTCACGATTACCCTGCCAAGCTGGGCGGATACCTCCCTTCTCGTAGCATAGACGCTCGCTCTGCTGCGTGGTCCGGCGTCAGTCGACCAGGCCGCGCAGCTCGTCCCTTGCCGCCAGCTCGTCCTGGTAGACGGCGGCGACGCGGGCCTGCAGCCCGCGCAGCAGCTCGTCGACGGCGCCGGCGTCGAGCGGGAAGGCGTCGTCGGCCTGCTCGGCCAGCTCGTCGAACCGCGCCCAGGTGCGGCCGAGCTCGGCGGTGGCCTGGCCGCCGCGGGCGGCGAAGGCGGCCTCGCGGCGGTCGAGCAGCTCGCGGGCCTCGGCGAACAGCGGCACCTCGGCGGGCAGGGCCGCGCGCGCCAGCTCCCGCCACGCCTCGCCGAGCTCGTCGTAGCGCCCGGCGAGGCCGTCGAGGCGGCGGTCGTCGAGCAGCACGGCCGCCTCGCGCAGGAACGCGGCGAACATGGGCCGCATCAGGCCGCCGCCGCTGCCCGCGCGCTCCACGTACTCGTAGACCGAGCGGAGCGCGCCGAACAGGTGCCGGCCGGGCGGGAACGTCCGCGCCCAGGAGTCCTTGGCCGCCGTGCCGTGGACCCGCTCGCCCCAGGCGCGCACGCCCTCGAGGGTCATCGCGCTGGTCGGCGGCCGGCCCGGCCCGGCGGCCGCCGTGCGCAGGCCGGCCCGGACCGCGCCGGGGACGTCGACCTGGACCTCGGCGCTGCCGAGGCTGAGCAGCCGGTTGCGGTGCTTGCGGATGCGCTCGCGGGCGGCGGCGAGCCGCTCGGCGGGCACCTCGACCGGCACGCGGGCGCGGTCGCCGAGCAGCGCGCTGCCGCCGTCCCGGCCGCTGCGGTAGACCACCACGGTGTGGTAGGCGCCGCCGCTGAAGCGCGCGGGCAGGGCGGCGTAGCCCAGCTCGGCGAGGTCCACCCAGGCCATCGCGGGCACCCCCTCGGCGAGCAGCTCGTCGAGCTGGGCGGCGGCGGTGCGCGCCCCGGTCGTCTCGCTCACCGTGGCGTGGATGCCCAGGCGCTTGCAGGCGTCGCGGACGTCCGACTGGAAGGGGTTCCAGCCGGTGACGTAGAAGTGGCTCTCGTCCTCGCGCTCGTAGCGGAAGGCCATGGCGCCGGCACCGGGGCCGCCGGCGATGCCGAACACCAGCGCCTCGCTGGGCGGCTCGCCGGTGTGCGGGGCGCTGACGCCGGAGTTGGCCAGCAGCACCCGCAGGGCGGCGCACTCCGGGTGGACCCCTGGCAGGTGCAGGAAGCCGTCCGCCGCGACACCGCCGAACCGCTCGCCGGAGCGCTGCGACAGGACGAAGCGGCGGGCGGTGGTGTAGCTCTGGCCGGTGGCGGCCATCCGGGCACGGACGAGGCGCTTGAGGCTGTTCTGCCTGGTCACGTCGGGCTCCTCACCACGGACCGGCACGCGGGCCCACGCCCCTCGAACCGTCCGCTCGGCTGGTGAGGAAGGTCTGGTGACACGGCGGAACGACCCCGAGGACAGCAGCCCCCTTCGCTCCCGCGTCGCCGGACGTCGTGGGCGCCCGGTCAGGAAGTCAGGCGCGAGGCGTCGCCGCCGCCGACCATAGCACCCCACCCCGACCGGTTGAGCTCACTCCCCCGCCGTCGATGCCTGCACGGTGAGCGCGCCGCCCGCCACGGCCGCCGTCGTCCTGCCCGCGGGACGCCCTGCTGCCTTGGAACCGAATAGATTATCGGTCAGGAGGCCTGGGGACGGGTGGCGGGGGCCAGCGCGTGGACGCGGGCGGCGAGGGCCTCGCCGAGGCCGACGGCGGCCAGGCCGACGAGCAGGTGCAGGACCCGGATGACCCAGTGGGCCGAGCCGGTCAGCAGCGAGGTCTGCGCCAACCCGAGGATCGGCACGACCAGCCCCCACGCGGCGGCCCCGGCGACCAGGCCGAGGCTGGCCCCGGCCCTGGCCGCCAGCACCGCCAGGGTCCACAGGGAGACCACCAGCACGAACCCGAGGAACTGGTGCAACGGCCTCAGGCCGAGGGCGTTGCCGGTCCAGAACAGTATGCCGAGCAGGACCAGCACGACCGCGCAGGCGCGGATCAGCATGCGGAGGACGGTTGCCACGGTGGTCATCGGATCGGCGCTCCTCTCCTGTCGTCATCCAGTTGCCGGGTGGTTCAGCTCCGCGGGCCCGCCCGCAGCCTGGCGGCCCGCTCCTCGGCGGCGGCGCCGAGGCGCCCGCGCTCGTCGTCGTCGAGCCGGCGGCGCAGCTCGGGCAGCAGGGTCGTCTCCTGGTCGCGGACGTGCTGGCGGAACAGCTCCAACAGCATGCCAACCTTGGCGTCGTAGCGTGGCTCGCTCGGGAGCATACGACCGAGCTCGATCAGCAGCAGGTTGAGCAGGTGGCCGTGCTCGACCTCACGGTCGATCAGGCCGTCGTGGCGGGCGGTGCGGTCGCGCAGGGCCGGGTAGAAGAGCTCCTGCTCGACGGCGTCGTGGACGGCCAGGGCGTTGGCGATCGCGCGGACCGCCTGGAAGCGACCCCGCTGGCTGCCCTCTGCCGCGTCGTAGCGGGCGAAGGCCCGCTCGGCGGCGACGTGGAGGTCGATCAGGACGCTGCCCGGATCGAGGACCGGCGGCGGCGGCGCTGGGGCCAGGGCGGTCGCGCCGTCGTTGCGCTGGAACGGTGCCATGTCGTTCACCTCTTCGGTCGGGTGGTGCGTTCTTCCTCGCCACCATGGTCCGCCTGCGGGGCCGCCGCGTCGTCGCCCCGGCGGAGGCTTCTTCGCTACGCCGCGGGGAGCAGCCGCCGGCCGCCGCCTGCCGCGGCGGTGGTAGCGGGCGTCACCCCAGCCAGCCGGGGCGGACCAGGCCGGACTCGTAGGCGAAGACCACCAGCTGAGCGCGGTCGCGGGCACCGAGCTTGACCATCGCGCGGCTCACGTGGGTCTTGGCGGTCGCCGGGCTGACCACCAGCCGCTCGGCGATCTCGTCGTTGGACAGCCCCTCGGCGGCCAGCGCCATGACCTCACGCTCGCGCTCGGTGAGCGCGTCCAGCGCCGGCGTGGAGGCCGGCTGCCGCGACCCCTCGGCGAAGCGGGCGATCAGCCGGCGGGTGACGCCCGGCGAGAGCAGCGCGTCGCCGCGCGCCACCGCCCGCACGCCGTGGATCAGCTCGACCGGTTCGGTGTTCTTCACCAGGAAGCCACTGGCGCCGGCCCGCAGCGCCTCGAACACGTACTCGTCGAGGTCGAAGGTGGTGAGGATCACGATGCGCACGGCGGCGAGGCGCTCGTCCTCCACGATCTTGCGGGTCGCCCCCAGGCCGTCCAGCCCGGGCATGCGGACGTCCATCAGCACCACGTCCGGCACCAGGCTGGCGGTCAGGGCGACCGCCTCGTCGCCGTCGCCGGCCTCCCCGACCACCTCGACGTCCTCCTGCGCGTCGAGCAGCGCGCGGAACCCGGCCCGCACCAGCGCCTGGTCGTCGACCAGCAGGACCCTGATCATCTGGCCACCTCCGGGTCGGTGCCGTCCGGGGCGCCGCGGCGGTGCCCGTCGGCGGCGATGGGCAGGCTGGCCAGCACCTGGAAGCCGCCGCCGGGGCGCGGCCCCGCCCGCAGCCGCCCGCCGAGCGCGGCGGCGCGCTCGCGCATCCCCGGGATGCCGTTGCCGCCGCCGGAGGTACCGCCGCCGGTGCCGCGGCCGTCGTCGTCCACCTGCACCGTCAGGTCGTCGTCGCCGTAGGCGATGCGGACGGTGGCGCTCGCCGGGCCGGCGTGCCTGGCGACGTTGGTGAGGGCCTCCTGCACGATGCGGAAGGCGGCCAGGTCGACGCCGGCGGGCAGGGGCCGGGGCTCGCCCTCGACCCGGGTGCGCACCTCCAGGCCGGCGGCCGCGGTACGGGCGACCAGGTCGTCGATGCCGGCCAGCCCGGCCGTCGGCGCCCGCGGCGACGCCTCGTCGACCTGCCGCAGCACGTCGAGCACGGAGCGGAGCTCCCCGAGCGCCTCGTTGCTGGCCTGCTTGATCGCGGCGAGGGCGGTGCGGGCCTGCTCGGGCCGCTCGTCGATCAGGTGCAGCGCGACGCCGGCCTGGACGTTGATCAGGGAGATGTTGTGCGCCACCACGTCGTGCAGCTCGCGCGCGATGCGCAGCCGCTCCTCGTCGGCCCGCCGGCGGCCCTCCTGCCGGCGCGCCTCCTCGGCCTCGACGGCGCGCTGCCGCCCCGCGCGGGCGATCTCCGAGACGGTCAGCACCACCAGCAGCCAGCCCGCGACGAGCCCGAAGTGGAGCGCCTCCGGTGGCTGACCCCAGCCGACGAGCGTCTGCAGCACGAACCAGGCCGCCACGCCGGCGCCGGCGAGCAGCCAGGCGGCGCGCCGGTGGCCGCGGGTGACGGCGGTGAACAGGGCGACGATCAGCGCCAGGAACACCGGCCCGTACGGGTAGCCCAGCACGTAGTAGGCGAGGGTCACGGCCAGCACGAAGGCCAGCACCTGCAGCGGCCAGCGGCGGCGCACGACCAGCGCGGCCGGGCCGGCCACCAGCAGCGCGACGGCGAGCAGGCCGAGGTGCTTTCGCTCGGGCTGGTTGTGCGCGGCGAAGAAGGTGGCGCCGACCTGGACGACGCCGATCGCCGCGGCGCGCGCGAGGTCGCCGGACCCGCCCAGGGCGGACCAGAGCCGGTCGCGGACCGGTCGGGCGCTGACGCTCTCGTTCATCTCGAACCGCAGCGTAGGCCCTGAAGGCGGCGGCCGTCATCGCTCAGCGGGGTGCGCGGCGCCTACGCCCACGGGAGCAGGCGGGTGGCCGCCGCCTGCTCCCTCGGGCGCAGGCGGTCGCCGGGCCCGTGGCGCCGGTCAGCCGGGCCGGTCGGGGCGGTCGGGGTCGGCCGGGCGGATGCGACGGACCGCGGCCTCGCGCCGCAGCAGGCCGCGCACGGCCCACTCGCGTTCGCCGCGGGGCGGGGCGCCGCGGCGGCGGGTGGCCGCGTGGCGGCGCCGCAGCAGCCCGCGGGCGGAGACCAGCAGGCCCAGCAGGCAGAGGGCGGCGAGCGTGCCGAGGCCGTCGCCCGGTCCGAAGGGCACGGCCGCCGCGAGCCCGGCCCCGGTGACCCAGCAGAGCTGGAAGATCGTCTCGTAGCGGGCGAAGGTGCGCGCGCGGACGTGCTCGGGCGCGTCGCCCTGCAGCAGGCTGTCGAAGGCGAGCCGGCCGGCGGCGGCCGCCAGCCCGACCACGGTGGCGAGCACGGCCGCGCTGGCCAGCGAGAAGCCGCTCGCGGTCCAGCCGGCCGACAGCCCGACCACCAGCAGCGCGACCAGCAGCAGGAGCGACTCGGAGAGGGTCCGGCGCAGCCCCGGCGCCAGCGCCGAGCCGGCGAAGCCGCCGACCGAGGCGGCCACCACGACCACGGCGAGGCCGCGGCCGCCCGCCCCCTCGGCCCGCAGCAGGAAGGCGAGCAGGAAGGTGGTGAAGCCGACCGCCGCGCGCATGGTCGCCATCACGATGCCGCCGGCGAGCAGCCGCGAGGAGAGCAGCTCGCGGTAGGCGACCGGCCGCTCGGGGCGGCGCTCGCCGGCCCCGTCGGCCAGCGGCAGCGACACCCCGGCCGCGAGCCCGCCGGCGAAGGTCAGGGCGGCCGCCCACAGCGCCCCGGCGGGGCCGAGGAAGTGGTTGAGGGCGACCGCCGGGCCGGCGGCGACCGCGCCGCCGAGCACCGCGATCACCGCCAGGCGGCCGTTGGCCCACAGCAGCGTCCGGCCGGGCGGGGTCACCTCGGGCACGAGCGCGGCGCGGCTGACCACGTGCACGCGGGAGAAGACCAGCAGGCCGAAGGCGAGGGGGTAGAGCAGCAGCCGGTCGGTGCGGCTGGACAGCAGCACCGCCAGCAGCACCCGGGCGCCCATGGCCACCACGACGGCGCTGCGGTAGGCGCCCCTGCGCCGGTCGAGCCACGGCCCGACCAGGGGTGAGAGCAGCGCGAACGGGGCCATGGTGAGCCCCAGGTAGAGGGCGACCTTGCCGCGCGCCTCGCCGAGCGGGACGGAGAAGAACAGGGTGTTGGCGAGGGCGACGGCGACCAGCACGTCGCCGGCGGCGTGGGCGGCCTGCGAGAGGGCCAGCAGCCGGAAGGCGCGCCAGCGGTCGTCCTGGGGCACAGCGCTGTTCCTGTCGCGTCGGTGACGGCGTCCGACCTGATTATTCTCCGAGGAACCGCCGCCGGATAAGTTGACCGGTTGCCGCCGGGCCGCATGGTCCCACACCACGCCGACATCCGGCAGTCAGGCGGCAACCGGTCAACGTTCCAATCCGGCGGTTCCTGACCGGTGACGCCGCGGGCCGGCGGCGGTGGCGACGCCGCCGGCGCACAGCGCGATCACCAGGCTCAGGACCAGCGGGATGAGCAGCGCGAGCCGTAGCCCGAGCAGCTCGGCGGTGAACCCGATCGCCGGCGGGCCGGCGAGGGTGCCGAGGTAGGCGAGGCTGGCCACGCGGGCGATGCCCACCCCGCCGTGGCCGCCGAGGTTGCCGGCGGCGCTGAAGGCGATCGGCACGACCGCGGCCAGCCCGACGCCGAGCAGGCCGAACCCGAGGACGGCCCATGGCTGCCGGGCGAAGGCCACGCCGAGGCCGAGCCCGCACGCGGCGACCAGGCCGCCGGCGCGGACCATCAGGACCGGGCCGGCCCGCGCCGTGAGCCGGTCGCCGAGCAGGCGGCAGGTCGCCATCGCCAGCGAGAAGGCGGCGAACCCGGCGGCGGCCGCGCCCGCGCTCGCGCCGAGCTGGCGCAGGTACAGCGCGCTCCAGTCGGCCGCGGTGCCCTCGCCGACGAAGGAGCAGAAGCCCACCAGGCCGAGCAGCAGCACCGCCCGCCCCCGCCGCGCCAGGGCACCGTCCCCGCGCCTGCCCCGCTGGGCGGGGGCACCGAGGCGGTCGGCGGTGGCGGGCAGCAGCCCGCGGGTGCCCGCCAGCACCAGCACCCCGAGCACGGCCGCGGTGAGCGCGAAGTGCGGCAGCGGGTCCCAGCCGGCGTGGGCGGCGAAGCCGGCGGCGACCGAGCCGACCAGCCCGCCGACGCTCCACAGGCCGTGCAGCCCCGCCATGATCGGCCGCCCGCGGACCCGCTCCACCACCACCCCGTGCGCGTTCATGGCCGTGTCGAGCAGCCCGATGCTGACCCCGAACAGCCACAGCGCCACCAGCAGGGAGGGGAGGTTCCAGGCGAGCGCCGGGACGACCAGCAGCGCCGCGTTGGCCAGCGCCGCCGCCCTGGTCACCGGCCGGCTGCCGAAGCGGCCCAGCAGCGGGCCCACCAGCTGCATCGCGAGCAGCGCGCCGACCGCGAGGCCGAGCAGCGCGACCCCGAGCGAGCCCTCGGTCAGCCCGAGGCGCTCCTTGATCGCCGGGATGCGCGGCACCCAGGTGGCGATCACCACGCCGTGGACGAAGAAGACCAGCGCGGTGCCGGCCTGGGCGCGCCGCGGTGCGACCCCGACCGGAGCACTCACGCCAACCGGCTCGGGACGGGGTGGCTCCATCACCGCCAGGGTAGAGCACCCGCGGCTCGCCAATCGTCTCGCGACCGTGACGCCGGGTCGACCGTCTCGGCGCCGCGCGCCCTCTATGATTCGCGCAACCACGAGCGAGGAGGCCGGTGGGATGGACGTGCGCGCGTTCGCCGCGACCGATCGTGGTCGCGTCCGCAAGGGCAACGAGGACGCGCACCACTGCGGGACCACCCTGTTCGCCGTCGCCGACGGCCTCGGCGGCCGCCGCGCCGGCGAGGTCGCCTCGAAGACCGCCATCGACGCCCTCGCCCCGTTCGAGCGCGCGCGGCCGGACAGCCTCGAGGCGGCGGGGCGGACGCTGGCCGACGGGTTCGCCGCCGCCAACCGGGCGGTGATGGAGAAGGGCGCCTCCAGGGCCGACTACGCCGGCATGGCGACCACCCTGACCGCCGCCCTGCTCCACCAGGACCACCTGGTCGTCGCGCACGTCGGCGACAGCCGCGCCTACCTGCTGCGCGAGGGCGATGGGCTGCGCCAGCTCACCCGCGACCACACCGTGGTCGCCCAGCTCGTGCGGCAGCTGCGGCTGAGCGAGGAGGAGGCGGCCTCCCACCCCTTCCGGAGCGTCCTGGTGACTGCCGTTGGCCTCGACGCCGACCTGGAGGTCGACCTGCTCCCCCCGCTGGCCCTGCAGCCGGGCGACCAGGTGCTGATCTGCTCGGACGGGCTCACCGACCCGGTGGCCGACCGCTCCATCGCCGAGGTGCTCGCCACCAGGCAGGACGGCGACGAGGCCTGCGCGGCGCTGATCGGGGCCGCCAACCTGGCCGGCGGCCCCGACAACGTCACCGTCGTCCTGCTCCGGGTGGACCCGGACCCCGACTGACCCGGGGGCACGCTCCCCTCCCGGCCGGGGTCCCCCGCCACCCCGCTGAGGCCCCGAAACCGAATCAGTTATCGGACGATAGACGCCAGCACGTGCAGGTCACGGGGACGTGGCACGATTGGCCCGGAGCGCGCTGCCCGCGACCTTTGGCGGGCGGCTCCAGGGGGTACAACGTGGGCATGAGCGCCGACCAGGGCGACGGGAGACGGTCCGGGGCGACCGGCCAGCGGTACGCCCCCGACAGCGGGCCGCCGACCGTGCCGCTGCAGCCGCGCGAGCCGCCGCCGCGCCCGCCCGCGCGCCGCTCGCGCCTGTGGGCGCTGGTCGCGCTGGTGGCCATCGTGGTCGTCTTCGCCGTCGTCGGCCGCGTGGCCGACCTGCGGCTGTGGCCCTCGCTGCCCAACCCGTTCGCGGCCAGGAGCGTCGACCGCAGCCAGCCGGTGCTGCTCAGGTCGATCCAGGACCTCAGCGTCCACAAGGCCGCCACCGGCAACTTCGAGGTGCTGGTGGACATCGAGAAGCGCTCCCGCCTGATCCCCCCGTTCCTCAAGGGCGAGCGCACCCTGTTCGTCGCCGCCGGCACGGTCGACGCCGAGGTGGACTTCTCCCACCTGGACTCGCGCGCCGTCACCGTCTCGCCGGACCGGCGCTCGGCGACCATCACCCTCCCCCACGCGCGGCTGGCCCACCCGCACGTCGACCCGTCCCGCAGTTACGTGGCCAACCGGGAGCGCGGCGCGCTCGACCGCCTCGGCTCGGTGTTCTCCGACAACCCGACCAGCGAGCGGGAGCTGTACCAGCTCGCCGAGCAGAAGCTCGCCGAGGCCGCCACCCAGAGCGAGCTGACCGCCCGCGCCGAGCAGAACACCCGCGAGATGCTCCAGGGCATGCTCCGCTCGCTCGGCTACACCGACGTGACGGTCGTCTTCCGCGACCCGCCCACGTAGCGACGCCCCGGGGGGGCGCCCGCGCAAGGGCGGAGCCTCCAGGCCTCCCCAGGGAACCTGCCAGGGTGACGGAGCTGGCCTCCGCGCGCTGCCGAGCCCCCGGACCCCCGGCCGCCGGATGCGGTAGCCTCCCGCCCATGTGGCAGGGCGCCGGCGGCCGGCTCGTTGCCGACCGCTACGTGCTCGAGGCCGTGCTGCACGGTCGCGGCCTCGGCGTGGTCTGCCGCGCCCGCGACCTGGTCGGCGACCGGCCGGTGGCCCTGAAGTGGCTGCGCCCGCCGGAGTGGCTGCCCGCCGCGGAACTGCCCTCGCTGGCCGCCGGGCTCCGCCGCGAGGCCGCCGTCGCCGCGACCGTCCGCCACCCGGCGCTGGCCGCCGTGCACGACCTGGTCGACGACGGCGGCCAGCCCGTCGTGGTGATGGAGCTGGTCGAGGGCGTGACCCTGCACCAGCTGGTGCGCCGGCACGGTCCGCTGCCGCCGCGGCGGGGTGCGCAGCTCGCCGCCGAGGTCCTCGCCGGCCTCGGCGCGATGCACCAGGCCGGCCTGGTGCACGGCGCGGTCAGCCCGGGCACCCTGCTGGTGACCTCGGCGGGCGCGGCCAAGCTGGTCGGGCTCGGCAGCGGCGTCCTGCACCTGCACCCCCGCGCGCTCGCCGCGCCCTCAGGGTCGCGGGTGACCGCCCCGGAACTGGCCGCCAGCGGCCCTCCCGGCCCGGCGGTCGACGTCTGGGCGGCCGCCGCGACGCTGCACTACGCGGTGGTCGGCCAGCCCCCGTCGGGAGCCAGGCCCGCGCCGGAGCTGGCAGGCTGGCTGGGGTCGGCGCTGGCCCGCCTGCTGGCGGCGGACCCCGGCGAGCGCCCCGCGGCCCGGGAGGCCGCCCGGCTGCTGGTCGAGGCGGCCCCCGGCGCGCCGCTACACCTCCCCGCCGCCACGCAGGCCCCCACCGGGCAGCCCGCCCTGGTCCCCACCCGGGCACCGGTGGCGGCGTCCACCACCGTCCTGCCGTCCCCGGCGGGCCCGGCGCCGCCGGCCGACGTCGCCACCAGGGTCGCCGAGGACGCCAGCACCCGCTTCAGCCCGGCGGACGCGGCGGCGACCCGGGTCGAGGCGCCGCCCTGGGTGGGCCATGGCGTCCCCCTCCCGGAGGCGCCCGGCGCGGGCGCCGAGCCCGACCCGCCCCGCGACGCGCTCGCCGTCGGGCTGATCGCGGTCTTCCTCGCGGTGCTGGCGGTCATCGGCGTGGTCGTCGGGATCCGCGTGCTGGCCCGCCTGGCAGGGACCGACCAGCCGGCGACCCGGCCGCGGCTGGCGGCCCCACCGACGTCGCCGCCGACGTCGCGGGTGGCGCCCAGCTCGACCACGCCGGTCGCTTCCACCACCACCACCTCCACGACCACCCTGGCGCCGCTGCGCATCGACCGCGAGGCCGAGTCGGCGATCCTGGCCGGCGGCGCCCGTCCGGCAGGGTGCGACCGCTGCTCGGGCAACACCAAGGTCGGCTTCGTCGGCAAGCGCGGGACGCTGACCTTCGCCGGCCTGCAGGCGCCCAGCCTCGGCTCCTACCAGCTCACCATCTGGTACGCCAGCGGCGAGCGGCGCGACGCCCTCCTCTCGGTCGACGGCGGCCAGGGCATCCCGCTCTCCTTCGAGGACAGCGGCGGCTTCGACCGCGTCGGCCGGCTCAACGTGACGATCACCCTGCGCGCCGGCGACAACTCGCTCACCTTCTTCAACCCGAGCGGCTTCGCACCCGACTTCGACCGCATCCGCATCCGCCGCGCCTGAGCCCGCGCGGGCGACCTCCCCGCGGCGCCGGAAGCTACCAGGCCGCGCGCCGGCAGCGGCAGCGGAGGTTGCGGATGTCGTAGCTGGTGATCTCGACCGCGTCGAAGCCGCTCGCGGCGAGCAGCTCGGCCAGCCAGGTCGCGTCGAACAGGGCGTGGTGGGCGTTCCAGATCCAGCGGGGCACGCCGCGCTCGTCGACGCCCTTGTGCGCGCAGCGGTCGGAGTGGCCGCCGAGCAGCCAGTAGTTGGCCTCGAGCGTGGAGTAGTTGCCGTCCACCCACTGCCTGGCGACGTAGCGGGCGTCGGGCACGCCGATGTCGACCAGCGCCTCGGGCGCGAGCACGCGCGCCCACTCGCGCAGGGTCGGCTCGACCAGCTCGTAGCTCTGGTGCTCGAGCACGTGGTTGGCGCGCAGCGCCGAGAAGGTCCGGTCGGCGAAGGGCAGCTGGTCGAGCCGGCAGACGACCTGGATGTCGGGCAGCGGCAGGATGTCGACGTGGACGTCGTAGTCCGGGCTCGGCTTCTCGCCGGCGCCGATCTCCAGCCTCATGCCGATCCCTCCCACGCCGTCACCCGGCGCGGGCCGCGAACGCGCCGGGCGACCTATGGTATGGGACGGCGGCTGGGAGCCCCGGTCAGCGGTTGGCGGACCGCAGGACCACCAGGCGCGAGCTGCGGAAGATGCGGCGCCGGCCGCTGATCAGGTTGGTGACGTCGAAGGCGGGGTCGTCGGCGTCCGCGCCGGCGACCGGTCCGACCACCCTCCAGGTGCCGGACTCGCCGCTGCGCGGGCCGCGCACCCGCACCTCGGCACCCTTCTCGATGGTGGGCGGCTGCGCCGCCCCTGACTGGGGCATTCCCCCTCCTCGTGGCGTATCCGGTGCGAACCTGCTGGTCGAACTCATGTTCGAATACTACGCCGGCTGGGGCCTTCGCGTCCATTCAGGCGGCGGCCCCACGTAGGCTGGTGGCGTGGTACGCCTCGAGGCACCCCAGTTCGCCCTGCTGGCCGGCGCGGCCCTGGTCGCCGGGGCGGTCAACGCGGTCGCCGGCGGTGGCTCGCTGGTCTCCTTCCCGGCGCTGCTCGCCCTCGGCTTCCCGGCGCTGCGGGCGAACGTCACCAACACGGTGGCGCTGTGCCCCGGCTACCTCGGCGGCAGCCTCGGCTACCGGCGCGAGCTCGACGGCCAGGGTGCGCGGGTGCGCGCCCTCGGCGCGACCAGCGTCGCCGGTGCCCTGCTCGGGGCGTTCCTGCTGCTGCTGAGCCCGGAGGGCCTGTTCGAGGCGCTGGTGCCCTACCTGATCATCCTGGCCTGCGGGCTGCTGGCGGCGCAGCCGTGGCTCGCCGGGATGGTGCGCGGGCGCGCGGAGCGGCCCGGCGGGGCGCGCCGGCCGCTGGGCCTGCACGCCAGCCAGTTCCTCGCCGGGGCCTACGGCGCCTACTTCGGTGCCGGCCTCGGCATCATGACCCTGGCCATCCTGGCCATCTTCGTGGCCGACCGGCTGCAGCGGCTGAACGCCCTCAAGGGCCTGCTCTCCCTGCTGATCAACCTGGTGGCGGCGGCGTACTTCGCCCTGCTGGCCGAGGTCGCCTGGTCGGCGGCGCTGGTGATGATGGCCGCCAGCCTGCTCGGCGGGCAGGCCGGCGTGCTGCTGGCGCGGCGCCTCGACGACCGCCTGCTGCGCCTGCTGGTGGTCGCGTTCGGCCTGGTGGTGGCCGTCCGCCTGCTCGCCTCCTGACGGCACCGCGGCCACCCCCGAGGACCCAGGCAGCTCGATCTGGACATACGTTACGAGGCACGCCTGCTCGGGCTGCCTCGCCAAGTGCGGCAACCTGGTACGGTTGCGCACGTGAGCGAGCCGGTCGAGGTGCGGGCGCGATGACACCTGGCGGCAACCATCGGCTCGGACAGCCCTGGTCGCGGTTGTCCACCACCGTCCGCCAGCGGCTGGCCCGGCACCCTTCCCCCGCGGCGGCGAACCGCCGCGCAACGCTGGTGGCCGCCGCCCGCCGGGGACTCGCGTGGCTGTGGCCCGCGGCGCAGGCCGAGCGGCGCCCGCCAGCCGCCGGATCCCGGCCGTCGCCCGCCGCCGACGTCGTCCGCAGGCTGCTCGCCCGCCTCCCGTCCGCCGCCGGCCACGACCCGCGGCCGACCCGGCAACGGTCCACGCCCGCGACCGGCGCCAACCGGCCACGCGGGTGGTTCGAGCCGGCCACGCCGGTCGACCGGCGCCGGCGGCTCGCGGACCTCTGGTCGACGCACGGTGCACGCGGCGGCCTGGCGTGGCTCCGCTCCCACGTCCCGGCAGACCCGGGGCGGCGGATCGCGCAGCTCGGCGCGGGGCTCGCCGCGAAGGCGCGCGAGGGGCTCGCGGGGCTGTGGCCGGCGCTGCCGGCGGTGTGGGGCCGGCCGGCGGCGCGGCGGCCACCGCCGGCGGAAGGGGAACGGCGCTGGCGGCTGGGGACGCGCCGGGTGGCCGCCGTGGCCGTGGTGCTGGCGGTCTGCGCGGCGATGGCCGTCTGGTCGACCGGGGAGTCCTCGGCCAGCACGCCCGAGTTCCCGCCGGCGGCGTTCTACCAGGTCCCCGATCCGCTTCCGGCGCCGGCAGGGCAGCCTGGCCAGCTCATCCGGGCGCTCGAGATCAAGGGGCCGGCCACGACGCCGGGCGCGCGCGCCTGGGTGGTCGTCTACCACTCGCGCTCCCAGGACGGGCGCGACGTGGCCGTCTCCGGGCTGGTGGTGGCACCGCCAGGGGGCCGGCCGGGTCCGCGGCCGGTGGTCGCCTGGGCGCACCCCACCACCGGGCTGGCCGACCGCTGCACCCCCTCCCACCTCGGCGTCGACGGCATCGCGACCCTGCGCGGCTACTGGCTCGGCGAGCTGCTGCGGCGCGGCTACGTGGTGGTGGCGACCGACTACGAGGGGCTGGGCACGCCCGGCCTGCACCCCTACCTGGTCGGCGCGAGCGAGGCCCACTCGGTGCTCGACGCGGTGCGGGCGGCCGGCCGGCTGCGCGGCGCGCGCGCCGGCGGCCCGGTCGCGCTGTGGGGCTTCTCCGAGGGTGGCCACGCCGTCCTGTGGGCCGGCGAGCTGGCCACCACGTACGCGCCCGAGCTGCAGCTCGCCGGGGTGGCCTCGGTCTCCCCCGGCGGCGCGCTCGAGGCGATGGACCGCGACCCGTTCTGGCCCACGCCCGTGCCGACCACCAGCTTCGCGATGCTGATCGCCGCCGCCTGGCACGACACCTACGGCGCGCCGCTGGACGTGCTCACCGCGGCCGGCCGCGCCGCGGTCGAGCGGCTGCGCGACTTCTGCCCGCCGTCGGCGGCGAACACGCCGCCGGCACTGCGGGAGGACCCGCGCACCGTGCCGGCGTGGCGCGCCCTGTTCGAGCGCAACGCGGCCGCGCAGGCCCCGATCCCCGCGCCGGTGCTGTTCGCGCAGGGCGGCGCCGAGGGCGCCGCGTCGCTGCGGGTGGTGACCCGGATGACCCGCCGGCTGTGCGGCTTCGGCGACCCGACCGCGCTGCGCGTCTACGCCGGCGTGCACCACGGCCAGGTGGTCGACGCGAGCGGCGAGGACGTGCTCGCCTGGCTCGACGCCCGCCTGGCGGGCCGGCCCGCGTCCGGCTGCGGCCCGGCCACGGAGGTCGCGGCCGCGCCTCGCCGGTCGGGGACGCGCAGGGGCGCGGCCACCAGCCCCGGGGTCACCTCGCCGGCGCGGTAGCGGCGCCGGGCGAGGTGGACCAGCTCACGGGTGCGACCTCCTCGCCCCGACTGCGCCACGCTACCGCCGGGTAGCATCCTCCCGACCAGTCGCCCGGAAGGTGGAGGTGGAACCGTGAGCGAAGCCGCCCGCGTGGGCGAGGCGACCGTGCTCGAAGGCCACGGGGGCGGGCTGGCCGTCGCCGTGGCCAGGCGGCACGGCGTCGACACCATGTTCACCCTGTCCGGCGCGCACGTCTTCCCGCTGTACGACGGCGCGGTCAAGGCCGACCCGCCGATGCGCCTGGTCGACGTGCGCCACGAGCAGACGGCGGTGTTCGCCGCCGAGGCCACCGCCAAGCTCACCCGCCGGCCGGGCCTGGCGGTGCTGACCGCCGGCCCCGGGGTGACCAACGGCATCAGCGCGGTCACCACCGCGCATTTCAACGGCTCACCCCTGCTGGTGCTCGGCGGGCGCGCGCCCGCCGGCCGCTGGGGCACCGGCGCGCTGCAGGAGCTGGACCACCCGCCGCTGCTCGCCCCGATCACCAAGCACGCCGGCACGGTCGGCGAGGTGGCCGCCCTCGCCGCCGAGGTCGACCGGGCGCTCACCCTCGCGGCCACGCCGCACCGCGGCCCGGTCTTCCTCGACGTGCCGATGGACCAGTTGTTCTCGGTCGCCACGGCGGCGGCGCCACCGGCGGCCCCGCGGCAGCCGGTCGTCCCCGACCCCGACGCGCTGGCGGGCATCGCCGCGCTGCTGGCCGAGGCCGAGCGGCCGGTGCTGGTGGTCGGCTCGGACGTCTGGGCCGACGGGGCCGACGAGGCCGCCGCGCGCGCCGCGTCGTCCCTCCGGCTGCCGGTGATCGCCAACGGCATGGGCCGCGGCGTGGTCCCGCCGGACGCCGGGCTGGTGGTCACCCGCGCCCGCTCGCTCGCGCTCGGGCAGGCGGACCTGGTGCTGGTGGCGGGGGCGCCGCTCGACTTCCGGCTCGGCTACGGCTCCTTCGGCGGCCGCGACGGCGCGCCGGCGGCCAGGGTGGTCCACCTCGCCGACGCCGCGAGCCAGCTGGCCGGGCACGTGGAGCTGGCCGGCGCCGCCGCCGGCGACCTCACCGCCGTGCTGGACGGGCTGGTGGAGGCGGTCGCACGGGGGCGCCACCTGCCGGACCACGGCGCCTGGCTGGAGCGGCTGCGCACCACCGCCGCCGAGGCGGCGGCGCGGGACCAGCAGCTGCTCGCGAGCGGCGCGACGCCGATCCACCCGGCGAGGATCTACGGGGAGCTGCGCCGCCTCCTGGCCGACGACGCGGTGGTGATCGGCGACGGCGGCGACTTCGTCTCCTTCGCCGGCCGCTACGTCGAACCGGCCCGGCCCGGCGGCTGGCTCGACCCCGGGCCCTACGGCTGCCTCGGCACCGGGCTCGGCTACGCCATCGCCGCCCGCCTGGCGCGGCCCTCCGCCCAGGTCGTGCTGCTGCTCGGCGACGGCGCCGCCGGCTTCTCCCTGATGGACGTCGACACGCTGGTCCGCCACCGCCTGCCGGTGGCGATGGTGGTGGGCAACAACGGCATCTGGGGCCTCGAGAAGCACCCCATGCAGCTGCTGTTCGGCTACGACGTCGCCGCGGACCTGCAGCCGGGCTGCCGCTACGACGAGGTCGTGCGCGCCCTCGGCGGCGCCGGCGAGCTGGTCACCTCCCCCGACGAGGTCGGGCCGGCCCTGCGCCGGGCCTTCGAGGCGAACGCCCCCTACCTGGTCAACGTCGCCACCGATCCGAAGGTCGCCTACCCCCGCTCCACCACCGGCGTGTAGGCGGCGCCGGCCGCGGTCATCGCGGGCCGGTGCGGCCGGCGGTCCGGCCGGCCTCGAAGCGGCGGGCGTGCTCGATCGCCAGCGACAGCGGCTCGGCCACCACGCGGAGCCGTTCCAGGGTGGCGAGGCCGACCCCGCCGGGCGCGCGCGTGCCGACGTGCAGGACGCCCAGCAGCCGCCCGCGGGCCAGCAGCGGCACCCCGGCGATGCAGCGCAGCCCCGCGCTGACCAGCACCGGCGCCACCTCGGCCTCGGCCAGGTCCTCGACCAGGAGGCCGGCCCCGACCGCCGCGATGCGGCCGGCGACGCCGGCGCCGAGGTCCACCCGCAGCCCCGGGCGGATCCTCCCGTCGCGCGGGACCGAGGCGCGCACCTCGAGCTGCTCCGGGCCGTCCTTGGTGAGCAGCAGCACGGTGGCCTGGTCGACCCGGAGCACCGCCCGCACCCGCTCCAGCACCTCGAACAGCAGCGAGTCCAGGTCCAGGTCGGCGAGGGCGGCGTCGGTGACGGCGGCGAGCAGGGTCAGCCGGGTACCCGGCTCGCCCGGCTGGCCGCCGCGCGGCGGCCGCCGCCCGCCACCTCCTGGGGGGCCGGCGCCGTTGCCGCTGGCCGGGTGGTCGGACTGGGTGGTGGCGACCACGTCCCTGGCGACCTCGTCGAGCTTGCGCCGCTGCTCGCGGGCCTGGCGGCGGAGGCGCTCGAAGGCGGGCCGCGAGCCCAGCCCGAGGCGCGCCATCAGCACGCCCTTGGCCTGCTCGACCAGGACCCGGGAGAGCAGCGCGTGCTCCAGCTGGTCGACCTTGTCGCCGTGGTCCTCGCGGTGCAGCTCGGACACGAGCAGGTCGGCGACCACCGCGGCGTAGGCCTCGATCGCCTGCAGGTCCCCCTCGCTCCACTGGCGCACCTCGCGGGCGTAGAGGTTGAGGCTGCCGACCGGCACGTCGTCGACCCGGATGGGGGCGGCGAGCACCGCCCGCAGGCGGTGGTGGCGGATCACCGCCTCGGTCCGCGGCCAGCGCCCGTCCCCCACCAGGTCCGGAGTGGCCACCACCCGGTCGCTGGCGACCGCGCCCAGGCAGGGACCCTCGCCGAGGTCGAGCTGGGCGCGCTCGACCAGCTCCACCGCCGGGTCGCTGGCGGCCACCCAGCGGAGCTCGCCCTGCTCGTCGAGCAGGCTCAGCGCGGCGCCGTCGACGCCGAACACGGCGCCGGTGGCGGCGACGACGTGCTGCAGGGCGTCGGCCAGGCCCTCGCGCTCCGTCTCCGCGGCGGTGGCGCGCAGCCGCCGCAGGCCCTGGTCGAGGCCTTGCTCGTCGATCGTCGTCGCACGTTCCTCGGGCACGCTGGACCCGCTTCCAAGTTCGATCTCGGTATGCGCGAGCGTACCCAAGGAATTGGCCGGTGGAACCCGCTCCGGTGGGTACGCGCAAATAGAATTTCAGCGTTCAGCGCCCGAATGGGCCACGCTCACCGGCCGTCAGCGCGCGGCCGCGTCCAGGAAGGCGTCGCGGTCGACCAGCACCCGGGTGACCCGGCCGCGGGCGGTGAGCCGTCCCATGTGGCGCAGCTCGACGGCGAACTCGAGGCGCCGCCCCTCGACCCGCTCGAGCTCGGCCGTGACCCGCACGGTCGCCCCGACCGGGCTCGCGGCCAGGTGGTCGAGCTCGACCCGCGTGCCGACGCTGGTGGCGCCGGGATCGAGCGCGCCCGCGAGGGCGGCGACGGTGGCGCGCTCGGCCAGGGCGAGCACCCGCGGCGTGCCGAGCACGGGCACGTCGCCGCTGCCGAGCGCGACCGCCGTGTCCGCCTCGGCGACGGTGTGGTCGAGGGCGGCCCGCAGGCCGGGGACGATCATGTGGACCAATTTACAGAAGCGGTCGGTGGGCGCGGACGCCGGTGTGATCGTGGCGCAGCCGGGGGAACAGGTGGAGGATGGGGGATCCTGGCACCGAGAGGAGCGTTGCATGACCCAGCCGCAGCCCGTCGACGACCCCCTCGCCCTGACCGGCTTCGACGCGGTCGAGTTCTGGGTGGGCAACGCCCGCCAGGCGGCCCACTTCTACCGCACCGCCTACGGCTTCCGGCCGGTCGCCTACGCCGGCCCGGAGACGGGCGTGCGCGACCGGGCCTCCTACGTCCTCGGCCAGGGCGAGGTGCGGCTCGTGCTGACCTCGGCCCTCACCCCCGACTCCCCCATCGCCGAGCACGTCGCCAGGCACGGCGACGGCGT
>DASUZB010000135.1:0-33135 GCA_036377075.1 Actinomycetes bacterium | reverse complement strand
TCCCTCGCTCCTGAAGTCCAGCCAGCGCGCGGCTCCGGCCCACCTCCCTAAACCCAGTGCCTGGGGCTCCTTCGTCGCTCCTCGGTCAGTCCAGCGCACGGCTATGGCCCACCTCCCTGGCTGGCGACGGCCGATGGCCGGCCAGGTCCGCCAGGTCGTCGAAGGTCATCGCCGGGTCGGGGAGCGGCGCGCCGTGGTTGGCGGTCGACCGCAGCCCGTCGAGGAGCACGTCCAGGTGGCGGTGGGCCAACCGGTTGTCGACCTCGGCCGGGAAGGCGCCGGGCAGCGGTCGCGTCAGCCGTACCAGCAGCAGGCCGATGTCCCCGGATGCCACGTCGGGGCGGAGCGACCCGTCGGCACGGGCCGTGGCGATGATCCGCTCGATGCGCTCGACCGAGGCGCGGCGGGCGGCGTCGAGCGCCTCGTCGTTCATCGGCACCCGGCCGACGACCTCGGGCATCACCGCGGCGATGCGCAGGTCGAGCGCCCGGTGCATGTAGCGGGCGAGCGCCGCGAAGGCGTCGGGCTCCTCGGCCAGCGCCGCGCCGGCCTCGTCGGCGGAGCGGCCGACCAGGTCGATCGCGACCTCGCGCAGCAGCGCCGCCCGGTCGGGGTAGTGCCGGTAGAGGGTGGCGATGCCCACCCCCGCCCGCCTGGCGACCTCGTCCAGGGGCGCGTCGGCGCCGAGCGCCACGAAGGCGTCCCGGGCGGCGGCCAGGAGCCGCTCCCGGTTGCGCCGGGCGTCGGCGCGCAGCCGCCGCTGCCGGATGACGCCCGTGCCGCTGGCCTCGCCTGGCACCCTCGCTCCTCCTTATATGGAGACTTTCTCTCCGTTTGGAGTTCAGGGTAGCACAGAAACGGAGGATCTGACTCCGGAAAGCAAGGGAGCCGGCGCCCGGCGCCGGTTGCTCAGGCCTCGCGGCGGGAAGTCAGCCAGGCGCCGCCGACCACCAGGGCGGTGCCCAACAGCGCGGCCGGCGCGGCATGCTCACCGAGGAAGATCACGCCGAGCGCGATCGCCACCACCGGGATGAAGTAGGTGGCGACGGCGCCGCGCGGGCCGCCGACCCTACCGACGAGCGTCGTCATCAGCACGAAGGCCAGGCCGGTGCCGAGGAGCCCGAGCGGCAGCAGCGCCAGGACCGGTCCCCATTCCAGGCGCGAGCCGGGCAGGCTCCACAACCCGAACGGCACCAGCAGCACCATGGCGGCGAGCTGGGCGCGCAGCAGAACGGGCAGCGAGCCGTAGCGCTGCTGGAGCGGCACCGCCAGGTTGACGGCCAGCCCGTAGAGCAGCACCGCCAGCAACACCAGGCTGGCGCCGAGCGTGGTGGCCCGCGAGCCCTCCACCTCCGGCCAGGAGATCGCGACCACGCCGGCGAAGCCGACCGCCAACCCAAGCATCTGCGGCCGGGCGAGCGGACGACGCAGCAGCACCACCGCCCACGCGGCCCCGAACAGCGGCACCGCGCCGTTGAGCATGCCCGCCACCGACGAGTCGACCCACTGCTGCGCGACTGGGAACAGGATCAGCGGCCCGCCCATCCAGACCAGTCCGAGCAGCGCGACCCTGGGCAGGTCCTCGCGGTCGATGCGGCGCCGCGCCGCTGGGAACACCGCCAGCGCCGCGGCACCGAGCACCACGCGCGCGAACGCGATCACGCCGGGCCGCAGCGCCTCCAGCCCGACGTCGATGAAGAGGAACGACGATCCCCAGATGAGCGCGATGGCGAAGAGCAGCAACCACTCCCGGGCGGTGAACGCCTCGGGACGGGTGCCGCTCCCTGCCTCGAGCAGCGGCCGGCGGACCCGGCCTGCTTCCGCGCCGCCCCGCGAGCGGAGGGGCTGCGGTGGCGGCGCGGAGGTACCTTCACGCGCGCCCGAGCTCACCCTGGGGCTCAGGCCGGGCGCGGCCGGAGCGGGCGCCTGATGGTGTGGCGGCGCACCTTGGCCGCCAGCCTCGCCTTGCGCGCCTCGCGCCTGAGGTCGTCGACGTGGTCGCGGGCGACCAGGTCAAGGATGGTCAGTGACTGCATCGTTCACCTCGCCTGCGTGTCGATCGGTTCTTCGATCGTCACGGTAGGGCTAAGGTGCCCTGGCCCGAATCGGGCGCGAGCCTTAGGTTCCGGCCCCGCCCTACCTCATCTTCGGCCACGCCGTCAGCCGACGTCGGCCAGCCTCGGCAGGACCTGCTCGGCGAACTGCTCGGTGAACTCGACCGGGGACATGCCGGGAATCGGCATCACCTCCATCTCGGTCACGCCGAGCGCGGCGTACTCGCCGGCCGCGGCCACGAACCCGTCGACGTCGGCCAGGGCCGGCCGCACGGCCAGCACGGTCTTGACGATGCGTTCGTAGTCGCGACCCTCGTCGTCGCAGTGGGACCGCAGCACGTCCAGCTTGTGCGCGACGTCGGCCGGGCTCGACCCGAAGACGTTGCAGGCGTCCGCGTAGCGAGCCACCATCAGCAGCGTCTTCTTCTCGCCACCACCGCCGACCAGGATCGGTGGATGGGGCTGGCTGATCGGCGGCGGGGCGCACAGCGTCTCGGCCAGCTGGTAGTGCCTGCCGTTGAACGGGCCGCTGTCGTCGCTCCACATCTGCAGGCAGATCTGCAGCGTCTCCTCCAGCCGCTCGAACCGTTCGGCGACCGGCACCACCGGCACGCCGAGCCCGCGCTGCTCGCGCTCGTACCACGACGCGCCGATGCCCAGCCTCGCACGGCCGCCCGAGAGCACGTCGAGCGTCGTGACGACCTTGGCGAGGAGGCCCGGGTGGCGGTACATCACGCCGGTGACGAGCACCCCGAGCGTCATCCGCTCGCTCAGCGCCGCGACGTGGCCGAGGGTGGTGTAGCCCTCCAGCATCGGCTCCTCGGCCGCGGCCACCCGATCCATCTGGAAGTAGTGGTCCATGACGGTGAACGACGAGAACCCCGCCTGCTCCGCGGTCCGCACGGCCTCGGCCAAGGTCCCGGCGATCTGGGCCGGATCGCTCGGTGTCGAGTAGTTCCAGTAGTGGAGGCCAACCTTCACCGGCGATTCCTCCCTCGGTAGTGGGACGTCCCTGTCCGAACTCGAGCGAGGACCTTTCTACTCCCCTTCGCCGGCTGCCGCTCCCCGCTGTCTACAACCCCGGACGGCGGCGCGCCGCCGTCCCCGGGTTGTCGACCAGGAGCGTGAGGCCCCTGCTGATCCCGGCCGTCAAGGACGCGGTGACCTCCTCCCGCTCGAGGGCATCGCCCCGTCGGCGTCTCGAGGCCATCCGTGCGACGCGGCGCTCGACCGCCGCAACCATCCGCCCGATCGGGCCGGAGCCGGTTGCCGTCCTGGTTGGAAGTGCCTGTGACCGCATGAGCTCCCCCTTCTCCCCTAAGGTGTAGAGCCGCTCGCCCTGCTGTACGTACACGCGGGCGCGCGCGGATCCTTCCTCCACAGATCGGCTCCAGCCGCTGGCCGGCGGCGCCGTGCGCCGCGAGGCTGCGCTCCTCCATGCCCCAGCCCGTAAGGAGCAGCGCCCATGCCGCCCGCCGACCACGGCCTCCTCGGCCGCCTCGACGCCTTGCTCGACCTCGTCACCCAGCGCCGCTGCCTGTTCCTCGGCCCCGGCGCGCAGCTCGCCACGGCCGACGCCCGGGCAGCCGCCCATGCCACCGGCCTGGGCCCGGTGGCCGGCCGTCCGGGAACGGCACCGGCCCACGAGGGGGGTCCAGCCACCGGCCCCGCCGGGCTCGACGACGCCGCGGCACCGGGCCCCCGCGTCACGGCGCCCCGCAACGTCCGGTCGGGCGCGCCGGTCGCCCGCGACCAGGCCGCGCCGCCCGCCGGCGCCGAGGCGGTCGAGTTCCTCCGCCTGCTCGCCCAGGCCGTCGGGCTGCTGCGCGTGCGCGGCTCGCGGGTGGAGCCGACCGCCCTGTGCACCCCGTGGCGGCGGCTGGAAGCCGGCCTGCAGGCCGGTCTGGTGTACGCCGCCTGGTGCCACCGCGTGCCGTGGCTGGCGGTGCTCGGAGCCGGACCGGCGGTCGAGCGGCTGGAGCGCGACCGCCTCTGGGTGCTGCGCCTGCTGTTCGGCCTGCCGGCCGCGGTCGACGTCGAGGTGGCCGCCCTCGCCGCCACGGTCGCGGAGCGGCTCGGCCTCGACGCCGAGGACCGGCTCGTCACCGCCCTGGCGGCCGCGTTCCTCGACCCGCTGGTCGCCCTCGGCGTCGCGGACCTCGAACCGCCGCCGCCGCAGCCACCGTCCCAGCTCCGCCTCGCCGCCCGCGCCCAGACGGTGATCGGCTCGGCCCTGGTCGCCGCCGGCGAGGAGGTGCCCATCGGCCTGAGCGCCAACTGAGCCTGGTCGGGAACGCGGCTCGACGTGAGCGCCAACTGTGGCCGGCCACGTAGGACACTGCTTGGCTGAGCGCCGAATGACGCCGATCGCTCGGCGCGACCCCTGCTGGGACGATCAGTCGAAGCCCAGGGAGAGCTGGGTCGCCACGGGCTCGGCCGGCGCCTCGGGCGGGGGAGCGGGCCGGCGCGCCTCGCGCGGGCTGGTCGAAGCCGGTCGCGCGGGCGGGTGGCGGCGCTTGGCCGCCTCGACGCGGCCGGCGATCGCCCGCTGGGTCGCCTTGGGCGCGTTCGCGCCCCGGTAGAGGCGCTCGTACTCGGCCACCAGCTCCGGGTACTCGCGCTCCAGCCACGGCATGAACTCCTCCTTGACGCCCCGGCGCAGGTGGAGGGTGATCGGCGCCATGTGGGTGGCGCCGGCCTCGGCCACCGCCCGGACGACCGTGCGGAGCTGCTCGGGCGAGTCGGAGATCCGCGGCAGGATCGGCGCGATCAGCACGCCGCAGGGGATGCCGGCCTCCCGCAGCCGCCGCACCGCGGCGACCCGCGCCCTCGGGTGCGGCGTGCCCGGCTCGGTGCGGCGCCAGACCTCCTCGTCCAGCGTGCCGATCGAGAGGCTGGCCGAGAACCCGGCCGTCTCCACCAGTTCCTCGAACAGGTCGACGTCACGCGTGAGCAGCGGCGACTTGGTCAGGATCGAGCACGGGTTGCGGAAGTCCCGCAGCACCTCCACCACGCCCCGGGTGAGCCGGTAGCGCCCCTCACAGCGCTGGTACGGGTCGGTATTGGTGCCCATGGCCACGTGCTCCCCCCGCCACGACGGCCGCCGCAGCTCCCGCCTGAGCACCTCCGCCGCGTTCACCTTCACCACGACCTTGCGCTCGAAGTCCTCCCCCGCGTTGAAGTTGAGGTAGGTGTGGCTGGGGCGAGCGAAGCAGTTGTGAGAAACAATTCCGTTGGCGATGAAATCGTCTGTACCGGTGGTGATGTCGAACATGGGGATATCGAGGCCCAGCGGTTCGACCGACACCACCCGGAGGGGCGCGTTGCTCTTGATCGCCTGCCCCGCGATCGTCCGCTTCCGGGTGATCGCCGGGTCGACGGTATGGAAGAAGCGGAGATGCTCACGCAGGCCCCCGAGGAGGCGCACGTACGTAACCGGCTTCTCTCTGTCGAGGGCCCGCGTCTCGATGGCGAACGAGAAGCCGAAGCGCCGCAGGCAGGAGGCAATCTGGTCGAGGACGACTTGGTCCGTGTTGCTGATGCGCAGGATGCCATGGCTATAGCTGCCCTCGGCGTCGAAGATGCCAGCGAGGAATCCCTTGGCCCACTCAGCTGACGCGACTTGCGGCCAGGAGACGACGTCCTGGACCGCGGCCACGCCGAGCCGGGTGTAGGTGCGGACGACGCTCATGGGCCGCCGAGCGCCGACCGCCTTCTGGAACTCGAACTCGGTGGTGGCAATGTCCAGCCCGGCCAGATACGCGCTGGACCTTCCCAGTGCCTCGGAGTCGGCCAGTGCCAGACGGAACCGATGGACGTCGCCGTTGGTGCGCCCAGGTCGCTGGTAGCTGTAGGAACCGAGATGCCCGTCGCCGCGAATCATGCCGCACAAGTAGCCACGCCGGTACTCCTGGCAGTCCTTCGGAGGCAAGGCGAACTGGCCGGTGCCCATCAACCTGTTGTTCGTCGTCAGGTGGGAGCGCCGATGCCGACCATTCTCGGTCCCTGTCACGTGCTTCCAGCCGCGATCGGACAGGAACCGATGATCGCCGCTGGCGATGAGCTTGGTCCCGTCTTCGAGCGTGACCCGATACGCAGGCTTCACCGTCTGCCAGTGCGCGAGCACCTGCGTAGCCACGTAGCGCCGGTACTTGCCGTCGAAGGCGGTGCCATAGATGGCGTCGCCGACCTGCACCTCGGCGAGCGGCTTCGTGCGCCCGTCCGCCATGAGGATTGGCGTGTCGCCAGCCGCACAATAGGTGCACGAATGGGAGCAGCCCCGATACACATTGATCGTCCACTCGAAGGGCATGCGGCTGGCGGCGGGGACGCGGTTGAGGATGGACTTCGCCTCGACCTCGTAGAACTCGATGCCGCGGAACTCCGGGGCGTCGAAGGTGCGCAGCGTCGCGGGCGCGTCGAACAGGGGGAGTTCGGCGGTTGGGCGCTGCTCGCCACGGAGGTCGTTGAAGGTGAGCATGCCTCAGCCTAGAACACGCGTTCGAGGCTGGCAACGCCGGTGCGCCGCCTGCGTTGATCGAAACGACTGCCGAGGTCCTGCTCGGCTACCCGAGCGCCATCGTGCGCTACAGCGCCTCGGCGCCGCTGCCCAAAGCCGTACGGCGTGCGCGGCGGCTACCGGGCGGTGATCACCGACGCGGCCAGCGAGAGCAGCTGGACCGCCGGCTACGACGGCCGCCCCACCGGCTCGCTGACCGAGTACGCCGAGCACGGCCAGCGCGAGGTCGACCTGCCCGCCGCCGACGCCTACACGGCGGTCATCGACCACCTGTGGGTGGACCAGTCCCGCAACCGCGACCGCCGCTTCTGCGGCTACGCCTGCGTCAGCCGCGGCTCCGGCGGGTCAGCAGGCCGCCGGCTGCCACTCGGCGGGTTTCCGGGCCGACCTCGTGGCCGCGGGGGTTGAGCTGCTGGTCGGTGACCGGGCCGGGGACGCCGGCACGGACGGCCTCGAGCTGGGCGGCGAAGGCCAGCCCGAGGAAGATCGCCAGCGAGGTCAGGAACGACCACATCAGCATGCCGATCACGCCGACCAGGGGGCCGTAGGTCTCGCCGAACACCTTGCTCGACGCCAGGTAGAGCACGAGCGCGAAGGTGAACAGGAACCACAGCAGCACCGACATGGCCGAGCCCACCGCGAGCCAGGAGGCGGCGGGCTGCCGCCGCCGGGGCGACCGCTGGAACAGCAGCGCGAACCCGGCGACCGCGAGCGCGATGCTGAGCGGCCACTGCAGCAGCCGCCAGACGGAGCGGACCGGGCCGGACAGGCCGATCGCGCTACCGAGGTCGGCGCCCGCGACGATGAGCACGAAGGCGATCACGATCAGCAGGCCCGCCGAGATGGCGAGGCGGAAGGCGGTCAGGTACCGGTCCTTGGCCACGCGGTCACGCTCGACCCCGTAGATGCGGTTGGCGCCGCGCTCGACCTGGGCCATGGCGAAGGTGCCGGAGACCAGGGCGGCGAGCAGCCCGAAGACCAGCGCGACCTTGCCGCCGCCGGCGGTCGCCTTCTCGCCGTGCCGCAGGGCGGTGAGGAAGATCTCGCCGGCCGGGCCGGGGGCGAGCCGCTGGGTGGTGTCCTTGACCAGGTTGCTGACCTGCTTGGCACGCAGCGTGGTGGCCAGCCCCATGGCGGCGATCATGCCGGGCAGCAGGGTGAAGGTCACCTGGAAGGCGAGCGCCCGCGAGTGGCTGGAGCCGTCGGCGAAGCGGAAGCGCAGGAAGGCGTCCTTGGCGAGCTTCCCCCAGCCGGTCCGGCGCAGGGTCTCGAGGGCGTCGTCGCCTTCGAGGTGGTAGGTCTCTGGGACCGATGTGGCCGTGCTCATTGCTGTCCCTCCTGTGCGGGCACGCACAACGTGAGCGCGCCTGGAACCACCTCGACGACCAGCTCCCTGGTGGGCTCGGCGGGCTCACCGTCGCGTTCGACCGGCTGGGGCCGGTCGCAGCGGACCTCGACCCGGCGTGCCCGGAAGTACTCCATCTGTGGCTCGCGGTGGCGCCGGCGGGTCAGGACCCGGGCGCCGAGGGCGAGCCAGTCCAGCAGGGTGCGCGTCTTCAGCACGGCCACGTCGAGGTGCCCGTCGCTGGGGGAGGCGTCCGGCATGACCGGCAGGCCGCCCTGCAGCCGGCCGAGGTTGCCGACCAGGACGCCCTGGCCGCTGCGGGCGACCGGGGCGTGGCCGTCCAGGCGGAGCTGGAACCTGGTCGGTCGCCTGCGGAGCTGGCGCATGCCGCTCACCACGTAGGCGACGGCGCCGATGCGCGCCTTCAGCTCGGGATCGGCGTCGCGCAGCATGGCCGCGTCGAAGCCGATGCCGCACATGACCACGAAGCGATCCTCGCCGAACGTGCCGACGTCGATCGGGCGGCGCTCCCCGTGCAGGGCAACCTCGAGCGCGCCGTCGAGGTCGTTCGGGATGTCGAAGTTGTTGGCCAGCAGGTTGCCGGTGCCGCTCGGCAGCACCGCCAGCGGCACGCCGCTGCCTGCCAGGCCGGTCACGCACGCCATCACCGTGCCGTCGCCGCCGGAGACCATCAGCAGGTCGGTGCCCTCGGCGACGGCCCGGCGGGTCGGCCCCTGGCCCGGGTCCTGCCTGGTGGTCTCGTACCAGCGCGCGTCCAGCCCGACGGAGGCCAGCGCCGCTTCGACCTCCGCCCTGCGGTCGCCCGCCTCCCCGCCGCTGGCCGGGTTGAACACCACCGCCACCCGCAGCGGGACGACCCCCTTCCCGGGTCGCTCGCCCTCGACCCGCGCCGCGGTCACCGGTACCCCCGCGGGCCACGGCGGAACAGGCCGGGGGCCTGCCTGAGCTGGTGGTGGACGACCCCGATGCGGATCCCCCTGGTCGCCACGTACAGCCACACGACCCCGAGGAGCACCCCGCCGAGGACGTCGGTGAGGTAGTGCATGCCCCGGTACATGCGGCTCAGGCCGACGGCGACGGGGACCAGCACGGCCAGCGTCCAGAACAGGCCCCGTACCAGGGCGGAGCGGGCGCGCTCGTTGGCGAGGATCGCCAGCGCTCCGTACATGCAGATCGAGGCGGCCACGTGCCCCGACGGGAAGCTGGAGGTCGGTGGGGCCTGGTCGAGGTGCCGCACCGGCGGCCGCTGCCGCTCGACCAGCAGGGTGACCAGCAGGAAGATGCTCACCTCGCCGACCACCGCCGTGGCGACCAGCATCGGCTCGCGCCAGCGGCGCCAGCGGAGGGCGGCGAACGCGACGGTGACGACGGCGAGCACGCTGATGGTGACGGTCTCGGCCGCGAGGGTCACGTAGTGGGTGGCGCGGTCGAGGCCCGGCGTTCGGCGTGCGGCGAACCAGCGGGAGATGGAGGCGTCGGCATGCCCCACCGCGCTGCCGTCGAGGACCTTGGCGACCAGGTAGCCGAGCGCCACCAGCAGCACCAGCAGGATCACGGCGCAGCCGGCGAGGAAGAGCGCGGTGGGGACCCCCGCGCGGCGCTCGCGCCAGCGCCGTGCCAAGTTGTGTTCGAGCGTCACCGCGCGGCCGTCCGGGGCGGGGTCCAGCGCCCGTCGGTGAAACGCTCCGTGTGCCCGTGCCGTTTCCATAGCAGCGACGCCTTTGCGTGCGATCGTTCGTTCGGGCTGGATGTCCCAGGAGCGGTCGAGCAAACCAGCCACCAAGGCGAGGGCGGCCGATTGGGCCGCGATTGGTTGGGACGGCGCGGGCTGGGAACCACCTGCTGGGCAAGCACCCGAGAAGCGGGAGGGCAGCGGTGCCGTCAGGACGCGCCGTGCGCAACGCCGCCATCGCCGGCGGGCTGGGGCTCGCCGGCGTCTACGCCTACGAGGCGGTCCAGTACCACCGCAGCGCGAGCAGGGGGTTCTCGCTGGACGACCCGCCGGCGCCCGGCAGCCCGGACTTCGCCCGGCTGGTCGAGGCGCTGACGATCGCGCCGCTGCGCGAGGGCAACCGGGTCAAGGTGCTCAAGAACGGCTCTGAGATCTTTCCGGCCATGCTCGACGCGATCAACGCGGCTGAGAAGACCGTGGACTTCGCCACCTACGTGTACTGGACCGGCAGCATCGCGCCGCAGTTCGCCGACGCGCTCGCCGACCGGGCCAGGGCCGGCGTCGAGGTCAACGTCCTGCTCGACGCCGTCGGCGCCGCCAAGATGGAGCCGGCGCTGATCGAGCGCCTCGAGGAGTCCGGCGCCACGGTCGCCTGGTTCCGGCCGGTGCGCTGGTGGACGCTGAACAAGCTGAACAACCGCAGCCACCGCAAGATCCTGGTGGTCGACGGCCGCGTCGGCTTCACCGGAGGGGTCGGGATCGCCGAGGAGTGGACCGGCAACTGCGAGGACCCGGAGCACTGGCGGGACACCCACGTACGGGTGGAGGGCCCGGCAGCCCGCGACCTGCTCGGCGGCTTCCTCGACAACTGGGCCGAGGCGACCAACCGCATCCTCTCCGGGCGGGAGCACCTGCCGGACATCGCCGGCTTCGACGACGGCGTCCAGGTGCAGGTCACCCGCAGCAGCGCGGAGAAGGGCAGCACCGACGCGGAGCAGCTCTTCTACGCGGCGATCGCCTGCGCCCGGGAGCGGCTCTGGCTGACCACCGCCTACTTCGCGCCTCGGCGGGCCTTCGTGGACGCGCTCTGCGACGCGGTGCGGCGCGGCGTCGACGTCCGCGTCCTGGTCAACGGCCCGCACATCGACAGGGCGCTGGTGCGCCGGGCCGGCCAGCACATGTACGACCAGCTGCTCGCCCGCGGCGTGCGCATCTTCGAGTACCAGCGCACCATGCTCCACGCCAAGACCCTGGCGGTGGACTCCACCTGGGCCACCGTCGGGTCGATCAACTTCGACAACCGCTCGTTCGCCCTCAACGACGAGCTGAACCTGGCGGTGCGCGACCCGGCGGTGGTCGCCACGTTCGAGAAGCACTTCCTGGCCGACCTCGACGACGCGGTCGAGCTCGACCTCGACGCCTGGCGAGCCCGGCCGCTGGCGCAGCGTGCCAGGGAGGTGGGCGGCGCGCTGCTGCGCCGGGAGCTGTGAGGGCAGGCCGCTAGCGACCCTGGTGCTCGGCGAGGAAGGCGAGCACCAACCGGTCGAACTCGGCCGGGCGCTCCATGCTCGGCAGGTGGGCGGCGCCGGCGATGGTCGCCGTCCGTGCCTGCGGGAGCTCGCCGGCCAGGCGCCGGGCCGTCTCGTGGATGTCGGGCTGGTCGTGGTCGCCGACCAGCACGAGCGCGGGGGCCTGGACCTTGCCGAGCCGGTCGGGCCAGTCGGGCACCAGGTTCTCCTCTTCCTCGTCGTTGTCGGCGAAGGGGAGCTGCAGCTCGAAGGCGCGGCGCTGCATCCGCCGGACCGCCTCGCGCACGGTGGGGTCGACCGCCCCGGCCGGCCGCCCGCTGCCGTCGACCCAGGTGCGCAGGCTGGCCTCGACGGCGGCGTCGATGTCGCCGCGCTCCAGGGCGGCCTCCTCCTCGGCGAAGTAGTCCCGGAGCGCGGGCGACCAGTCGTGCCCTGGCAGGGAGGCACCGGCGAGGACGAGCAGCTCGACCAGGTCGGGCCGGGCGACGGCGAGCTCGAGCGCGACCCGGCCGCCGTACGAGGCGGCGACCAGCGCGGCCCGCTCCACGCCGAGCCCGTCGAGCAGCGCAGCGAGGTCGCGGGCGTCAGCGGGCGGCCCGGGCGTGAGCGGGGAGCGGCCGAAGCCGCGCAGGTCGAAACGGACGGTCCGGTGGTCGCGGGGGAAGCTCGTCCACTGGGGGTCCCACATGCGGCTGTCGCAGATCCCGGCGTGGACCAGCACCACCGCCGGGCCGTCGCCGGCGACTTCCTGGTACAGGGTCATGGCCGCAGCCTACCCGGCCGCCCCCGCCGGCTCGAACGATTATCCGACCGGGGCGGTCAGGTGCCGCGCGGCAGGCTGCCGGTACCCGGCGCCATCGCCCGCATGTGGGCGGCGGCGGCGATCCGCTCCTCGGCGATGGCGTCGGCGACGTCGCAGGTCGGGCGGTTCTCGGCCCGCGCGCGGCGGAAGATTGCCTGCAGGGCGCTGGCGACGCCCTGCACCGACACGGCCAGCCGGGCCTCGGAGTAGCCCAGCTCGCCGGCGCCGATGACGGCGTACGGCGCGGCCGAGTTGATCACGTAGTCGGGCGCGTAGAGGATGCCGCGCTCCATCATGCGGCGGCCGTCCTCGCGGCTGCCGAGCTGGTTGTTGGCGCCGCCGGCGACGATGCGGCACTGCAGGCGGGGGATGGTGCGCTCGTTGAGGACGCCGCCGACGGCGTTGGGCGAGAACACGTCGCACGGCACGTCGTAGATGGCGTCCGGTTCGACCAGCTCGATCTCGTGGCGCTCGGCCACCTCCTTACCCCGCGCCGGGTCGGCGTCGGCGCCGACCACGGTCGCGCCGGCGGCGAGCAGCAGCTCGGTCAGGTGGCTGCCGACCCCGCCGAGCCCCTGCACCGCGACGCGGCGGCCGGTGAGGTCGGGGGAGCCGTAGACCTCGTCGAGCGAGGCGCCGATGCCGGCGAGGACGCCGCTGGCGGTCAGCGGGGTGGAGTCCCCGGTGCCGCCGAAGCGCTCGTCGACCGCCCAGACGAAGTCGGTCTCGCGGGCCACGTCGACCATGTCCTGCGCGCTGGTGCCAAGGTCGGGGCCGGTGCCGAAGCGGCCGGCGAGGAGCTGCACGAAGCGGCCGAAGACGCGCAGGAGCACGCGCTTGTCGGCGCTGCCGTCGTGCTTGAGGAGCACCGCCTTGCCGCCGCCCCTGGGCATGTCGGTGAAGGCGAACTTGTAGGTCATGCCGCGCGACAGCCGCAGGGCGTCGTCGAGGGCGTCCTCCTCGGAGTCGTACTCCTTGTAGCGGACGCCGCCACGAGCAGGACCGAGCGCGGTGTCGTGGATGCCGATGATCGCGCGCATGCCCGTCTCACGGTCGTAGCAGAACACGACCTGCTCGTGGCCGAACTCGGCCATCTTGTCGAACACGCCCACGCTCTTGCCTCCTGCGAGAGGATCGCACCTCGCGTCGGCAACGCGCGTAATGAGATCCCAGCGCCGTTGCCGGGCGAGGCTTGGCGATGATCGCCACCACCAGAGTACCTCGGATGCTCATGGGGAACTGGTTCGGGAGGCCACGGCGGCGGCGAGGGTCCGCGACGGTGCCCTCGCAGGTGCGCCGGTGGGCGGTTGGGGCGGGCTGGGTAGGATGCCGCGGTTGGGTGACCGGGCCGAGCCGGGAGGTCGGGCATGACCACCATGTGGGACCAGAACGCCGAGGCGATGTCGACCGACGAGCGCGCCAACCTGCAGTCGAAGCGGCTCGCCACCCTGGTCGGCCGGCTCGTCGAGACGAGTCCCTTCTACCGCGCGCGCCTCGCCGAGCACGGCGTCGAGCCCGGCGCCGAGGTCGGCCTCGACGACCTGACCGCGCTGCCGTTCACCCTGAAGCCGGACCTCTGGGACAACTATCCCTGGGGGATGCTGACCATCCCGCGGGAGGACGTCGTGCGCGTGCACGCCTCCTCGGGCACGGGCGGGCGCCCGACCCTGGTCGGCTACTCCAGGGCGGACCTGGCCATGTGGGCCGAGGTGAACGCCCGCGCGCTGGGCTGCGCCGGCGCCGTCGCCGGCACGGTGACCCACGTGGCCTACGGCTACGGGCTGTTCACCGGCGGGCTCGGCCTGCACGGCGGCGCCGAGCTGATGGGCTGCACGGTGATCCCGGCCTCCTCCGGCCAGAGCGCCAGGCAGGTCCGCCTGATGCGCGACCTCGGCGCCGAGATCCTGCTGTGCACCCCGTCGTACGCGGCCCGCCTCGGCGAGGTGCTGGTCGAGGAGGGCATCGACCCGGCCGAGCTGTCGCTGCGCGCCGGCCTGTTCGGCGCCGAGCCGTGGAGCGACGCGATGCGGCGCCAGATCGAGGCCATGCTCGGGCTCAAGGCGCTCGACATCTACGGGCTCTCCGAGGTGATCGGCCCGGGCGTCTCGGCCGAGTGCGTCGAGGCCCAGGCCGGCCTGCACGTCAACGAGGACCACTTCCTGGTCGAGGTGATCGACCCGGTCAGCGGGCTGCCGCTGCCGCCAGGGCGGCGCGGCGAGCTGGTCTTCACGACCCTGACCAGGGAGGCGCAGCCGGTGCTGCGCTACCGCACCGGCGACGTGGCCTCGCTCGACCCGTCGCCGTGCGCCTGCGGCCGCACCCTGGCGCGCATGTCGAAGGTGTACGGGCGGATCGACGACATGCTGGTGATCCGCGGCGTCAACGTCTACCCGAGCGAGGTCGAGGCGGTGCTGGTCGCCGAGCCCGCCGTCGGGCCCAACTACCTGCTGGTGGTCGACCGCACCGAGGCGATGCCGAAGCTGGTGGTCGCCTGCGAGCTCACCGCCGCGGGCGACGGCGACGCCGAGCGCGAGCGCGCCCAGGGCGCCATCACGGGTGCCCTGTTCCAGCGCCTCGGCCTCAGCACCGAGGTGCGGGTCCTGCCGGTCGGCACCCTCCCCCGCATCGAGATGGGCAAGGCCAAGCGCGTCGCCGAGAAGAGCGCGGAGAGCGACCCCCTTCCCGGGGTGCTGTAGCCGGGCCGGTCGCGCCGGGGGCTGTGCACGGCGTGAGCGGGCGCGTCGCGGGCGTGTGGCAGACTCCGGCCATGCACCCCAAGTTCCTCGTCCACGACCTCAACCCGGCGCAGCGGGACGCGGTCGAGGCCACCACCGGGCCGGTGTGCATCCTCGCCGGCGCGGGCACGGGCAAGACCAGGGTGATCTCCCGGCGGGTCGCCTACGCGATCGCCACCGACGCCGTCCACCCTGGGCACGTCCTGGTGGTGACGTTCACCGAGAAGGCCGCGGCGGAGATGCGCCAGCGGCTCGCCGGGCTCGGCTTCCCCGGCGTGCAGGCGAACACCTTCCACGCGGCCGCCTGGCGCCAGCTGCGCTACTTCTGGCCGCGGCTCTCCGACGGGCCGCTTCCCCAGGTGCTCGACTCCAAGGCGCCGCTGCTGACCCCGTTGCAGCGCTCGCTGCCCGGCGGCTACCGGTTCACCGCCGTCAAGGACCTCGCCGACGAGATCGAATGGGCCAAGGCCAGGCGCCTGGGCCCCGAGCGCTACCAGGCCACGGTCGAGCAGCTCGGCCGCACCCCGCCGGTGCCCGCCGACCTCATGGGCGGGCTCTACCGCCGCTACGAGCGGGCCAAGCAGCGCGCCGGCCGGATCGACTTCGAGGACATGCTCGGCCTGATGCTGGAGGCGCTGACCACCAGGGAGGAGGTCGCCGAGGAGTTCCGCGGCCGCTACCGCTGGTTCTCGGTGGACGAGTACCAGGACACCAACTCGATCCAGCAGGCCCTGCTCGAGGCGTGGCTCGGCGGGCGCCGCGACCTCGCGGTCGTCGGCGACGAGGACCAGACCATCTACACCTTCACCGGCGCCTCGAGCGAGTACCTGACCGGCTTCGGCCGCCGCTGGCCCGACGCCCGGCTGGTCCGCCTGGAGGAGAACTACCGCTCCAGCCCGGAGGTCCTCGCCATGGCCAACCGGCTGCTGGCGCGCGACGGCCGCCGCCGCGGCAAGCGGCTGGTGGCCACCCGCCCGTCCGGTCCCGAGCCGGCGGTGCAGGCCTTCGAGTCGGCCGAGGCCGAGGCGGCGGCGCTGGTCGCCGAGGTGCGCCGGCTCGGCGAGCTGGGCGTGGCGACGGAGGAGGTCGCCGTCCTGGTGCGCACCAACGCCCAGATCCCGCCGCTCGAGGAGGCGCTGGGCGAGGCCGGCATCCGCTACCAGGTGCGCGGCGAGCTGTTCTACCGCCGGCCCGAGGTGCGCGGCGCCCTCGGCGTGCTGCGCTCCCGCGCCGCCAGGGCCACGCCGGGCGGCCTGGTCGACGCGCTGGAGGCGGTCTGGTACGAGCGGCTCGACTTCCGCCGCGACGCAGAGCCGGAGGGCGAGGAGGGGCGCCAGCGCCACGCCTCGCTGGTCACCCTGCTCGGCATCGCCGAGCGCCTGCAGGCCGCCGACGAGCAGGCCGACCTCGCCGCCTTCCTCGCCGAGGTGGCCAGGCGCGCCGCCGAGGAGACCGAGGGCGCCGGCGCGGGCGTGAACCTGCTCACCTACCACCGGGCCAAGGGGCTGGAGTTCGACGCGGTGCTGCTGCCGGCGCTCGAGGACGGGCTGCTGCCCATCAGGCAGGCCGCCACCCCGGAGGAGGTGGCCGAGGAGCGCCGCCTGCTCTACGTGGGGCTCACCAGGGCGCGGGTGCACCTCTGGCTGTCCTGGGCGGCGCGGCGCCCGGGGGCGTCCGGGCGCGAGCAGTCGCGCCGGCCCTCCCGCTTCCTGGACGACCTGGTCCCGCCCGGCGGCGCCCGGGTGCGGCCCAAGGCGGTGGCCGCCGCCATCGGCCGGGCGCCAGCGGCCCGCGCCCACGCGGACGGGCCCCTGGTCGATGCCTTGCGCGCCTGGCGCAAGGAGCGGGCCAAGACCGACGGCGTGCCCGCCTACGTCGTCTTCAACGACCGCACCCTGTTCGCGCTCGCCGACCGCCAGCCGCGCAGCCGTGGCGAGCTGCTCGCCGTGGAGGGCATCGGCCCCACCAAGCTCGACCAGTACGGCGACGAGCTGCTCGCGATGCTCGCCAGCGAGCAGGGATAGCCGGCGGTCCACAGGTTCGGTCACGTGGCTGGCGGGGCGGGGCCCCAGAAGGGAGTACCGCGCTCAGGCGCCGGCGCGGTCCTGGCTGACGCGGCGCAGCGCGGACGCCGCCGGCTCGCTGTAGCGCACCCCGGTGAGGGTGTCGCCGTTGAAGGTGAGCGTGGTCACGCTGCCGAGGGCGCACTTGCGCCGTCCGGGCCAGTGGGTCAGGGAGCGGCGCTCGAAGGCCAGCCGCGCCACGTAGATGGGGGCCTGGTGGGAGACGAGCACGGCGTGGCGGCCGGGGACCGCCTCCCGCGCCGCCGCCACCGCGTCCTGGATCCGGGCGGCCAGGTCGACGTTGCGCTCGCCCCAGGAGGGGCCGCGCGGGTCGCTCACCTTCAGCCACAGCGCCGGGTGCCGCAGGATGTACCAGGCGAGGTTGCCGGCGGCGCCCTCGAAGACGTTGCTCGCCTCGATCAGGCGCAGGTCGGTCTCCACCTCGAGGCCGTGGGCCTCGGCGATCCCGGCGGCGGTCTGCTGCGCCCGTTCCAGCGGGCTCGCCCGCACCAGCGCCACCGGCAGCGCGGCGAAGTACCTGGCGAGCAGCTCGGCCTGGGCACGGCCGTTGGCCGAGAGGTTGAAGCCGGGGAGGCGCCCGTACAGCACCCGCTTGGGGTTCTCCACCTGGCCGTGGCGGACCAGGTGGACCAGCGTCTCGGCCAAGGTGTCCTCGTCGTGGGCGGTGGTGGTCGCTGCAGCATCCTACTGGCCGCGGGGATGCGGCCGCCTCCCCGGCTACCGGCTACCCGTATGCTGCGGCCATGACCGCGAGGCAGGGGCCCGAGCCGGAGCCGGCGGCACGCCCCGCCTGGGCCGTGCCCGCGGGCCTGGCGGCCTGGGCGGTCGTCTACCCGGTCGCGTTCAGGTTCCGCCTGCTCCCGCTCTGGCCGGCGATGGTGGCGCTGGCCGTGGTCGCCTGGTGGGTCGCCTGGCACCCCGACCTGGAGGCGCTGCTGCGGCCGACCCGGCGGCTCGTCGCGATCGGGCTCGCCTCGGGCCTGGTGCTCTACGCCGTGTTCGCCGTCGGCGCCCTGGCCGTCCACGCCACCCCGCTGTGGCCCCGGGTCGAGCAGGTGGCCGTGCTGGTGCGCACGGCAGCGCCGGGGCCGGTCGCGGCGCTGCTGATCCTGTTCGTCACCTCGCCGGCGGAGGAGGTGCTGTGGCGCGGCGCGGTGTTCGGCCGCCTGGCCCGGCGGCTCGGCCCCGGCTGGCGGCCGGTGGCCGGCACCACCCTGCTGTACGCGCTGTTCGTGGCCCTGGCGGGCAACCTGACCTTGCCGCTGGCGGCCTGCGCCTGCGGTGCCGTCTGGGCCAGGCAGCGCCAGGTCACCGGCAGCCTCGTCCCCAGCGTGGTGTCCCACGCCACCTGGGCGCTGGCGACGTTCCTGCTGCTCCCCGGCCTGCCGCGATCCTGACCCGCCCCGGGGCGCCCCTGTGGACGGCCGCTCCCGCGCCATCCCCGGATGCGGAAGCATCCACCGCGCCGCGTGGGGGTCAGGGAGGTGGGCCGGAGCCGCGCGCTGGCTGGATGGAGGAGCGAGGGAGGAGCCCCTGGCGACGACGGAGCGACGGGGGAAGCCAGCGCACGAAGCGGCGCAGGCCCACCGACCGTTTGAAAGAGAGACTCGATGGTCCGCTGCACCGTGCACCTGTACCTGCCGCCCGGCTGGGAGCTGGGGGAGGGCGCCCCGGTCGGGCCCGACGCCGTGCGCGCGCTCGGGGACGAGCTGGGGACTCGCTGCCGGCGCGCGGCCGAGCTCCTCGCCGCGCTCAGCCGGCGCGGCTGGTCCTGCCGGCTGGCACGCCACCAGGTGGTGGCGGAGAAGGACTGCGACCGGGCCACGGCCATGCTCGACTTCCTGCGCGGCGGGCTCGACCCGGTCGAGCTGCAGCTCGAGGAGGTGACGCCCGGCCGTGCCTGATGCCTGGAGACGCCGAGCGGGCCCCACGAGGAGGCCCGCCTTCGTTGGTCGGTTCAGCGGCCGTGACGGCCGTTCAGTTCAGTTGGTCTTGAACGCGTCAGGGGAGTACTTCCACGGCTGGCCACGGTCGATCTGGAAGCGCATGCCGACGTCGGGGTCGCGGTCGATGCCGACGATCTGGTGGCACTTGGGGCACTCCCAGCGCTCGAAGCCGTAGGCCGAGCCCTGGAGAAACATGCGCGAGCCACACTTGTCGCACACTTCGCGTTGCAGTGTGCTCGTGCCTCCGCTCTCGCCAGGGAAGTCGGTGCCCATGTCGTCTCCTCAACTAGCCCCCGGTCCGGGCCGGGTCGCACCACCAGCATGGCCCAACTCTGATGATCTTGCACCTGCCGAGTGCCAACTTCCGCATACCGATCTCGTATACGAGCCTGGTATACCCGCCGCATCGGGCACGTACTCGAAGTAGGACGGCTCCGACCTACTAAATGCTCTGCTCTCGACGGCGATTCCCGACGTTTGGACTATACTACCTAAAACTCTTCAAACGGAAATACGTTTTGACGAGGCCCCCGCCCCGTGGGCAGGCCTCGGGCGCGTCCCGGTGGGTGCCGTAGGATGCGAGCATGAGACGGCTGGACGACGGCGTCACCGTCGACCGCGTGGTGCTCTCCGGCGGCCCGCTGCGGATCGCCGACGTGGTCGCGGTCGCCCGCGACCGGGTACCGGTCGAGCTGGGCGAGGAGGCCAGGGCGCGGATGCTCCCCGCCCGCGCGGTGGTCGAACGGGCGGTCGCCGAGGGCCGGCGGGTCTACGGCGTCTCGACCGGCTTCGGGCTGCTCGCCAACACCGCCGTCGCCCCGCGCGACCTGGAGGAGCTGCAGCGCCGCATCGTGCTGTCGCACGCCACCGGCACCGGCGACCCGCTCGACGTCGAGGTCGTCAGGGCGATGCAGCTGCTGCGCGCCCGCACCCTGACCCAGGGCTTCTCCGGCGTCCGGCCGCTGCTCGTCGAGGCCCTGGTCGCCCTCCTCGACGCGGGCGTCACCCCGGTCATCCCGGAGCACGGCTCGGTCGGCGCCTCCGGCGACCTGGCGCAGCTCGCCCACCTCGCCCTGCCGCTGCTGGGTGAGGGCGAGGTGCTGGTCGACGGGCGACGCCTCCCGGCCACCGAGGGGCTACGCCTGGCCGGGATCGAGCCGGTCACGCTCTCCTACAAGGAGGGCCTCTCGCTGGTCAACGGGACCGAGGGCATGCTCGCGCTCGCCTGCCTGGCGATCACCGACGCCGAGGCGCTGGCGGCAATGGCCGACCTGGCCTGCGCCATGTCGGTGGAGGGCCTGCTCGGCACGGACCGGCCCTTCCAGGCCCGCCTGCACGAGCTGCGCCCCCACCCGGGGCAGCGGGACTCGGCCGCCAACCTGCGCCACCTGCTGGCCGGCTCGCCGATCCTGGCCAGCCACCGCCATTCCGACCACGCCATCCAGGACGCCTACTCGCTGCGCTGCGCCCCGCAGGTCCACGGCGCCAGCCGCGACGTGATCGCCTTCGCCAGGGGCGTGGTCGAGCGCGAGCTGGGCGCGGTGACCGACAACCCGGTGGTCTTCGCGGACGACGGCGAGGTCGTCAGCGTCGGCAACTTCCACGGCGAGCCGCTCGCCTTCGCGCTCGACTTCCTCGCGGTGGCCCTCGCCGAGCTGGCCGACGTCTCCGAGCGGCGCGTCGACCGGCTCCTCGACCCCGCCCTCAACCACGACCTGCCGCCGTTCCTGACCCCCGACCCTGGCCTCAACTCCGGCCTCATGCTCACCCAGTACACCGCCGCCGCGCTGGTCAGCGACTGCAAGGTGCTCGCCCACCCGGCCTCGGTCGACTCCATCCCGACCTCGGGGAACCAGGAGGACCACGTCTCGATGGGCTGGACGGCCGGGCTGAAGCTGCGCCGGGTGGTCGCCAACGTCCGCCGGGTGCTGGCGATCGAGGCGCTCTGCGCGGCCCAGGCGATCGGGCTGCGCGGCCCGCTCGAGCCGGGGCCGGCGGTCGCCGCCGCGCTGGCCCGGCTGCGCGCCGAGGTGCCGGCCCTCGACCGCGACCGTTACCTCGCACCCGACATGGCCGCGGTGGAGGCCCAGGTCGCCGGCGGCGAGCTGGTCGCCGCGGCCGAGCGGGTGACCGGCCCACTGCGCTGAGGAACCGCCGTGCAGAAGCGTTGACCGGTTACCGCCTGACTGCCGGACGTTGGCGCAGCGTGGGACCATTGCGCCCGGCGGCAACCGGTCAACTTGTTCGACGGCGGTTCCCGAAGGAGCGAGCGAGATGGAAGGTGCCCGGACCGTCCGCGCCCCGCGCGGCGCGGAGCTGTCCTGCCGCGGCTGGCAGCAGGAGGCCGCCCTGCGGATGCTGTGCAACAACCTCGACCCGGAGGTGGCCGAGCGGCCCGACGACCTGGTGGTGTACGGCGGCACCGGGCGGGCCGCGCGCGACTGGCACGCCTTCGACCGCATCGTGGCGACGCTGCGCCGCCTGCGCGACGACGAGACGCTGTTGGTGCAGTCCGGCAAGCCGGTCGGGGTGTTCCGCACCCACTCGTTCGCGCCGCGGGTGCTGCTGGCCAACTCCCTGCTGGTGCCCGAGTGGGCCACCTGGGAGCGGTTCCGGGAGCTGGAGGCGGCCGGCCTGACCATGTACGGGCAGATGACCGCCGGCTCCTGGATCTACATCGGCACCCAGGGGATCCTGCAGGGCACCTACGAGACGTTCGCGGCGCTGGCCGAGGCGAAGGGCTGGCCCAGCCTCGCCGGGCGGGTGGTGCTCACCGCCGGCCTCGGCGGCATGGGCGGCGCGCAGCCGCTCGCGGTGACCATGAACGACGGCGTCGCCCTCTGCGTCGAGGTCGACCCGGAACGGCTCGCCCGCCGCCTGGACGGCGGCTACCTCGACGAGCGGGCCGACGACCTGGACGACGCCGTGCGCCGCGCCGAGCAGGCCGCCGCCGAGCGGCGGGCGGTCTCCATCGGGCTGGTCGGCAACGCCGCCGAGGTGCTCCCCGAGCTGCTCGCGGCCGGCTTCCGGCCGGACGTGGTCACCGACCAGACCTCCGCCCACGACCCGCTCGGCGGCTACGTGCCCCGCGGCGTCGACCCGGCCGACGCGCCCACCGCCCGCCGCGACGACCCGGACGGCTACGTGAAGCAGGCGCGCGAGTCGATCGCGGTCCACTGCGAGGCGATGGTCGGCTTCCAGCGCGCCGGCGCCGAGGTCTTCGACTACGGCAACAACCTGCGCGGCGAGGCGATGGCGGCCGGCTTCCGCGACGCCTTCGCCTACCCAGGGTTCGTGCCCGCCTACATCCGGCCGCTGTTCTGCCAGGGCAAGGGCCCCTTCCGCTGGGCCGCCCTCTCCGGCGACGAGGCCGACATCGCCCGCACCGACCGGGCGGTGCTCGACCTGTTCGGCGAGCAGGACGAGCACCTGGCCCGCTGGCTGCGCCTGGCCGCCGAGCGGGTCCGCTTCCAGGGCCTGCCCGCGCGCATCTGCTGGCTCGGCCACGGCGAGCGCCACCAGGCCGGGCTGGCCTTCAACGAGCTGGTGGCACACGGCGAGCTGCGCGCCCCGATCGTGATCGGCCGCGACCACCTTGACGCCGGCTCGGTCGCCTCGCCCTACCGGGAGACCGAGGCGATGGCCGACGGCTCCGACGCGATCGCCGACTGGCCGATCCTCAACGCCCTGCTCAACACGGCCTCCGGCGCGTCGTGGGTGAGCGTCCACCACGGCGGCGGCGTCGGCATCGGCCGCTCCATCCACGCCGGCGTGGTGGTGGTGGCCGACGGCACCGACGAGGGCGCCCGCCGCGTCGAGCTGGTCCTCACCAACGACCCGGGCACCGGCGTGATGCGCCACGCCGACGCCGGCTACGACCTCGCCGTCGAGGTCGCCCGCGACCACGGCATGGACCTGCCGATGCTGGCCGGGGGGCTCGAGAGCGAGGCCCGAGCCCAGGAGGCGGGTAGCAACGCACAGCCGAGCGGTAGCCCCCCGGCCGATGAACGGGAGGCGGGCGCGCCGTGACCGGGGCTCGCGCGCTTCAGCCAAGCACCCCGGCCGACTTCCTGCTGACCGGGGCGGGGCAGCTTGTCACCGCCGACCCGGGGGGCGGGGACGGACCGCTCGGCCTGGTGGAGCGTGGCGCCGTCGCCGCCGGCGGGGGGACGGTGCTGTTCGCCGGGCCCGAGTCCGGCCTGCCGGAGCTGGCGCTGGCGCCGGACGCGACCGTGCTCGACGCCGGCGGGCGGGCGGTGCTGCCCGGCTTCGTCGACGCCCACACCCACCTGGTGTTCGCCGGCGACCGCGCCGACGAGTTCGCCGCCCGGCTGCGCGGCGTCGGCTACCAGGAGGCGCTCGCCGCCGGCGGCGGCATCAACCGCACCGTGCGCGACACCCGCGCCGCCGGCGACCAGGCCCTGCTCGACGCCGCCGCCGGGCGGCTGCGGCGCGCGGCGCTGCACGGCACCACCACCTGCGAGGCCAAGTCCGGCTACGGGCTGACCGTGGCCGACGAGCGCCGCTCCCTGGAGGTGCTCGCCGCGCTCGACGCCCGCGCGCGGGTCGAGGTGGTGCGCACCTTCCTCGGCGCCCACCTGATCCCGGCCGAGTACGCCGACGACCGGGACGGCTACCTCGACCTGCTCGAGCACGAGATGCTGCCGGCCTGCGCGCCGCTGGCCGAGTTCGTCGACGCCTTCTGCGACCGGGGCGCGCTCACCGTCGAGGAGTCGCGGCGCGTGCTGGTCGCCGGCCGGCGCGCCGGCCTGGCGCCGAAGGTCCACGCCAACGAGCTCGGCTCCACCGGCGGGGCGCTGCTGGCCGCCGAGCTGGGTTGCGTCTCCGCCGACCACCTGCTGTACCTGGAGCCTGGCGAGGCCGGCGCGCTGGCGGCGGCGGGGACCGTGGCGGTGCTGCTGCCTGGGACCAGCTTCATGCTCGGCGAGGGCCGCGCCGCCCCGGTCGAGGTGCTGCGGCAGGCGGGCGCGACCCTGGCGCTCGGCACCGACTGCAACCCGGGCACCTGCTACTCCGAGTCGATGCAGCTGATGGTCGCGCTGGCGTGCGTGCACGGCGGCCTCACGCCGGAGGAGGCGGTGCTGGCCGCGACCGACGGCGCCGCCAGGGCGCTGCGCCGTGGCGGTCGCGCCGGCCGCCTCGCGCCCGGGTCGGCCTGCGACCTGGTGGTGCTGGCGGGGCGCTCCTACCTGGACCTCGCCGACCACGTCGGCGTCAACCTGGCCGCCGTGGTGGTCAAGGGCGGCGCGGTGATCGCCCGCGACGGCGCCGACGCCGGCGTGCTCACCGAGCCGCTCGCGGCGGGGGAGGGCCGGTGACGGCCCGTCCGGTGGACCCCGAGCGCCTGGTGGAGAGCGTGCCGAACTTCTCCGACGGCCAGCGGCCGGCCGTGGTCGACGAGGTCGTCGCCGCGTTCGCCGGCGCCCACCCGGAGGTGCTGGTGCTCGACCGCTCCTCCGACCCCGACCACGACCGCACGGTCCTCACCCTCGCCGGCCCCGGCGAGGCCCTGGTCGCCGCGGCGGTGGCCGGGGCGGCGGCCTGCGCCCGGCTGATCGACCTGCGCCGGCAGCACGGCGCCCACCCCCGCATGGGCGCCCTGGACGTGCTCCCGTTCGTGCCGCTCGGCCGCGTCGGCGTGGCCGAGTGCGTCGCCCTCGCCGAGGAGGCCGGCCGGCGCCTGGTCGCCGAGGCCGGCATCCCGGTCTACTTCTACGGCGCCGCCGCCCGCCGCCCGGAGCGGGCCGCCCTGCCCGCCGTCCGCGGCGGCGGCTTCGAGGCGCTGCGCGAGGCCGCGCCCACCGACCCGGCCAGCGCCCCCGACCTGGGCGGCCCGGCCCTGCACCCGACCGCGGGCGCGACCGCGGTCGGGGTGCGGCCCTTCCTGGTCGCCTACAACGTCGAGCTGGCCTCGGACGACCTCGGGCTGGCCCGCTCGATCGCGGCGCTGGTGCGCGAGCGCGACGGCGGCCTGCCCGCCGTGCGCGCCCTCGGCATCCCGCTGCCGCGGCGGCGCCGGGTCCAGGTCTCCATGAACCTGCTGGACTTCCGCGTCACCCCGCCCGCCGCCGCCTTCGCCGCGGTGGCCGCGGCGGCCGCCCGTGCCGGGGTGGGGGTCGCCGGCTCGGAGGTCGTCGGCCTGGTCCCCGAGGCCGCCCTCGCCGGCGTCGACGCCGCCGACCTGCTCCTCCACGGCTTCTCGCCCGACCAGTTCCTCGAGCGGCGGCTCACGCAGGCGCTGGCCGCCCGCGCCGCCTCGTCGGCCGCAGGGGACGGCAGCGCGCTCGCGGAGGCAGGCAGGGACCCGGCCGGCAGCGGTGCGGATCTCCAAGGAGGTGCCCGGTGAGCTGGCAGCCGCGGCTGGGCGAGCACCCCTGGCTGGAGCCGTACGCGGCCGCGACCAACGTGCCCGGCGGGGGCAGCGCGGCCGCGGTGGCGGGGGCGCTCGGGTGCGCGCTGCTCGGCATGGCGGCGCGGGCGGGCGCCCGCAAGGCCGGCGCCGCGGCGGGCGCGGCGCTCACCGAGCTGGCGGTGGACGCCGACCGCCTGCGGGCACGGTTCCTGGTCAACGAGCGCGCCGACGCCGACGCCTACGAGCGCATGGTGGCCACCGCGCGGGCGGCGCGGGCGGCCGCCGCCGACGCCGTGGCGGCGCGCGCCGCCGAGGCGGCGGCCGTCGCCGCCACCCAGGTGCCGCTCGACACCGCCGGGCTCGCCCGCGACGGCCTCGAGCTGGCCCGCCGGCTCGCCGGGCACGGCCTCGACCGGACCGCCAGCGACCAGCTCACCGCCGTGCACCTGCTGCTCGCGTCGCTCGCCGGCGCGCTCGCCACCGTGCGGATCAACCTCGCCGACCTGCCCGACGAGACCGAGCGCGGCCGGCTCCGCGCCCGCCACGACGAGCTCGCCGGCGCCCGCAAGGCGGGCGACGAGGCGGCCGCCCTGCTCGGCGCGCTGCTGCAGTGAGCCGTCACCGGTAACGCCATCGCGGCAGCAGGCCGGCGACCTGCCGAGGTGTGTGCCGGCTCGTTTCGACGGATACTGCGGGACACACGCAAGCTCGACGAGGAGGACGAGCGGTGAGCATCGGGGAGCAGCAGACCGACCCGGGCCGGGAAGCTTCCACGCGGCCGCTGGGGCGCACCCCCGGGCCCGAGTTCGACTGGCTGTCGCCGTCGTCCAGCCCGCAGCGGCGGCGCGGGTCCGGTGCGTACTGGACCGGGCTGGTCGCGCTCGTCGCCGGCCTCGGCGCCGTGGTCGTGGCCCTCGCCACCCAGGTCACCTCCCTGGTGCAGACGGTGCTGGTGGCCGTCCCCCTGTTCCTGGTCGGCTTCGGCATGGAGCGGGTCGGCAAGAGCGTCCGCCGCGGCTCGCTGCGCGGCGTCGGCATCGTGCTGTCGCTGCTCGCCGTCGTCGCCCCGATCGTGCTGTCGCTTTCCTCCCCGCGAACCGTCACCACCGTCACCCAGAGCGCCGCGCCGCCCAGCGGGACCACCCAGGCGGTGCTGCGCGCCACCCTCGGAGGTGGGCAGCTCAGGCTCGGTCCGGGCGCGCCGGGCCTGTACGACGCGCTGCTCCGCAGCCCGGGCGCGTCGACCGCCGGGATCTCCAGTAGCGGCGGCACCGCCGTGGTCGACCTGCGGGCGCCCGCCCAGCACGGCCTGCTGGCGCGCAACCGGGGCAGCGACTGGGAGGCCAAGCTCTCGACCGGCCTGCCGTGGCAGGTCGAGGTGGACGGCGGTGCCCTCACCGCCGACCTCGAGCTGCGCGTGCTCGACGTGCGCTCGGTGCGGCTGCAGGCCGGCATCTCCCGCCTGGCCGTGCGGCTCGGCCAGCCCGCCGCCCAGGTCCCCGTCGACCTGCAGATCTCCGCCGGCCTGGTGGACCTCTACGTGCCACGGGCGACCGGCTTCGAGGTGGCGGTCGACGGTGCCATGCTCAACAACTTCGCCGACGTGGGGCTGCGGCGGACCAGCACCGGTTGGCGTACGGTGGAAACCGGCGCCCGCGGGCGCTTCGTCATCCACGTCCGCGGCGCCACCGGCCGGGTGCGCGTCCACCGGATCTGAGCGCTTCCACGGCAAGGGGCGAAACTGCTGAGCGGAACCAGAACCGCAGGTCAGAACCCCTAATCTCCCGAATTGTTGCAAGCAGAGCGAGCCGCTGGTACGGTCGTCGGCTTGTGGGCGCCGGTTGGGTTGCGCCCGCAACGTCGTCAAGCCCTCGGCTCGGCGGCGCGGGAGCGGCCACGGCCGTTGCCGCGGGCGCTGCGACCAACCGGTCGTGGCTGCCAGCCGCCGGGGCCTGCCAGGACGGCAGGTGCGCGCGCCGTGGTGGTGGCAGCGCTCGGGCGGCGGGTCGGCGTACCACCTCGACCGGCGGGCAGCCGCGCCCGCCGATGCCGAATCCCTGGCCTTGGGTTGCCGGGGAGCGAGCCGGGTGCCGCCACCTTGCAGCGGACTGCCAGTCCGCCTTCGTCTGCCCGGCCGCAGGCGGAACGGAGCGATGTTGCAGCAGCCAAGCGATGGCTTCCGGCGTACGCCGGAACGTGGCGGGCACGTGCGCCAGCGCAGGCGTCCGGCCACCACCAATCGTCCTGGCCGACACGAAACCACTCACCTCGGACGCGGGCGACCGCTCCGGAGCACACGACCACTCACCCCCCGCAGGACCGCGAGCCGTGGGCCGCGCCGGGTCACCATGCGGGTCGCCGGCCTCACCGCCGGCGCCGTGCTGACCGCGGTGACGGTCGCGCCCGACCAGGGCGCCGCCATGATGAAGGGCGGCGAAGGCTCGGCGACGCCACGCGTGGCCGAGCAGCAGCCGACCAGGTTCGTGGGCCTGCCCGACAAGGGGGCGGCGTTCGTCGCCGCGCTCAGGGCGGCACGGACGCCGCCGAAACCACCGAGACAACCAAGGCCAGCGCGTGCGCGCACGCGCGCGCCCGACCCGCCGGCGACCACCCGGGCATCCGGCGGTGGCGGGTTGCGCTGGACGGCGTCCTGGTACGGGCCCGGCTTCGCCGGGCAGCGCACCGCCAGCGGGGAGGTGTTCAACCCGAACGCCCTCACCTGCGCCCACCGGACGCTGCCGTTCGGTACGCGGCTGCAGATCCGCAACCCGGACACCGGCCGCAGCGTGTGGGTCCGGGTCAACGACCGGGGCCCCTACGCGGGCGGCCGCCAGCTCGACCTGTCCCAGGGCGCGGCGGAGGCGATCGGCCTGGCCGGCGTCGGCCAGGTGATCGTCCGCATCGCCTGAGCACCCCACCCTGCACGACCACGGCGAACGGCCCCGGCCAGCCCGGCCGGGGCCGTTCGCGTCCCGGCCGCGCTCCGGCGCTGGTGGACGGGAGACGCTCCCGCCATACTCACTTCCTGACCGACTCGGGGGGTCTGCCGGTTGGACATCGGGACCTTGGTGGTGGCGCTCATCGGCGCCCTGGGCGGCGCCGCCGCGGCCGGCGTCGGCAGCGTGCTGCGCACCCGCGGCACCGGCCGGACGGCCGCCCGCCTGGTGTACGCGGAGCTGACGCGCAACGCCGCGGCGGTCGCGTACTACTGCGCCACCCGGTCGTGGCCGTCCGCCGCCCTGATCCACCAGACCTGGGACGCGCACGGCGAGGCGCTGGCGCGGATGCGCGGCGCGGAGGTCTTCGACGCCATCTACCGTGGCTACGCCGCCCTCGAAGCGGTCGCCTACATCGCCGCCGACGCCTCCCTCGACCTCCAGGAGCGCGGCCTGCTGCTCGACGCGAGCGTCGGCCAGCTGCGCGAGGCGCTGCGGGTCGCCGGCGGGCAGGCGCAGATCCCGCGGGCCCAGGTCCAGGCCGAGCTGGAGCGGCTGGCGGTCGCCGCGGGCCCGGCGCGGACGCCGGCGGCGTTGTCGCAGGCGCCGCCGTCGCTGCTGACCCAGCTCGTCGACATCCAGCGCGCCACCGGCAACACGCCGCCACCGGAGCTCGAGGCCGCCGCGGCGGCGCCGGCCACCGGCGGCGCCGTGCTGCGGGTGTACGACGCCCGCAACACCATGGAGCTCACGGTGGAGGGGCTGGCGCTGGTGCGCCACGACGGCGGGCCGCCGAGCGCCGACCCGACCGTCAACGAGATCTACGAGGCGATGGCCACGACCCACGCCTTCTACCGTGAGGTGTTCGGCCGCGACTCGCTCGACGGCGCCGGCGGGCCGCTCGAGGCCGTGGTCCACTTCGGCACGAAGTTCAACAACACCTTCTGGAACGGGCAGCACCTGGTGGTCGGGGACGGCGACGGCGAGCTGTTCCAGCGCTTCTCGGCCGACGTCGAGATGACCGCCCACGAGCTGAGCCACACGCTCACGCGCCAGGCCGGGCTGTCGTACCAGGGCCAGACCGGCGCGCTCAACGAGTCGGTCTGCGACGTCCTCGGCATCCTGGTCAAGCAGTGGAGCCTCCACCAGGACCAGGCCGCGGCCGCCGACTGGGTGATCGGCGCGTCCGTGTTCAGCCCTGACGTGAAGGCCACCGGGCTGCGCTCGCTGGCGGCTCCTGGTACGGCGTACGACGACCCCCGGTTGGGCAAGGATACCCAGCCCGACCACATGCGCGCGTACGTGGAGACGGAGACCGACAACGGCGGCATCCACATCAACTGCGGCATCCCCAACCACGCGTTCTACCTGCTGGCCACGGCGCTCGGCGGGCCCGCCTGGGAGCGGGCGGGCCGCATCTGGTACGACGCCCTGACCAGCCCGGCGCTCTCCCCGACGGCGAGCTTCGCGGCGTTCGCCGGCCTCACGGTCGCGCTCGCCGGCCGCGACCACGGCCGGGACGGTGAGGAGGCCACGGCGACGCGGGCGGCGTGGCGCGCGGTCGGGGTGACGCCGCGCCTGTCCAAGCGCGCCGCCGGCCTGGTCGGGAGCGGCGTGGAAGGCTGACGGCCGGGCGGCGGCCGGCGTTCGGCGGCATCTCCTCAGCGCGCGCGGGGTGCTGCCGATAGAGCCGCCATGCACATCCGAGCCTGGCACCTGTACCTCGCGGCGGCCCTGGCCGCCGTCGCCGGCTACTTCCTCACGCCCGCGGACACCTGGACCCAGACCATCTACGCCGAGCTCGTCGGGCTGGGCGCCACCGGCGCGATCGTGGCCGGCGTGGTGCGCTACCGGCCGGCCGCCAGGGCGGCCTGGCTCTGGTTCGCCGCCGGGCAGTTGCTCAACGTGCTCGGCACCCTCGCCGAGGCGGTCGTCGGCCGGGTGCTGCACCAGGAGACCTGGCCGTCGCTCGCCGACGTGTTCTACCTCGGCCTGTACCCCGGGCTGGCGATCGGGCTGCTGCTGCTGATCCGCCGGCGCAGCGAAGGCCGCGACTGGAGCAGCCTGGTCGACGCGACCACCATCACCACCGGGCTCGGGCTGATGTCCTGGGTGTTCGTGATCCGCCCGATCGCCGCCGACAGCTCGCTCTCGCTGGTCGGCCGCGTGGTCAGCATCGCCTACCCGATCGGCGACCTGCTGGTGCTCGCCATGGTGGCGCGGCTCCTGGTCGGGGGCGGCAGCCGCAGCCTGGCGTTCCGGCTGCTCGCGGGCGCGCTGGTGCTGTACCTGGTCGGCGACGCGACCTGGGCGGTCCTCAACTACGTCGGCGTCGAGCCCGGGCCGGTCGCCCTGAAGCTGCTGCAGATGAACTTCCTCGGCGCCTACCTGCTGGTCGGCGCCGCGGGGCTGCACCGCTCGGTGAGGGAGGTGGGGGAGCGGGCCGCCCAGCGGGCGGTGAGCCTGCGCTGCTCATGCTGCTGACCCTCGCCTCGCTGCTGGCGCCGGCGATCCTCGCCTACCAGGTGTGGCACCGGCAGGTCACCGACGGGGTCGCGATCGTGATCGGCTCGGTCGCCCTGTTCCTGCTGGTGGTGACGCGCATGGCGCAGCTCGCCCGGCAGATCGAGCGCCAGGCCAGGCAGCTCGCCCAGCTCATCCGCGTCGACGAGCTCACCGGGCTGCCCAACCGCCGCGCGTGGTCGGTCGAGCTGCCCGCGGCGATCGAGCGCGCCCGCCGGGACCGGGTCGCCCTCTCCATCGCCATGCTGGACCTCGACCACTTCAAGCGCTTCAACGACGAGTACGGGCACCAGGCCGGCGACCGCCTGCTCAAGAGCGTGGCCGCCGCCTGGCGTCAGCGGCTCCGCGCGGTCGACCAGCTCGCCCGCTACGGCGGCGAGGAGTTCATCGTCATGCTGCCGGGGGCGAGCAGCGACCTGGCCACCAGCCTGCTGGAACGGCTGCGGGAGGCGCGGCCGGCGGGGCAGACCTTCTCGGCCGGCGTGGCGACCTGGGACGGGACCGAGACCTCCGAGGAGCTGATCACCCGCTCCGACGAGGCCCTCTACCAGGCCAAGGCCGACGGGCGCGACCGTATCGTCGTCGCCCCGGAGCGGCTCGCGTCCGCCAGGCCCGGCTTCACCCTGGCCGCCCCGGACACGGCCGGCTGACGGCGGCCGGCCTTCGGATAGGCTGAGGCGCCGTTCGTGCCGGCACGCCACGGGGAGGAAGCATGGAGCAGTACGTCCCTGAATACTCCGCGGAGGTCAACCGGGACTCGCTCAACATGAGCTGGCTGACCGGCCACCTCAACAGCATGGGCAAGAAGGGCTGGCGCCTGCACACGATCTTCGAGCAGGAGGGCAACACCGTGATCGTGTTCGAGCGGATGGTGCCCGCCCGCTAGCGGGGTTGCACCTCCCCCGCGGGCCGATCGTCCGTGGGGGAGGTGCTGTGGAGGGGCTTCATCCCGTCCGGGTCGGCGTCTCCTCCCCGGTCCGGGTTGCTGGCCCGCGTCGCGGCCTGCGCAGCAGCCGGTCGCGGCCGGCCGCCAGCCGGTCCCGGCCGACGGTCAGCACCACCGAGAGCCAGCCGCCGCCGAGCAGCAGCAGCGGGGCGAGCGACTCCTCCCCCAGGTGGTGGGCAACTGGCGGGGTCATGGTCAGCTCGTGAAGCAGTAGGAGTCGCTGGAGGCGTCGCCGGCCTGCAGCCGGGTCTGGTGCACCCGCAGCCCGCGGAAGTCCTCCCCGTGCGGGAAGAAGCGCGTGTCGGTGCTGATCCCGCCGCCGTCCAGGTCCGCGTCGAGCTTGGCGACCCAGGCGCCGACCCCGTCGGGGTAGAAGATCTCGTCCCAGGCGGCGTACAGCGAGTTGGTGACGTAGACGCGCTTGCCGTCGCGGCTGACCTCCACCATCTGCGGCCCGCCGCCGAGCGGCTGGTCGGGCGCGGCCGGGTGGGGCTGGCGCCGCACGATCCCGCCGAGGCGGACCGAGCCGGTCTCGCGGGGGTTGGCCGGGTCGCTGACGTCGTACTGCTTGAGCTCGCCGGTGCCCCAGCAGGACACGTACAGCCAGCGGTCGTCGACCGACAGGTCGATGTCGGTGATGAGGGGAGGGACGGCGCCGAAGGGCTTGAGCGCCGGCGGCAGCAGGTCGGGGTCGGCCGGCTCGGCGGGGATGGTGACGACCTTGCGCACCGCCCAGCGGTCGCCGTCGCGGTGCCACAGGAACACCGACGCGGAGAGGTCCTCCACGCTGATGACCGCGCCGACGAAGCCCCAGGTCTTGGCGGGGTCGTGCGCGGGGCGCACCTCGAGCACCATCTGGTTGGCGTCGCCGAGGTCGACGCGCTGGGTGAGGGTGCGCTCGGACATCGACCAGAAGTTGAGGTGGTGCCCGAACCTGCGCCCGAGCAGGTCCTCGGGGTCCAGGCCGTTCTCGAACATCGACGGCGTGGCCCATTCCGAGGTCATGACCGTGTCGTGGTTGAGGTGCCACCAGCCGTCGTAGCCGAAGACCACGTCGCCGCGGTCCCGCTCCCAGGGGCCGATGACGTCGAAGGTGTCGTGGTCCAGCAGCGCGATCCCGCCGGGGCCGTCGTCGCCGTTGGCGCCGCCGAGGTTGAACAGGAAGATGCCGCCGGGGCCGCAGTGGATGGTGTGGGGCCGGGAGTAGCCGGCCTTGCTGGCCAGTTCCTCGGCGGTGACCTCGTGGACGACCTTGGGGTTGCGCGGGTCGGGCTTGGTGTCCAGCACGTAGGTGCGCGAGGAGCGCAGCCCGGGGACGAGCAGGTAGCGGCGCTCCAGGGGCTGGCCGCCGTCGCCGTGGCCCTGGTGGCACAGCGCCGAGGAGCAGGCGTTCCAGCCGAAGTGGTGCAGCTCGTTGCCGGCGGTCGGCAGCTCCGACCAGCCGACGACCTTGCCGTAGTCGGACGAGGCCGGGTCGGTGTCGAGCACCGTCATGGCGTCCTTCTGCCGGCCGGTGGGGTCGTAGGCGGCGACGTAGGCGAGCCGCTCGGGTGGCGCGGCGATGGCGTCGGCCGGGGTGCGGTAGAACGTCGGGTCGGTGGTCTCGGGCATGGGCTCCCCTCCCTGGGACACTGGCGCCGATCACAGTTC
>DASUZB010000134.1:0-4438 GCA_036377075.1 Actinomycetes bacterium | reverse complement strand
TGCGCCAGGCCGGCGAGCTGGCCGAGCTCCGCGCGGCCGACCTGCGCTTTTCCGAGCGCGAAACCCGCGAGCTGCTGGAGGCCTCGGGGATCGCGCTGTCCGATGCTGGGGTGGCGCTGCTGCACCGGCGGACCGAGGGGTGGGCCGCGGGCCTGCGGCTCGCGGCGCTCTCGCTGGCCGGCCACCCCGACCCCGAGCGGTTCGTGGCGGAGTTCTCCGGCAGCGACCGCACGGTCGCCGAGTACCTGCTCGCCGAGCTGCTGGACCGCCAGCCCAGCGACATCCAGGATCTGCTGTTGCGCACCTGCCTGCTCGACCGGGTCAACGGCGAGCTGGCCGACCTGCTGACCGGCCGCCCGGGCTCAGAACGGATCCTGCTGAGTCTCGAAGACGCCAACGCCTTCGTGGTGTCGCTCGATCACCCCGCGCTGCAGGTCCTCCGACAGGCCGACCGCCGTCTGCGAGGCGCGAAAGGTCACCGACTGCACGAGGATCCCCGGCAGCAGGTAGTCAACGTAGGTGACGCCCGGCGGGAGCGACCGGCTGACCGCGCCGCCGAACACGTAGACGAACAGCAGCACGAACATCACCGGCTGAATTGTCGAGAAGATCAGCAGCTCCGGCTGGCGGAGGAAGTGGCGCAGGTTGCGCACGGTGACCACGACGGCGTCGGCAACGGCCGAGCCAAGCTCCCGGAGCGGAGGGGGACGCAACCGCGCGGCCGGCCTGGCGGGCCCGGCGGCCCTGGCGGCCGGGTCCAACGACCGTGGCTGGCCGTCCTCGCTCGGCGCCGCCCCGGTGAGCTGCAGGAAGACGTCGTCGAGGGTTGGCCGGCGCAAGCCGATGTCGCTGACGCCGATACCGGCGCGGCGCAGCTGCGCGGCCGCCTCCTCGACCAGCACCAGGCCCTCACGCGGGGCCGGCAGCGTAAGCCGGTCCGGCCGCTCGTCCGGCTGGGGCTCGCCGCACCCCACGCGGGCCAGGACCGCCTGCGCCCGGTCACGCTGGGCCACGTTGGCCAGCTCGACTTCGAGAAGCTGCCCCCCGACGCGGTCCTTGAGCTGGTTGCCTGTGCCCAGGGCGATGACCCGCCCGCGATCGATGACCGCGATCTGGTCGGCCAGCTGGTCGGCCTCCTCAAGGTACTGGGTAGTCAACAGCAGCGTTGTCCCCTCGCGCCGAAGGTCGCGCACGATCGCCCAGATCTGGTTGCGGCTGCGCGGGTCCAGGCCGGTGGTGGGCTCGTCAAGGAACAGGATCCGCGGCCGCGTCAGCAGGCTGGAGGCAAGGTCGAGCCGGCGGCGCATCCCTCCCGAGTAGGTCTTGGCCGGGCGGTCGGCCGCGGCCGCCAGGTCGAAGCGCTCGAGCAGCTCCTCCGCCCGGCCGCGCGCCTGCTGTCGCGAGAGGTTGAACAGGCGGCCGAACATCTCGAGATTCTCGCGGCCGGTGAGCACCTCATCCACCGCCGCGAACTGCCCGGTCAGGGCGAGCAGTTGGCGGACCGCGACGGGCTCGCGGACGACGTCATGCCCGAGGAACTCAGCGCGCCCGCTGTCTGGCACCAGCAAGGTCGCCAGGATCCGAAGGAGGGTGGTCTTGCCCGCCCCGTTCGGGCCGAGCAGCCCGAACACCGTTCCCTCTTGCACCTCGAGGTCGACGCCAGCAAGCGCGACCGTCGTTCCGAAGCGCTTGACCACGCCCTCGACCCGAACGGCGGGCGGCGCCGAACGGAGGCTGCTGCGGCTCATCTGACCTGGTCCAGGGCGGTCAGGAACCCCTCCGAACAGGTAGGAAACTGCGCCACCCCGTCCAGCAGGACCTCGATGGGGACCTCCACGCGGATCGCCAGGGCCACCTCTCCGGTCGGTCCCATGCCCAGCGCGATCACGTCCACGGTCTCGGGCATCGCTCGTGCTCCCTTGCCGCTGGCCAACCGCCTACGACGCCCCAGCCTGCCACCTGTGTACCGTGGTGCAACGCGGCGACTCGGAGGATCGCATGAGAATCGGCATCATCGGCGCGGGCAACATCGGACGTGCGCTGGCCGTGCGGTTCGCGGCCGCGGGGTGTTCTTCCAGCGGCTGCTGGACGGCAGCCACCCGGAGCTGCCGCCGGGGAGCGTCTGGTGATCCCGGTCGCCGGCGACGACGCCGATGCCAAGCGGACGGTCATCGAGCTGATCAACCAGATCGGGTTCACCGGGGTGGACGCCGGGACCCTGGCCGAGAGCCGGCGCCTGCAACCCGGCCGCCGCTGAAGGCACAGGTGGACGGACCATGGGAACCCGCTGGAGAGGCCATCGGCGCGAGAGCTCAGCCATGGCAGAACGCCAAGAGACCAAAACGGCCGGCGCCTACGACATCGCCGCCCTCTCAGCCGCGGTCGAGACCGCCCGAAAGCGCGTGGGGTGAGCCGGTAGTGCCCTCCACCGGGCATTCGTGCATGCCCACCGCGGGCCGGGCGACGCTTGCCGTCCTGGGCGCCGGCCCCAAGGGGATCGCGATCGCGGCCAAGCGCGCGGCGCTGGCGCGGACCGGCCGGGACGTGCCCGACCTGCTGGTGATCGACCGTGAGGGCGTCGCCGCCAACTGGTCGGGCGCCGCAGGCTACACCGACGGCCACCAGCGGCTCAGCACCCCACCCGAAAAGGACGTCGGCTTCCCCTACGCCCACACCTGGGGCGCAGACTCCGAGCTGGTCAGCCACCAGATAGGCCGCTGGTCCTGGCAGCGCTACCTGGTGCACCAGGACGGCTTCGCGGACTGGGTCGACCGCGGCCGGCCCCGCCCCACCCACCGCCAGTGGAGCCAGTACCTGCGCTGGGTCGCCTCGCAGGTCCCCGTCGAGCCGCTCCTGGCCGAGGTCGACGGCATCGACCTCGCCGGCGGCCGCTGGCGCCTTGCCGCCCGCACGCCCACGGGTGAGCGGCTCGACGTCGACTGCGACGGCCTGGTGCTCACCGGCCCCGGGCCGCCCATGCGGCTGCCCGGCCAGCCCGACGACCACCCGCGCATCCTCGACGGCCGCAGCTTCTGGACCAGCCAGGACGCGCTCGGGCGCGGCGGCCCGGTCGAGGTGTGCGTGGTCGGCAACGGCGAGACCGCCGGCTCGGTCGCCACCGTGCTGCTGGGCCTGCTTCCCGAGGGCTCGACCATCGAGCTGGTCTCCGACCATGGCGTGCTGTACACGCGCGGGGAGGGCTTCACCGAGAACCGCTTCTACTCCGACCCTGCCGTGGGCTGGCAGCGGCTCGCCGAGCGGCACCGCCGCGAGTTTCTCAAGCGCACCGACCGCGGCGTGTTCTCCGTCCAGGTCGAGGACGTGCTCAACCGGGCCGAGGCGGTGCGCACGGTCGCCGGCCGCGTCGTCGGTTTGGAACCGGTCGAGGGCAAGGTCGTCGTGGAGGTCGACTACGAGCAGGAACGCGAGCGCGTCGCCTTCGACTGGGTGGTCGTCGCGGTGGGCTTCGACCCGCTGTGGTTTGGGCACCTGCTGGGCGAGCGTGCCCGGGCGGCGCTCGTCGACGCCGTCGGCGGTGGGCCCGCCGGCCGCCTGCCATCACGCACCTTGCTGGAGCGCGCCATCGGCCACGACCTCGCCATCACCGGGCTCGACCCCAGGCTCCACCTGCCGGTCCTGGCCGGTGTCGCCCAGGGACCCGGGTTCCCGAACCTGTCCTGCCTGGGCCTGCTCGCCGACCGCGTGCTCGCCACCTACACCGCGCCCATGAGGGACATGCGCGTCCCCGCGCCCGACGCGGCCGCCCGCGGAACCGCAAGACAGCGATGAGCACGCCAGAAGGATGCCGTTTCTCCCTATCCAGGGACGCGGCAAGGGATGGGCACCTCGCGCCGCCGATCAGCGCCGCACGACCTCGTACAGGGAGGGTGCGAGCGGCCCGCGACGTCCGCGGTGGCCTCGAGGAAGGCAGAGTCGTCGATGGCGGCCTGGAACGCGGCCTCGGCCACGTGGGGCGATATTGGCAATACGGGTGAACTTGCTGTCGCGGTCGCGAACGAGGAACCGAGCTGCGCTGGTGACTCCTACGCTTCCTCGTTCTCGGTCCATCGAGAACTCTCGTGCTCGCTGGACAATCCAGAGACCGTTCGGATGGTCGGTGACGCCACGAGTCGAACCCGCCGGGTGCGAACGCAAGGCCGAACACGTCCAAGCCTTCACCGACCTCGGTTGCGCCCTACTCACCTGCCGCCGACGGGCCAAGGCCACCACCTGAGACACCCCTACGTACACCGCAACAGAAGTACGGCCACGTAAGGTCTGGGCCCTACCCTGCGACTTCCGCGACGACCGTTCGTGGCCGCGTCCCGCTCCCAAGTCGTCGACGCGCCACCCAGAAGCTGTGGTCACCGGCGGACCCGCCCGGCACCCGGGTCCTGGCGGTGGTGCCAGCGGCTGCGTGCTCAGATCGAGCGGATGG
>DASUZB010000133.1:0-4666 GCA_036377075.1 Actinomycetes bacterium | reverse complement strand
CGAGTCAGCCCCCGCGGCGACGTCGGCGTGGATCACCTGGGCGCCGGCGGCGGCGAGGGCGCGCTCCTGCGCGGCCGCGTGGGCGGGGTCGTCGGGCCGCTGGCAGATCACCCGCGGCACGCGCAGGCCGGGGCAGTGGTGGAGCAGCGCCGCCAGGTGGGCCTCTGGCGGGAAGCCGATCGTCTCGTTCGGCTGGGGCTCCAGGTTGCAGACGTAGACCACCCGGTCGGACACCTCCGCCAGGGCGCGGCCCAGCGCGGGCACGAGCAGGTTGGGCACCACCGAGGTGTAGGTCGAGCCGGGCCCGAGCAGCACCAGGTCGGCGGCGCGGACCGCGGCGACCGCCTGGTCGAGCGCCTCCGGGGCCGCCGGCTCCAGCCAGACCTCCTCGACGCGGCCCCTCGTCTTGGTGATGGCGACCTGGGACCAGACCGTGCGGCCGTCGACCCGGCCGTGCAGCCGCACCGGCACCAGCGTGGACGGCAGCACCCGGCCGCGCACGCCGAGCCAGCGCGAGGCGGTGGCGAGCGCCTCCAGGAAGCCGCCCTCCAGGTCGCTGAGGGCGGCGAGCACCAGGTTGCCGAGGCTGTGCCCGGCCAGGTCGCCGGCGCGGAAGCGGTAGGCGAACAGCTCGCGGACCTCGGCGGCCGGGTCGGCGAGGGCGAGCAGGGCCATGCGCAGGTCACCCGGGGGCAGCAGGCCGAGGTCGCGGCGCAGCCGCCCGGACGAGCCGCCGTCGTCGGCGACGGTCACCAGCGCGGTCGGCTCGACCCCGACCAGGCGCAGCGCGGCGAGGGTGACCGCCAGCCCGTGGCCACCGCCGATGGCGACCACGTTGCTCATCCGGCCCTCCGCACCGCCGCTGCCCTCACGGGCGCTCGACGTCCCGGTGGCTGACGTGGACGCGGTAGTCGAGGCCCTCCAGCCAGGCGGCCAGCTCCTCGGCGAGCACCACGCTGCGGTGGCGGCCGCCGGTGCAGCCGACCGCGATCGTCAGGTACTGCTTGCCCTCGCGCACGTAGCCGGGCAGGGCAACCTCGAGCAGGTCGCGCAGGCGGTCCATGAACAGCTTGGTCTCGTCGAGGCCGAGCACGAAGTCGCGCACCGGTTGCTCCAGGCCGGTGCGGGGGCGCAGCTCGGGGACCCAGTGCGGGTTGGGCAGGAAGCGGACGTCGATCACCATGTCCGCGTCGAGCGGCAGGCCGTACTTGAAGCCGAACGAGGAGACCGTGACCAGCATGCCGCCGCCCTCGTCGGCGAAGGCGGCCAGCACCTTGTCGCGCAGCTCGTGCACGTTCAGGTCGCTGGTGTCGATAACCAGGTCGGCGTCGGCGCGCAGCTCCCGCAGGAGGCTGCGCTCGCTGGCGATGGACTCGACCACCCGCTCGCCCGCAACCGGATGGCGCCGGCGGGTCGTCTCGAAGCGGCGCACCAGCACCTCGTCGGAGGCCTCCAGGAACAGCACCCGCAGGTGGATGTGCTTGCCGCGCAGCAGGTCGAGGGCGTGGCCCAGCTCGGAGGCGTCGGAGGCGAAGGCGCCGCCACGGGCGTCGACCACCAGCGCGACGCGCCCCTGCTCGCGGCCGGTCACGGCCAGCTCGGCGACGCGGCCGATCAGCGAGGGGGGCAGGTTGTCGATCACGAAGTAGCCGAGGTCCTCGAGCACCTTGGCGGCCTCGGAGCGGCCGGCGCCGGAGAGCCCGGTGACGATCACGAACTCGACCGCCGCGGCGGCCGGTCGTTCCTCCCGCCGCAGGCTCTTGGTCACGACCCCGAACCCCCCGCCGGCCCGGGCGCGGCGGCGCCGTGGAGGTGGCTCCAGATGGTGCGGGCGAGCTGCGGGCCGAGGCCGGGGACCTCCTCGAGCTCATCGAGGCTGGCCTGGGCGGCACGGCGGACCGAGCCGAAGTGGCGCACCAGCTGCTTGCGCCTGGTCTCCCCCACCCCGGGGATGCCGTCGAGCACGCTGCGGGTCATCGACTTGCGCCGCAGCGCGCGGTGGTAGGTGATGGCGAAGCGGTGGGCCTCGTCGCGCACCCGCTGCAGCAGGTACAGGGCCTCGCTGGTGCGCGGGATCACCACCGGGTCGGGCGAGCCTGGCAGGTAGACCTCCTCCATTCGTTTGGCGAGGGCGATGACGGCAAGGTCCTCGCGGCCGGCGGCCTCGACCGCGTCCAGCGCGGCGGCGAGCTGCGGCCGGCCGCCGTCGACCACGATCAGGTTGGGCGGGTAGGCGAACTTCCCCTTGGGCCGCTCGCCCTCCTCGGTGGCGGCCGCGGGCTGGGCCTCCTCGGCGGCGAGGCGGGCGAGGCGGCGGGAGAGCACCTCGCGCATGGAGGCGACGTCGTCCTGCCCGTCGACGGTGCGGACCTCGAAGCGGCGGTACTCCGACTTGCGCGGCAGCCCGTCCTCGAACACCACCATCGAGCCGACCACCTGGCTGCCCTGCAGGTTGGAGATGTCGTAGCACTCGATCCGCAGCGGCGCGGACGGCAGGCCGAGGTGGTCCTGCAGCTCCTTGAGGCTGCGCGCGCGGGCGTCGAAGTCGGAGCCGCGCTTGAGCTTGTGGCTGGCGAAGGCGTCGCGGGCGTTCTGGGCCACGGTCTCGAGCAGGGCGCGCTTCTCGCCGCGGCGCGGCACGCGGAGGTCGACCGGTCCGCCGCGCAGCCCGGCCAGCCAGGCCCGCAGCGCCTCGGCGCCCTCGGGCTCGACCGGCAGGTAGACCGCCCGCGGGACCTCGTCGCCCTGCTCGGCGTAGAGCTGCTGCACGAAGCTGGCGGCCAGCGCCGGCGTGTCCAGCGCCTCGACCTTGTCGACCACGAAGCCGCGCCGGCCGACCACCCGGCCGCGGCGGACGAAGAAGACCTGCACCGCCGCCTCCAGGTCGTCCTCGGCGAAGGCGGCGACGTCGAAGTCCTCCGGCGAGCTGGAGACCATCTGCTGGCGCTCCATCGCGGTTCGCACGCTGGCGAGCTGGTCGCGCAGGCGCGCCGCCGCCTCGAAGTTGAGCGCGTCGGCGGCCGCGCGCATCTCCTCCTCGATGCGCCGCAGGGTGGGCCTGGTGTGGCCCTCCATGAAGCTGATGAACTCCTCGACGATGGCGCGGTGGCCCTCGGGCGAGATGTGCCCGACGCAGGGGCCGGAGCACTTGTTGATGTCGTAGAGGATGCAGGGCCGGCCGATGCGCCGGTGCCGCCGGAACACGTTCTCCGAGCAGGTGCGCATCGGGAAGGTGCGCAGCAGCAGGTCGAGCGTCTCACGGATGGCGTAGGCGTGGGCGTAGGGGCCGAAGTAGCGGGTGCCCTTGCGCTTGGCGCCGCGCTCCACCCGCGGCCTGGGGATCTCCTCACCGACGGTGACGGCCAGCCACGGGTAGGTCTTGTCGTCGCGGTAGCGCACGTTGTACCGCGGACGGTGCCGCTTGATCAGGTTGTACTCGAGCTGCAGCGCCTCGACCTCGCCGGAGACCAGCACCCATTCGAGGGTGGCGGACGCCTCCACCATGGCGGCGGTGCGCGGGTGCAGGTTGTGGCGCTGCTGGAAGTAGCTGGCGGTGCGCTTGCGCAGCGAGATGGCCTTGCCCACGTAGATGACCCGGCCGTCGGCGTCCTTGAACAGGTACACGCCGGGACCGTCCGGGATCGCCTCCGGCTTGGGCCGCGGCGAGGTCGCAACGCTCATAGCGCAGATTCTAGTCGCGAATCACCCAATCGCCGGTTGATCCGCTTGTCGCGATGTAGACGATTGTCGCCCGAACCCAACTGAACCGCTCCCCCGGGTCGCGCGAACGCCTCGGTGACAGCGTGTCACAACGCGCGGCGGCCTCACGACCAGGTCAGGGGGGCCAGGGTCGCCGCACCACCTGGAAGTCCGCTCCAGTCCGCCCGCAAGGGAGGCTTACCTTGCCACGCACGGAATTCCACCGGGGGCTACCGCTTCGCTCCTCGAGCCCCCGGACCCCCCGAATCAGCCGTCGCCAGGCGATCGCCCTCGGGATCGGGGTCGCCGGGCTCGCCTTCGGCATCGGGGTCGCCGCGCTGGCCAACCGGCAGCCGGCGGCGCCGCGCCCGACCGCCTCCGTGCAGCACCTCGACCTCTCCTACCACCCGGAAGGCACCCAGGCCCCCGCCGCCGCGCCGGCCAGGCCGGTCGCCGCGGGCAGCGCCGCCGAGGCGGTGCAGCGCTTCCTGCGGGCCAACGCCAAGCAGGACTTCGCCACCTCCTTCGCGCTGCTCGACCAGGCCAGCCGCAAGGACTACCGGACGGTGGCGGGCTGGACCGCCGCCCAGGCGGACCGGCCCCCGGTCACGGGCGTCGCCGTCGGCGGTGCGCGCCGCGCCGGCGGCGGCGCCGTCGAGGTGACCGCGAACGTCACCCACCCGGCGGCGGTCGACCCGTTCGCCGGGCTGACCCCCGGCCGCACCGTCGAGGTCTGGCGTGCCCACCGCGAGGGCGGCCGCTGGCGCGTCGCGGCCGACCCCGTGTCGGCCCGCACCCTGCTGCCCGCCGACGCCGCCGCGCCGGCCGCGGTGCAGTCGTGGGTCGACCGCCTGGCGCGCTGCGACGCCGGCGGCGCCGCCGGCATGCAGGCGGCCGCCGAGCTGTACGGGCCGGCCGACCTGGCCGCCGCGCCGTGCCAGCAGCACGGCGCCTGGAAGGCGGCGGC
>DASUZB010000132.1:0-13975 GCA_036377075.1 Actinomycetes bacterium | reverse complement strand
GGTGAGCTCGGCGGTGACCTGGGTGTACGCCTGGTTGTCGGTGTAGTAGGTCTTCTCCGCCGTCAACGAGTTGCGCAGGTTGCTCTGTGCGGCCCGGTCCTGGGCCCTGGCGCGCGCCCCGAGGAACGTGGGGATGGCGATCGCGATCAGGATCGCGATGATGAGCACGACCACCATCAGCTCGATGAGCGTGAAGCCGTCCTCGCGCTGCCCTTGGAGGCGGCGCTGCATCGCGACGAGCATGTACTCCCCCCTTGGTGGGTAGGCGACAGGCCGCCTGAAGGGCGTTACCGGGCGGCGGCCAGGGTGACCGTGCTGTCGGCGTGTCGCCCGCTCGCAGGGATCCGCCCTGCGTTAGGTCGGTTCGGGCCTGCTGGTTCTGACAATCGGCCGTCGCCGGGCCCTACTTGAGCGAAGGGGGCGCGGCTATTTGATCAGGTTGATGATGTTGAACATCGGCATATACAGAGCGATCACCATGGAGCCGACCGCGCCGCCCATGACGGCGATCAGGATCGGCTCGATCAGGCTGGTGAGCGCCTCGACGGTCGCCTCGACCTCCTGGTCGTAGAAGTCGGCGACCTTGCTGAGCATGGTGTCCAGCGCGCCGGTCTCCTCGCCCACCGCCAGCATCTGGACGACCATGGCGGGGAACACGGCGTGCTTGCCCAGCGGCCCGGCCAGGCTCTCGCCCTCGCGCACCGAATCCTGCACGTCGCGGACCGCCTTGGACATGACCCCGTTGTTGACCGTCTCCGAGACGATCTCCAGCGCCTGCAGGATCGGCACCCCGGAGCGGAGCAGGGTGGCGAGGGTGCGCGAGAAGCGCGACAGGGCGGTCTTGTGGAACAGCGTGCCGAAGATGGGGGCCTTGATCTTGAAGGCGTCCATGCGGTAGCGGCCCGACGGGGTGGCGATCCAGCGGCGGAAGCCGAAGCTGATCAGGAAGATGCCGACGATCACGAACGGGAAGCCGTGCTTGACCACGTTGGAGACGCCGATCAGCACCCTGGTCGGCAGCGGCAGGACGCCGCCGAGGCTGGCGTAGAGGCTCTTGAACATCGGCACGATGAACACCAGCATCGCGCTCACGATCAGCAGGACCATGGCGAACACGACCACCGGGTAGGTCATCGCCGACTTGATCTTGGCGCGCAGGGCCACGTCCCGTTCCAGCGCCTCGGCGACGCGCAGCAGCACCTGGTCGAGGAAGCCGCCGACCTCGCCGGAGCGGATCATGGCGACGAACAGGCGGTTGAAGACCTTCGGGTGCTGCCCCAGCGCGGCCGACAGGGCGGTCCCCTTCTCCACCTCGCTGCGGATCTCGCCGACCGTCTGGGCGAGGCGCTTGTTGGCCGTCTGGTCGGCCAGGATCGTGAGGGCGCGCAGCAGCGACAGGCCGGAGTTGATCATGGTGGCGAACTGCCGCGAGAAGACCGCCAGGTCCTTGGGCTTGACGCGGCCGCCGCCGGGCAGCTTGAGCTCCATCTTCAGGCCGGCGCTCTTGGCCGCCTCGATGGAGATCGGCGCGTAGCCCATCTGGCGCAGGCGCGCGGCGACCGCCGTCTGGCTGTCGGCCTCGAGCGCGCCGCCGATCATGCGTCCCTGCTTGTCGCGGACCTTGTAGATGAACATCGTCTGGGCCATGCCCCGCGTTCCTCCCTCGCGCCTAGCGGCCGCAGAGCCGGTTGAAGTCCTCGACGTGGTGGCAGCGCTCCAGGGCGAGGTCGTAGGTGACGCGGTGGCGGCGGACCAGCTCGGCCAGGAACTGGTCCATGGTCTGCATGCCGTGCTTGGCGCCGGCCTGCATCGCCGAGTAGATCTGGTGGGTCTTGCCCTCGCGGATGAGGTTGCGGATGGCGGGCGTGGCGACCATCACCTCGGTGGCGACCACCCGGCCCTGGCCGTCCGCGGTCGGCAGCAGCTGCTGGCACATGACCCCCTGGACGCTGCCGGCGAGCTGCACGCGGACCTGCTGCTGCTGGTTGGTGGGGAAGACGTCGATGATGCGGTCGATCGTCTGCGGCGCGTCCTGGGTGTGGAGGGTGGCGAACACCAGGTGGCCCGTCTCGGCCGCCGTCAGGGCGATCGAGATGGTCTCCAGGTCGCGCAGCTCCCCCACCAGGATGATGTCGGGGTCCTGGCGCAGGACGTGCTTGAGCGCGTTGGCGAAGGACTTGGTGTCCTCCCCCACCTCCCGCTGGTTGACCAGGCAGCCCTTGTGCGAGTGGAGGAACTCGATCGGGTCCTCGACCGTCATGATGTGCTCGTTCCGCTCACGGTTCGCCTGGTCGACCAGGGCCGCGAGCGTCGTCGACTTGCCCGACCCGGTCGGGCCGGTGACCAGCACGAAGCCGCGTGGCAGGTGGGCGAAGTTGCCCACCTGCGGCGGGATGCCGAGCTGGTCGAGCTGCTTGATGTCGTAGGGGATCAGCCGGAAGGCGGCGCCGACGCTGTCGCGCTGGAAGTAGACGTTGAGGCGGAAGCGGGCCTGGCCGGGCAGGTTGTGGGCGGTGTCGAGCTCCAGCTCGCTCTCCAGGCGCTCGCGCTGCCGCTGGGTGAGGATGGCGTAGACCATCGCCTGGACCTCGTTCGGCACCAGCACCGGGTAGTCCTCGAGCTGGGAGAGGCGGCCGTGGACCCGCACCGCGGGACGGGCGCCCGAGGTGAGGTGCAGGTCGGAGGCGCCCATCTCGAGCACCTTGGACAGCAGCTCGGCGACGGACACGCGCGTCTCGGGGGTGTCGCCGCGCATCCGCAAGGGGCCGCTCTGCTTGGCGGCGGGCGGCGCCTCGAGCAGCACGGCGCCGGGCGCCGGGCCGGCGCCCGGCGCCGGTGGCAGCGCGTCGGCCGGGATCGCCTGGGCCTCGCCCTGGGGCGGCGCGGCCCCGTCGGCGGCGCCGTTGCCCTGCGGCGGGACGCGGTCGCCGGCGGTCGTGCGCAGGTAGCGGTCGATCGCCCCGTCGAGCAGGCTCGGTACGGCCAGCGCCGGGATCACGCTGCGGCCGGTCAGCCGAGCGACCTCGTCGACCCGCGGCAGTTCCTCGCGGCCGGCGACCGCGACCAGCAGGGCGCCGTCGCGCACGGCGACGGGTAGGGCGCGCAGGCGCGCGGCGTCGGTGGCGAGCAGGTTCTGGGCGGCCCTCGGGTCCGCCGGCAGGGTGGATAGGTCGGCGAACTCCACGCCGGCCTGGGCCGCCTCGGCCTCGGTGAGCCGGCGCTCGTCGGAAATGGGCTCCATGGGCATGGTCTCGGCGCGGCCCTCACCCGGCTTGAACCTCACACGACCACGCGCATGACCTCCTCGACCGCGGTCTCGCCGAGCGCGGCCTTGGCGAGCCCGTCGCGGCGCAGGCTGGTCATGCCCTGGGCGGCGGCGACCGCGGCGATCTCGTTGGAGGATCTGCGCTCGACGCAGAGCCGCTCGATCTCCTCGCTCACGGTCATCACCTCGTGGAGGGCGAGGCGGCCGCGGTAGCCGGTCTTGCCGCAGGCGGCGCAGCCGACCGACCGGAACAGCTTGGGCGGCTCGGCGTCCGGGCTGCCTGGCTGCGGCGAGCCAGCCCCAGGGGTGGGCCAGCCGACCTCGGCGAGCGCCTCCTCGGTGGGCCGGTAGGGCTCGCGGCACTTGTCGCACAGGCGCCGGGCGAGCCGCTGGGCCAGCACGCAGTCGACCGCCGAGGCGACCAGGAAGGGCTCGAGCCCCATCTCGGTGAGGCGGGTGACCGCCGACGGCGCGTCGTTGGTGTGCAGGGTGGCCAGCACCAGGTGTCCGGTGAGGGCCGACTCCACCGCGATCCTGGCCGTCTCGGCGTCGCGGATCTCGCCGATCAGCACGATGTCGGGGTCGCAGCGCAGGATCGAGCGCAGCGCGGCCGCGAAGGTCAGCCCCGCCCTGGTGTTCACCTGGACCTGGTTGATCCCGGCGAGGCGGTACTCGACCGGATCTTCGATCGTGACGATGTTCCGGCCGGCGTCGTTGAGGCTGTTCAGGGTGGCGTACAGGGTGGTCGACTTGCCCGAGCCGGTCGGGCCGGTGACCAGCAGCATGCCGTAGGGCCGGCGCGAGGCCGCCTGGAAGCGCTCGAAGTTCTCGGGCGAGAAGCCCAGCTCGGGCAGGGTCAGCAGCACCGCGGACTTGTCCAGGATGCGCATGACCACCTTCTCGCCGTAGACGGTGGGCAGGGTGGCGACGCGCAGGTCGATGCCCTTGCCCCCGACGCTGAGGGCGACGCGGCCGTCCTGGGGCACGCGGCGCTCGGCGATGTCGAGGTCGGCCATGATCTTCAGGCGCGAGACCACCCCCGACTGGATGGTCCGCGGCGGCCGCATCACCTCGTGCAGCACGCCGTCGATGCGGTAGCGGATGCGCAGCTCGCGCTCCTGCGGCTCGACGTGGATGTCGGACGCGCGGTCCTGCACCGCCTGCTGGATCAGCAGGTTCACCAGCTTGACGATGGGCGCTTCCTCGACGATCCGGGTGACCGCCGCGAGGTCCTCGACGGTCGCCTCCTCGGCGGCCGAGGCGACGATCTCGCCGACGTCGTCCTCCGAGCGGTTCATCCGGTCGATCGCGGCGAGCACGTCCGCCTTGGTGGCCACGACGGGGCGCAGCTCCATGCCGGTGACGGCGCGGAGGTCGTCGACCGCGAAGACGTTGCCCGGGTCGGACATGGCGACCACCAGGCGGTCGCCGTCGTAGCCGATCGGCAGGGCGCAGTGCCGCTTGGCCATCGCCTGCGGCAGCCGCGACGCGGCGGTCGGGTCGATGGTGTGGTCGGAGAGGTCGACGAAGGGCATGCCGATCTGCTTGGCGAGCGTCGCGACCAGCTCCTGCTCGGTGAGGATGTCGAGCTCGACCAGGACGCGGCCGAGCGAGTGGCCCACCCGCCGCTGCTCGGCGAGGGCCGCCTCGAGCTGCGCCGGGGAGACCTTCCCCTCCTCGAGCAGCAGCTGCCCCAGCTGCCTGGTCTGGTTCGCCATGGCTGTCGCGGCCGCCGCTCAGGTGGGGGCGCCCGCCGGGGACCGGCGGGCGGCGCGCGCGGCCACCGCTACAGCCCCCGCACGCCGCTGATCAACCGCTCCAGCATCGCCTGGGCCGCGTCCTCGGCGTGGCCTGCCGATGCCGGCTCGGCGGCCTCGGCCTCGGGCCGGGCCTCCGCTTCAGGTTGGTCCTCTACCTCGGGCTGGACCTCGGCCTCGGCCTCGGGGCCAGGCCCCGGCGCCGGCGCGGGACCGGCCGCGTCGCCGCCGGGGCCCCCTGGCGCGGCGGCCGCCTCGGCGGCGGCGACCTCAGGAGGGGTGGCGGGCGGGGCCGCCTCGGGCTCGGCCTCGCCGGCGACGGCGAGCAGGCCGCGCTCGACCATCGCCGCCAGGGCCTGGCAGGTCTGGAACTCGCCCTGGCCGGTCTCCGCCAGCAGGGAGGCGACGCTGCGGCGGCCGCCGACGGCGGCGAGCAGGCGCCACTCGGCGGGGTCGACGGTCACCGGGTCGGCGTCGGCGGGCCGTGGCGGGATCGCCAGCAGCGCCGAGCGGCCCGGCACCCTGCCGGCGATCTCCGGCCAGGCGGCCAGGCGGCGCTCGGTCTCGGCGAGCAGGTCCTCGACCGCGGCCACGGGATCGAGCGCCTCGGGCGGGCGCTCGCCCTGCGCGAAGCTGAAGCTGCCGTTGGACCAGCGGGCGAGGTCGAACAGCTCGTCGGCGACGTGCTCCATGGCAACCTGCTGCAGGCGGTCGGCCGGCACGGCGCCGGCCCGCAGCAGGGTCGCGGTGAGGGAGCCCCCCTCGCCGGCCTCGTGCAGCGCCGCGCTCAGCGCCTCGGGGTCGACCGCGCCGAGCCCTTGCAGGCGGCGGGCGAACGGCTCGGGGCCGGGCCGGGTCGCCGCCCAGGCGACGCCGCCGCCGCCGAGCCAGATCCCGCCGGAGGCGGGCTCTGATCCATCCGGGGCTACCGCCGGCTGCCCCGCAGGCAGGGCGACTGCGGCTGTGTCGGCGACCCGCTGCGGTGGTGCAGGCTGCGTTTCGCCACTCGAGCCCCGGACCCCCTCCCGGCGCAGACCGAGCAGCCCCTCCTTCCCGCCCGCGGCGAGCAGGCGCAGGATGTCGGCGAGGCTGAACAGGTCGAGGGTGCCCTGGAAGCTCATCGCCGGCCACCCCCCCGATCGGGCATGGTGCTGCCCCCTCTTGACGGTCGCGCGGCCGGTCCCTCAAACGTTCGGCAGCGCCCGCGAGCCGCTTGAGCTACCAGGCGAGGCCGACCGCGTCGGCCATGGCGCGCAGGTCCGGGCGGATGCCGGCGAGCTTGACCACCGCGCCGGCGGCTTGGGCGCAGAGCATGCCGAGGCCGTCGACCGCGGCCGCGGCGCCGGCCGCCCTGGCGGCCTCCACCAGGCCCTGGGCGGACGGGCCGTAGTTGCAGTCGAGCAGGCGCACCCCGGGGGTGAGGCGGTCGCCGCCCGGGACCGCCTCGCCCCTGGCGGTCAGCACCGTCGCCTGGACGAGGACCCGCGCCGTGGCGACCGCGGCGGCGGCCCGGTCCCACGGCAGCGTGGTCGCGCCCGGGCCGGCGTGGGCGGCGACCAGCGCGGCGCGGGCGCGGTCACGGCCGGCGACGGCCAGGGCGCAGGTGCCGAGCCCGTGGCGGCGCCTCGCCTCGGCGAGCCGCGCCCACGCGTAGGCGACCGCCAGGGCGGCGCCGCCGGTGCCGAGCAGCAGCGCCCGCCCCTCCCCGTCCCAGTCCGGGCCGCGCAGCCCGAGCTGGTTGCCCAGCGCCCACAGCACGCCGCTCACGTCGGTGTTGGCGCCGGTGAGGCGCCCTTCGACCAGGCGCACGGTGTTGACCGCGCCGAGCGCGTCGGCGGGCGGTTCGAGCTGGTCGAGCAGGGCGACGGCGGCCTGCTTGTGGGGCGTGGTGAGGTTGACCCCGACGAGCGTGCCGGCGCGGACCTCCCCGAGCGCCGAGGCGAGCTCCTCGGGCCTGGTCGGGCGCGCCTCGTAGCGCCAGCCTGTCAGCCCCGCCGCCCGGTAGGCGGCCTGGTGCAGGGTCGGCGACAGGGTGTGCTCCAGCGGCCAGCCGAGCACCGCCGCGAGCGGCACCTAGGCCACCCCGAGGGCCTTGGCCTTGCGCTTCAGGTCGAGGAACTGCTGGTAGTTGGCGGTGAAGGCGTGGTGGCCGTCGGTGGAGACCACCACGTAGTAGAGCCAGTTGGCGTTGGCCGGCTGCAGCGCGGCGCGGATCGACTCCTCGCCGGGCGAGTTGATCGGGGTCGGCGGCAGGCCGTGCACCCTGTAGGTGTTGTAGGGCGAGCCGATGCGCAGGTCGGCCAGGCTCAGGCGCGGCTTGGACCGGCCGCGCAGCGCCCAGGCGTACTGCACCGTCGGGTCGACCTGCAGGGGGATGTCGGCCTTGAGCCGGTTGTAGATCACCGCGGCGATCTTGGGCCGGTCGGAGGGCACCTTGGCCTCGCCCTCGATCATGCTGGCCACGATCAGCAGCTGGTAGGGGGACAGGCGCAGGCCGGCGGGCCGCGCCCCGGCCAGGTCGTACTTGGACAGCACCAGCTGCAGCTGGTCCAGCATCGCCTGCACCACGGTCGTGGGGGTGTCGTCCTTGCCGATCCGGTAGGTGAGCGGGAACAGCAGGCCCTCGAGCGGCTTGCCGCGCGGGCGGTACGGGCTGATCAGCCCGGGGTCGTGCAGGGCGCGGAGCACCGCGGCGCGGTCGAAGTGGCCGACGGCCGCGAGCTTGTCGGCGATCTGCCGCTCGGAGAACCCCTCCGGGATCGTCAGGGAGCGGCTGTTCGGCCCCTTGACCAGGATGTCGAGCACCTGCTCCGGGCTCATGCCGGTGGTGAGCTGGTAGGTGCCGGGGCGCAGGGCGGCGTCGAGGCCGCGCTGCTCGGCGACCCGACGGAAGCGGCCGGCGCTGTCGACCACGCCGAGGCGTTCGAGCGCGTCGGCGACCTCGCTGGTGCCCTCCCCGGAGAGGACCGTGACGGTGACCGGCTGGCCCGGCGGCACCGCCGGCGCCCTGGACCGGCCGGCGAGCTGGAACGCCCCGTACAGGACGGCGGCGGTCAGCAGCGTGAAGGCGGTGAAGATGGCCACGCCCCGTTTGCGGCGACGGCGGTGCACCCGCCGCTCGGTCCGGGTCAGCATGCCCCACCCTCCTTCTCGCGCCCGCGGGCCGCGTCGAGCCAGGCCTGCAGGAACAGGCTCGCCGCGACCTGGTCCACCACGGCGCGCCGGTCGGCGCGGCGGACGCCGCCGGCGACCAGGGCGCGCTCGGCGGCGACGGTGGACAGCCGCTCGTCGGCCAGCTCGATGCGGATCGCCGGGAGGTGGCCGCGCAGCTCCTCGAGGTAGGCCCGCACCGCCTTCGCCGCCGGCCCCTCGCCGCCGCGAAGGCTGCGGGGCAGGCCGACCACCAGGGTGGTGGCCTGGTGCTCGGCGGCGAGCTTCCCGATCGCCGAGGCGTCCTCGACCGGCCCGCGCCGCGCCAGCGTCACCAGCGGCGAGGCGACCGTCCCGGTGGGATCCGACAGGGCCACCCCGAGGCGCCGGCTGCCGACGTCGAGGGCGAGGACGCGCCCGGTCATCCGGGATCCGGCGCTCCCCCGCCGGACCCCCCTGAACCACCCGATTCCCGGGGAGCTACCGCTTCGCTCCTCGAGCCCCCCGGACCCCCCAGCGCCTTGCGCGCCTCCGCCTGCGCCAGCGCGAGCGCGTCGGCCAGCCGCGACGGGTCGCGGCCGCCGGCCGTCGCCAGGTCGCCCTTGCCGCCGGCGCCGCCGCCGACCAGCTTGGCCGCGGGCAGCAGTACCTCGCGGGCGGCCAGGCCGCGCTCGGCCAGGTCGGCGGTGACCATGGCGACCAGCCCCGCCTTGCCGTCGGTGGCGGATCCGAGCACCACCATCCCCGGCCGGCCCTGGTGGCGCTCGCGCACCAGCGCCGCGATGCGGCGCAGCTCGTCGGTGCCGGTGTCGGGCACCTCCTCGACCACCAGCCAGGCGCCGCCGGCGTCCCCCGCCCTGCCGGCCAGCTCGGCCGCCTGCGCGCCGAGCTGGGCGTCGCGCAGCCGCTCCAGCTCGTGCTGCGCCTCGGCGAGCGCCTCCAGGCGGCGGCGCAGCGCCTCGGGGGCGTCCTCCGGCCTGGTGGTGCGCAGCAGCGCGGTGATCTCGGCGAGCAGCCGCCGCTCGCGGTCGAACCAGCGCAGCGCGTCCAGCCCGGTGAGCGCCTCCACCCGGCGCAGGTTGGAGCCGATCGAGGACTCGCCGAGGATGCGCACCGGCCCGACCTGGGTGCCGTGGCCCACGTGGGTGCCGCCGCAGAGCTCGCGGGAGAAGTCGCCGACGTCGACGATGCGCACCACCGCGCCGTACTTCTCGCCGAACAGCGCGATCGCGCCCGCCGCCTCGGCCTCCGCCTGGCTGGCGTGCCAGACGCGCACCTCGGGGTCGTCGAGCAGGTGGCGGTTGACCTCCTCCTCGACCCGGGCCAGTTCCTCGCGGTCGATCGCGGCGAAGTGGGCGAAGTCGAAGCGCAGCCGGCCGGCGTCGACCAGCGAGCCCTGCTGCCTGGCGTGGTCCCCCAGGGCGTGGCGCAGCGCCCAGTGGAGCACGTGGGTGGCGGTGTGGCTGCGGGTCACGGCCGCGCGGCGGGCGGCGTCGACCCGCGCCAGCACCTCCTGGCCGGGGCGCAGCTCGCCGCTGGTGACGCGCGCGCTGTGCACGTGGAAGCCTTCCAGCCCCGGCTTGGTGTCGAGCACCTCGAGCACGGCGCCGCCGGTGGTCTCGACGGTGCCGCTGTCGCCCACCTGGCCGCCGCCCTCGGCGTAGAACGGGCTGCGGTCGAGGATCAGCTCCAGCTCGTCGCCCTTGACCGCGGCGGGCAGCTCCTCGCCGTCGCGCAGGAGGGCGAGCGCGCGCGCCTCGGCCTCGGTGCGCTCGTAGCCGACGAACATCGTCTGGCCGTGGCGCGCCGCCAGGTCGCGGTAGGCCTCCAGGCGGCGCTGCGCGCCGGCCATGCCCCGGCGCGCCTCCTGGGCGCGGCGGCGCTGCTGCTCCATCAGCTCGCCGAAGCGGTCGGCGTCGACCTCGAGGCCCGCCTCCTCGGCGACCTCGACGGTCAGCTCGTAGGGGAAGCCGTAGCGGTCGTGCAGGCGGAAGGCGCTGTCGCCGTCGAGGGTGGTGGCGCCCTGCCCGCGGGCGCTGGCGATCGCCTCGTCGAGCAGGGCCGAGCCCTGCCGCAGGGTGCGGGTGAACGACTCCTCCTCGCTCGCGGTCACCTGGGCGACGAGGGAGCGCTGCGCGACCAGCTCCGGCCACGCCTCGCCGAGGGTGGCGACCACCCGCTCGCAGACCCGCGGCAGCACGCCCTCGTCGGCGCCCAGGCGCCTGGCGTGCCGCACCGCCCGGCGCACCAGCCGGCGCAGCACGTAGCCGCGGCCCTCGTTGGAGGGCAGCACGCCGTCGGCGATCAGGAAGCTGGCCGTGCGGGCGTGCTCGGCGACGATCCGGATGGCCACGTCGGCGCGGCGCTCGCGGCCGTAGGGCTGGCCGGTGGCGGCCTCGACCTCCTCGCGCACCGGGGCGAGCAGGTCGGTCTCGTAGATGTTGTCGACGCCCTGCAGGACCATGGCGACCCGCTCGAGGCCGGCGCCGGTGTCGATGTTCTTGGAGGGCAGCTCCGCGACGACCTCCTCGTCGTCGTCGCAGAGGTCCTGCATGAAGACCAGGTTCCAGATCTCCAGGTAGCGCTCCTCGTCGGCGACCGGGCCCCCTTCGCGGCCGTAGGACGGGCCGAGGTCGTAGTAGATCTCCGAGCAGGGACCGCAGGGCCCGGCCACGTGCATCGACCAGAAGTTGTCCTCCTTGCCGCGGCGCTGGATGCGCTCGGCCGGGACGCCGACCTCCTGCCAGTGGCCGAGCGCCTCGTCGTCGTCCAGGTAGACGGTGGCCCAGAGGCGCTCGGGGTCGAGCCCGAAGCCCTCGGTGACCAGCTCCCAGGCGAAGGCGATCGCCTCGGCCTTGAAGTAGTCGCCGAAGGAGAAGTTGCCGAGCATCTCGAAGAAGGTGCAGTGCCGGCGGGTGAGCCCGACCTGCTCGATGTCGCCGGTGCGGGCGCACTTCTGCACGCTGGTGGCGCGCTTGAACTCGGGCACCGCCTCGCCGAGGAAGTAAGGCTTGAACTGGTTCATGCCCGCGTTGGCGAGCAGCAGGCTGGCGTCGGCGGGGATCAGCGAGCTGGAGGGCACCAGGCGGTGCCCCCGCTCGACGAAGAAGTCGGTGAATCGCCGTCGGATCTCGATGGAGTTCATGAGCTGGAACCTCGCACGCTTGGGCGGGACGCCGGGAGCTGGCCGCCGAGCCGGGCCAAGGCGCTAGGTGGCCCCGTCCCCCGGCTCGGCGTACAGAGCTCGCAGCTCCGCCTCGCGGGCGGCCATCGCCGCCCGCCCCTCCTCGAGGGCGGCGGCGAGCCGCCTGCCAACCTCGTCGGCGGTTTGGAGCGAGCGCCTGCCCAGCGAAGTCGGCGCGAGCCGCTCCGCCGTCCTCGACGCCCAGCGTACCGTGCCGGCTCCCAGCACGGCGCCGAAGCCGACGCCGAGCATGCCCCAGAACACCCGCCTCACCGGGGCGCCCCCTCCCGCACCGCGCGCTTCACCGCCGCCACCGCCGGCGCCGCCTCGGCGGCTCCTCCTCGCCCTCGGCGGCCTTGCCCGCCGCCTTGCGCAGCCCGTAGACGAAGGCGCTCGCCTTCACCAGCGGGCTGGACACGGTCGCGGAGACCACCTCGACCATGTGGCCGACCGTGCCGGTGACCGTCTCGGCGGTCGCCAGGATGCCGTCGACCCGCGCGAGCTCCTGGTTGACCAGGCCGACGGTGCCGTTGACCTGCTCGAGCAGCGGAACGGTCTGGCTGGTGACGCCGTCGATCAGGTCCTTGGTGGAGGTCAGCACCCTGAAGAGGTTGGCCATCACCACGCACAGCACGACGACGAAGACGCCGATCAGCACGGCAACGGCGAACCAGGCCCAATCAACAGCGCTCACGGTGTCGGCTCCTCGCGGTCGGGCGGCGGTCGCGGCATGGCTTCCCGAGGGAGCGGCGGCTCGGGTTGCTGGCGTCCGGCCGCCCGGTCCGTCCCGGAGGCGGCGGGCGGCACGTCGCGGCGCAGTTTATCTCGCTCTCGCCATGAAGCCGCCAACTCGGGCTCGCGGCCCTGGTCGGACGGCTGGTAGTAGCCGCCGCGCAGCCCCTCGGGCAGGTAGCGCTGGTCGACCCAGTGGCCGGGCTGGTCGTGCGGGTAGACGTAGCCGGCGCCGATGCCGAGGCGCCGCTCGCCCGGGTGGGAGGCGGACTGCAGGTGGCTCGGGACGCGGCCGGTGCCAGCCTCCTCGAGCTCCCGCTTGGCCGCGGTGATCGCCAGGGTGGTGCTGTTGGACTTGGGCGCGAGCGCCAGGTACACGACCGCCTCGGCGAGGTTGAGCTGCGCCTCGGGCAGGCCGACGAACTCGAGCGCCTGGAAGGCGGCCACCGCCACGCCGAGGGCCTGCGGGTCGGCGAGGCCGACGTCCTCGCTGGCCGAGATGACCATGCGGCGGGCGATGAAGCGTGGGTCCTCGCCGGCCGCGAGCATGCGCGCCAGGTAGTGGACGGCGGCGTCCGGGTCGGAGCCGCGGATCGACTTGATGAACGCGCTGGCGACGTCGTAGTGCTGGTCGCCGGCGCGGTCGTAGACGACCCGCGGGCGCTGCAGGGCGTCCTCGACGTCGGCGAGGGCGATGCGCTGCTCGCCGCGCGCCTCGACCACCAGCGCGGCGGCCTCGAGGGCGTTGAGGGCGTGGCGGGCGTCGCCGTCGGCGCGCTCGACCAGGTGGTCGAGGGCGTCGCCGTCGAGGGCGAGGCCGTGGCCGCCGAGCCCGCGCTGCTCGTCGCTCAAGGCGCGCCGCACGATCGTGCGCAGGTCCTCGGCGGACAGCGGCTCCAGGCGGAACAGCAGCGAGCGGCTCATCAGCGGCGCGTTGACGGTGAAGAACGGGTTCTCGGTGGTCGCCCCGACCAGCACGACGGTGCGGTCCTCGACGCCGGGCAGGAGGGCGTCCTGCTGCGCCTTGTTGAAGCGGTGGATCTCGTCGATGAACAGGATGGTGCGGCGGCCGAGCGCGCCCAGCCGCTCACGCGCGGCGGCCAGCACGCCGCGCACGTCCTTGACGCCGGCGCTGGTCGCCGAGAGCTCCTCGAAGGTGGAGCTGGTGGCGTGCGCGACGATCTGGGCGAGGGTGGTCTTGCCGCTGCCCGCCGGCCCCCACAGGATCACCGAGCGCAGCTCGTCGGCCTCGATCAGCGAGCGCAGCGCGCTGCCGCGGCCGAGCACCTGCGCCTGGCCGACGAACTCGTCGAGGGTCCGCGGCCGCATCCGCGCCGCCAGCGGCGCGCCGGCCCGCAGCGCCTCATCAGCCCCCGCCGAGAACAGGTCCGTAGGTGCTCCTCGCGTGTCGTGGTCGAGTGGTTCCGCCTGGCCTTGTGGTGGCGCCATTGTGCCCAAACTCACGAGCGTCGTCGTGGCGCGGCACGAGGGCGACCATGTTGGGCCTGTGGGCTGCTTGTCCACAACTTGCGCGTGGGGGCTGGGCGGGGGCCGGCTGGCTAGGTAGGTTCCGGGTATGGAAACGTACACCAATTCGCGAGTTGAACCAGTAGCCGGCCCCGGCGAGGCGTCGGCGACGCTGCCCGCAGGGCTGGAAGCGCTGGCGGCCGCGGTCGCGGAACTGGCCGGCGACGACCTCGGCGACCTCGGCGACGTGTCGCTGGCCGAGCAGGTCGTTGGCGTGCGCCGGCTGCTCGACCAGGCCGAGGCGGGCTGGCTGCGGCTGCTGGCCGCGGCCGACGCCCGCGGCGCTGGTGGCGCCGAGCGCGGCGTCGCCGCGCCGACCGCCGGGTGGCTGCGGGCGGGGTGCCGGATGAGCCCGGCGCT
>DASUZB010000131.1:0-2851 GCA_036377075.1 Actinomycetes bacterium | reverse complement strand
GTGCGGGGACTACTTCTTGGATCGCCGCGATCCTCGCGGCACCCCGCGAAGGGGGGTCATCTGTCGAGACCGGGCGTGCCTGTAACACTCGGATTTGGCAGATGGAGCGGGCTGCGCCCGCTGCCGCGAGGATCGCGGCGGTCCCAGGGGGCAAGCTGGTCTGGTTCTGCACTACGTGAAGAGCAGGAAGACCGATTCGCCGACGGCCGATGGCTTCTCGGCACCTTCGACGCGGATGTCGAAGCCGAGATCGAGCTCCAGGCCGCCGTGGGCCTCCGCTAGCGCGTTCAGCGTCAGCGTGCCGCGAATGGTGCTGCCGACCGGGACCGGCGCCGGGAACCGCAGCTTGTTCAGGCCGTAGTTCACCATCGCCTTCACGCCGGTGATGCTCGCGGTCTCGTCGAGCATCATTGGCAGCAGCGAGACAGTCAAGAAGCCGTGCGCGACCGTGCCGTGATACGGGCCCTGCTTCGCCTTCTCGACGTCGACGTGCAGCCACTGGTGATCGCCCGTCGCGTCGGCGAACTCGTTCACCTGCTCCTGCGTGATCTGGTGCGGCCCGCTCTCGCCCAGCACCTGGCCGACGCGCGCCTTCAAGTCCTCAACCGTGTACGTCTGCATGACAGGTCCTTCCTGGCTGCGCGCGGCTTACTGGTGCTTCGCCGGCGGCGGGGCCGGCACGAAGGCGTTCTGGCCGGTGATGTCGCGGCCGATGATCAGCGACTGGACGGTGTCGGTGCCCTCGTAGGTGTAGATCGCCTCGATGTCGGCGAGGTGCCGGGCGACGTGGTAGTCGAGCACGATGCCGTTGCCGCCGAGGATGTCGCGGGCCTCGCCGAGGATCGCCCGGGCGCGCCGCGCGCAGTGCATCTTGGCCAGCGAGATCATCGGCATGGTGACCTTGCGCTCGTCCATCAGCTGGCTCAGGCGCAGCATCATGAACGTCATGGCGGTGATGTCGGCCAGCATCGCGGCCAGCTTCTCCTGGATCAGCTGGAAGCTGGAGAGCGGGTAGCCGAACTGGTGGCGCTGCTGGGCGTACGCCAGGGCCGCCTCGTAGCCGGCCACGGCGGCGCCGAGCGCCTCCCAGGCCACGGCGAACCGCGAGGCGAGCAGCACCTTCTCGACGTCGCGGAAGGTGTGGCCGTTCTCCAGCTTGTTCGCGGCCGGCACCCGCACGTCGGCCAGCGAGATCTGGGCGTTCTGGACGACCCGCAGGGCCGTCTTGCCGGCGATGAACTGGGCGTCGAAGCCGGGCATGCCCTTCTCGACGACGTAGCCGCCGACGTGGCCGTCGTCGCCGCGCGCGAAGATCATGACGTAGTCGGCGAAGGTGGCGTTGCCGATCCAGCGCTTGTGGCCGTTCAGGATGTAGGAGTCGCCGTCCTTTCGGGCGGTGCTCTCCAGCACGACGACGTCGGTGCCGTGGTACGGCTCGGTCAGCCCGAAGGCGCCGATCTTCTCGAGCGTCGCCATCGGCGGCAGGAAGCGCTGGCGCTGCTCGTCCGAACCCAGCAGCGCGACCGTCATCATCGCCAGGGCCGAGTGGACGCCCATGAAGGTGGCGAGGCTCAGGTCGCCACGGGCCAGCTCGAGGATGACCAGGCCGGCCGTGACGCTGCTCATGCCGGGGGCACCGTAGCCCGGGATCTGGAAGCCGGCGATGCCGAGCTGGGCCAGCTTGGGGACCAGCGGGTGGGGGAACTCGGCCCGCTCCCAGTAGCCGTTGATGACCGGCAGGACCTCCTGGTCCATGAACGTGCGCACCTTGGCGCGCAGCGCCCGCTGCTCGTCGGTGAGCAGCTCGTCCAGCAGGTAGTAGTCGGTGTGCTGGGTGTCCCACGCTGCCGGCGGCTCGACGACGGGTCTGGTGGCGGACGCCGGGCTGGCCGCGCCGTTCGCGCCGGCGGGCGTGCCGGCGCCGTGCTGCTGATCGGTCGCGCTCATGCCAGGTCTCCTCGTGCTTGGGAAAGGTGCAGCCACATCGGGCGTTCTCCTACGTCGGGCCGCTCCCGTCAGGGGGAGCGGCCGCCTTGACATCATCGTGACGCCGGTCGCCTTCGCTACCCAAGGCACACCCGGACAAGTCGCTGGCACAACGACAACTGTGCGAATCGCCACGCCCAGATGAAGGTCAGGTTGCGCGACTTGCACGGCGCGCAGTCACGACGAGCAGCATCGCGGAGGAGCCAGGTCTTCGGTCGTCCCCGACTGCTACCTGAAAGCGGTAGGTGACGACTCGCCGGTCCGCTCGACGGCCCCGAGCGCGAGCAGGGCCTGGCGCTGCGCGTCGGTGATGCCCGACAGGCCGGTGATATCCAGTCGCTCGTAGCGGCGCTCGGCCCGTAGGGTGTGCAGGCAGGTGCCGGTGCTGGCCTCCCACAGCCGCACTGTCCCATCCACCCTGGCGCTGGCGAGCAGGCGGCCGTCGGCGGAGAGCGCCACCCTCCAGACTGCGCCGATGTGGCCCTCCAGGGTCGCGAGCGGCCGCCCGGTGGCGGTCTCCCACAGGCGGACCGTCCCGTCACCACCGCCGCTGGCCGGCAGCCCGCCATCGGCGGAGAGCGCCACACCCCAGACCGCGCCGGTGTGACCCTTGAGCGTCGCCAGCGGGCGCCCGGTGTCGGTCTCCCACAGCCGCACCGTCCCGTCCTCACCGCCGCTGGCCAGCAGGTGGCCCTCGACGGAGAGTGCCAGCCCCCAGATCCCGCCGGCGTGGCCGTCGAGGGTCGCCACTGGCCGCTCGGCACTCGCGTCCCAGAGCCGCACCTGCCCGGTCGACGTCCCCCGGCCAGCAAAGTGCCGTCGCCACTCAGCGCGACCGAGCCGGGGAAATCGAACGCTTCAGCCA
>DASUZB010000130.1:0-9796 GCA_036377075.1 Actinomycetes bacterium | reverse complement strand
GACGAGGTCGACCAGGAGCTGGCCGGCGGGCAGGGTGACGGTGGCCACACCGGACTGCTGGACGGTGACGGCGTGGGCGACGGCGGACCCGAGCCCGATCCCCACGGTGGTGCCGAGCAGCGCGCCGGCGACCGCGACGATCACCGACTCCCACCGGATCATGGCGCCGAGCTGCCTGGCGGTCATGCCGACCGCGCGCAGCAGCCCGAACTCCCGGGTCCGCTCGGCCACCGCCAGGGCCAGGGTGTTGGCGATCCCGAGGGTGGCGATCCCGGCGGCGAGCAGCACCAGCGCGCTGAGCAGCCCCAGCGCCCCGCCGAGGTCGCCCAGGTCGCCGGCCCGCTCGCGCCGGTAGGCGGCCGGGTCGGTGACGACCACGTCCGGGTGGCTCGCGAGCGCGCGCCGGACCGCCGCCACCAGACCGGCCGGCGTCGCACCGGGCGCGGCGCGGAGCAGCGTCTGGTCGGCCTGGCCACGGCCCAGCGGGAAGTACCGGTTCAGCAGCTCGATGGGCAGCACGAGGTCGTTGCCGAACAGCGGGTCGCGGGCGAAGACGCCCACGACCCGCAGCTGGCGGGTGACGCCGGCCTCGGAGAACCCGACCGGGACCAGGCTGCCGATCCGCCAGCCGTGCCCGCCGGCGAGCCGGGCCGAGACCAGCAGGCCACCGCCGGGCCGGTCGAGCGCCTGGAGGCTGCCGGCGCGCAGGCCGAAGTCGAGGATGCGGGCGGCCGCGGCCGGGTCGACGCCGTCGACGCCGACCCGCGCCCCGCCGATGCGGACGTGGGCGCTGCTGACGGGCAGCGCCGCGTCCACCTCGGGCAGCGCGGCGAGCCGGGCCACGGTCTCCAGGGGCAGGCTTCCTTCGAGGTAGAGGTCGGCGTTGCTGCCCGCCTGGATGCCGACGCTGACCGAGCGTGACGCGGAGCTGCCGAGCACCCCGGTGCCGGCGGCCAGGACCAGCCCGACCGCCAGCGCGCCCATCGTCGCCGCGGACCGCCGCGGGTCGCCGAGGACGTTGTGGCGGGCGAGCCGAGCCGCGTACCCGGCCAGGCGCGGCAACGGCGCGGCGACCAGGCGGCACAGCGCCGGGGCGAGCGCCGGCCCGAGCACCATGACGCCGAGCATGGTCGCGAGCGCGCCGAGGCCGCTGAGAACCGTCGTCCCGGCCGGCGACAGCAGCGAGGCCACGGTCCCGGCCGCGCCGGCCGCGACGAGGCCCGCCCCGGCGGCGACCCGGGTGCGCCGGGCCGGCGCCGGCGCCGAGGGGGAGGCATCGCGGATCGCGTCGAGCGGCGCCACGCGGCTGGCCCGGCGGGCCGGGACGAGCGCGGCCGCCATGGTGACCAGCGCTCCGACGGCCAGCCCGGCTAGCACGGTCCGTGGTAGGAGCACCAGCCCGGCGGGCGGCAGCGTGTCGCCGAGGCCGCGCAACAACGCCTCGAGGCCGATCGCGGCGCCCACCCCGACGGCGAGGCCGACGGCCGCCGCGACCAGCCCGACGACGGCGGCCTCCAGCAGCACCGAGCGGAGCACCTGCGCGCGGGTGGCGCCGAGCAGCCGCAGCATCGCCAGCTCGCGGGTGCGGCCGGCGACCAGTACCGAGAAGGTGTTCCAGATGATGAACGAGCCGACCAGCAGGGCAACCGCAGCGAACGCCAGCAGGGCGGCGCGGAGCCCGCCGAGGTAGCCCTGGACCTCGTCCGCCTGCCGGGCGGCGAGCGTCGCCGCGGTCACTGCCTCCAGGCGCCCGGCCGGCAGCAGCCGGGCGATCCGGTCGCGCAGCGCGTCCGGGCTCACCCCGGGCGCCGCCCGCACCCGGACCTCGTCGACGGTGTCACCGCGACCGAGCAGGCGCTGTGCCGCGGCGGTCTGCAGCAGCGCCACCGTCGGGCGGTCGAACGTGCCCAGCTCGGACGCCGGGCTCGGGGCGCCCGCGAACCCGGTCACCCCGACGAGGCGGAAGCGGTGCACGGCGCCGTCCGCGCCGACGATCCCGAGGGGATCGCCCAGCCGCCAGCGGTCGGCGGCGGCGGTGGCCTGGTCGAGCACGGCCTCGCCGTCCCGCTGCGGAGGCCGGCCCTGGCGGAGCGTGTAGCCGCCAGCCAGGGCCGCCTCGGTCGGCCAGCTCGCCACCAGGTTGGAAGCCCGCCGGTGGCGGATCGGCCGGCCGTCCCGGCCGACCATGGCCACCTTCTCGCCGACCACCACCCCGGAGGCGGCTCGCACCCCGGGCACCGCGCCGACGGCCGCGACCAGCTCGGGGCCGATCGCCCGCGGCGGGCCGGCGCCGGCGCCGTCGGCGTCGTGGACGACCACGTCCACGCCAGCCTGCGCGGCCGCGGTGAGGTGGCGCACCGAGCCGGCGACGGCGTCGGTGAGCACCAGCGTGCCGACCACCAGCGCCACCCCGATGGTCACCGCGGTCGCCGTGAACGCCAGCCGCCCACGGCGCGCCAGCAAGCCCTTCAGTACCGCGGCCAGCATCAAGCGGCCCCTCTCGTCGGCGGCTTCGCCACGGCAGCCTCCCCCGTACGCCGTCGCGGCACCATCGGGGATCTCCCCAGAAACTCCCCGAGGGCCAACAGGGGCTCGGGCCCCCTGAGGGGCGCGCTCAGTCCCGCTGGCGCGGGACGACCAGGCCGGACTCGTAGGCGAGCACGATCGCCTGCGCGCGGTCGCGCAGGCCGAGCTTGGCGAGCACCCGGCTGACGTGGGTCTTGACGGTCTCCTCGCTGACCACCAGGCGCTCGGCGATCTCGGCGTTGGAGAACGCCTCGGCGAGCAGGCGCAGCACCTCGGTCTCACGGGTGGTCAGCGCGGCGAGCAGCTCCGGCCGGGCGGGCGGGCGTGGGCGCAGGCGGGCGAACTCGCCGATGAGGCGGCGGGTGACCGCGGGCGCCAGCAGCGCCTCGCCCGCCGCGACCAGGCGCACCGCCTCGAACAGCCGCGCCGCGCGGTCTCGGCCTGCACCGCGATCACGGAGACGTGGTGGGCGACCACGTCGTGCAGCTCGCGGGCGATGCGGGCGCGCTCCTGGACGACCGCCTGCTCGCGCAGGGCGTCGACCATCGCCCGCCGTGACCGGTCGCGCTCGGCGAGCGCCTGGCCGCGCAACCGGCTCGCGTCGCCCAGCGCCAGGGCGGCGCCGGCGAGCACCACCAGCAGCACCCCGGACACGGCCGCGCCCTGCCCGGAGGTGCCGAGCGCGACCAGGAGGAACGGCACCGCGACCAGCAGCAGGACCCGCCGCGGGTAGCGCGCCGCGACCAGGTACAGCACCGCGACCTGGCCGGCGAGCCCGGCGACGGTCCAGACCTGGGTGCTGGAGACGGTGGCGAAGGTGGCGGCGGTCACCACCACCGCGACCGCGGGGAGCCAGCGGCGCCGCAGCGCCAGCGGCACCGTGGCCAGCAGGTTCAGCAGCAGCGCGGTGGCGCCGTCCGAGGTGGGCGGCAGGCCGGCGCGCAGCAGCGTCTCGACCACGGCGGCGAGGCCGAGCGCGAGCGCCGAGGCGAGCGGCCAGTCCGGGCTGGCCGCCACACGCCGCGCCAGCGACGCCGCGCGGGCGAGCGCCGCCGAGGCGCGCCCGGTGCCCTCCCGGCTCCCGCCTCGTGCCATCCCTGCTCCTGTCCGCGCCGCCGCGCCCGGTCGCCGGCTCACGGTGCCATTGTGGCGCCGGCCCCGCTCCGGCGCGTCACCCGCGCTCGGGACCTCCGCGGTCCCCCGCCAGGGGGATGGCGGGCCGGGCCGTCACCGGCCCGCGCCGGGACGAAGATGGCTCGGCCGGGCGACGCGCCGAGGGCCCCTTGCGCCATACCGTCTCAGGGAGCCGGTCACGTACCCGCGGTCCGCGCCGTGACCGGAATCTGTCGCCGCACATTGAGAGGCGCGTGACCGATACGTGACCGACTCCCTGGCCATGGAAGCGACCATCGAGGCGCGAGGCCTCTCCAAGCGGTTCGGCCGCACCGGCGCGGTCGACGAGCTGACGTTCACCGTCCCGCCCGGCCGGGTGACCGGGTTCGTCGGCCCCAACGGGGCCGGCAAGTCGACCACGATGCGCCTGATCCTCGGGCTCGACGCCCCGGACGGCGGCAGCGCGCTGGTCGGCGGCAGGCCGTACGCGCGGCTGCGCCACCCCCTGCGCGAGGTGGGCGCGCTGCTCGACGCGGCCGCGCTGCACCCCGGACGGCGCGCGGAGGACCACCTGCTGTGGCTCGCCCAGGCCGGCGGCCTGCCACGCCGGCGGGTCCGGGAGGTGCTCGAGGTCGTCGGGCTCGCCCCGGTGGCGCGGCGCCGCGCCGGCGGCTTCTCGCTCGGCATGCGGCAGCGGCTCGGCATCGCCGCCGCCCTGCTCGGCCACCCGCCGGTCCTGATGCTCGACGAGCCCGTCAACGGCCTCGACCCCGAGGGCATCCGCTGGTTCAGGGGGTTCGCCAGGGAGCTGGCCGCGCAGGGGCGGGCGGTGTTCGTCTCCAGCCACCTCATGGGCGAGCTGGAGGACACCGCCGACCACCTGGTGGTGATCGGCCGCGGCCGGCTGGTCGCCGACACCGGCGTCGCCGAGCTGCTCGCCGCCGCCGCGGGCGACCGGGTGGTGGTCCGCACCCCGCAGCGGTCCGCCGTGATGACCCTGCTGGCCGGGGCGGGCGCGACGGTCACGGCGAGCGGCCACGACGCGCTGACGGTCGACGGCCTGCCGGCCGCGCGCATCGCCGACCTGGCGGCCGAGCGCGGGCTGCGCCTGCACGAGCTGGCGCCCTACCGCGCCTCCCTGGAGGAGGCGTTCATGGAGCTGACCCGGGACGCGGTCGAGTTCGGCACCGGCCGCGGCGAGGAGGGCTGAGGGATGGCCGGACGGGTGCTGCTGGCGGAGTGGACCAAGCTGCGCACGGTCCGCTCCACCACCTGGGCGCTGCTGGCGGTGGCCGTGCTCACCGTGGGCCTGAGCGCCTTCGTCTGCTCGGCGCTCGACACCGACGCCGGCGCCCGGAGCGACAACGACAGCGTGGCGCCGAGCGTGGCCGGCGTCTACGTCAGCCAGTTCGCGGTGGTCGCGCTCGCGGTGCTCGCGATCAGCGGCGAGTACGCCAGCGGCATGATCCGCACCTCGTTCACCGCCGTCCCGCGGCGCCGCACGGTGCTCGCGGCCAAGGCGATGGTGGTCGCCGCCGTGACCCTGGTCGTCGGGCTCGCCTCCTGCGTCGCGTCGTTCCTGGCCGGCCAGCCGATCCTGGCCGGCAACGGCTTCGTGGCCACGCCGCTCGGCGACCCGGCGGCGCTGCGCTCGGTGGTGGGCAGCGCGCTGTACCTGGCCGTGCTGGCGCTGCTCGGCCTCGGCGTCGGCACCGTGCTGCGGCGCCCCGCGGGCGCCATCAGCGCCACCCTCGGGCTGCTGTTCGGCCCGCTGGTCGTGGCCATGTTCCTGCCGGGCCACCTGCAGGAGCTGGCGCTCGACTACGGCCCCATGACCGCCGGGCTGGCGGTCCAGCTCACCAAGCCGGCCGGCATCATCGCCGGCACCGTCCCGGTCGCCCCCTGGACCGGCTTCGCGGTGTTCGGCGCCTACGCCGCCGTCGCCCTGCTCGCCGCCTTCTGGCTGGTCGTCAGGCGGGACGCCTGACCGTGCTGTGAGCTGGTCGCCTGCGCTTCCCAGCCGCCATGCGTGCAGCGAGCCAGCCGCCCGCCGCGCCTGGGAGTCGACCTACCTGCGGGGCAGTCGTAGCATCGCCGCGTGCGACTTGCCACCCACCGCCCGCCCGGACTGGTCCTCACGGATCACGAGTTCGCCGTGCCGCTCGACCACCAGCGGCCCGACGGCGAGCGCATCACCGTGTACGCCCGCGAGGTGGTGGCGACCGCCCGCGAGCCCGACCAACTGCCCTGGCTGGTGTTCTTCCAGGGCGGGCCGGGCGGCGAGGCCAGCCGGCCGACCTCCGCGCGCGACTTCTGGCTGCCGCGCGCGCTCAAGGAGTACCGCGTGCTCCTGCTCGACCAGCGCGGCACCGGGCGCTCGACGCCGCTCAGCCGGCAGACCCTCGGCGCCGTCGGGGACGGCAAGGCGCAGGCGGACTACCTGACCCGGTTCCGCGCCGACGCGATCGTCTCTGACGCCGAGTGGATCCGGCGCGAGCTGCTCGGCGAGGGGGCCAGGTGGACCGTGCTCGGGCAGAGCTACGGCGGCTTCTGCGCGCTGACCTACCTGTCGTTCGCGCCAGAGGGGCTGGCGGAGGCGCTGATCGCCGGCGGGCTGGCGCCGCTGGTCGCCGGCGCCGAGGAGGTGTACCGCGGCACCTACCCGCGCGTGCTCGACCGCAACCGCCGCTACTACCAGCGCTACCCGGCCGACGCCGAGGTGGCCGCGGAGGTGGTCGCGGCGCTGCGCGCCGGGCCGGTGACGCTCCCCTCCGGGGACCGGCTGACGCCGCTGCGGCTGCAGATGCTCGGCATGTCGTTCGGCATGGCCGACGGCTTCGAGCGGCTCCACTACCTGCTGGAGTCGGCCTTCGTGCGGGGACCGGGCGGGCTGGTGCTCTCCGACCGGTTCCTCTACGGCGTCGACGAGGCCACCGCGATCATGGCCACCAACCCGCTCTACGCGGTCCTGCACGAGGCGTGCTACTGCCAGGCCGCGGCCTCGCGCTGGGCGGCCGAGCGGGTCCGCGGCGACTTCCCCGAGCTGGACCCTGACGCGGACGGGCAGCTCTGGTTCACCGGCGAGATGATCTACCCGTGGATGTTCGAGCAGTTCGCGGCGCTGCGGCCGCTGCAGGATGCGGCCGAGCTGCTCGCCGCCTACGACGGCTGGCCGGCGCTGTACGACCCCGACCGGCTGGCCGGCAACGAGGTGCCGTGCGCGGCGGTCGTCTACCACGACGACATGTACGTGGACGCCGACCTCTCGCTCGAGACCGCGCGGACGGTACGCGGCCTGCGGACCTGGGTGACCAACGAGCACCAGCACGACGGCCTGCGCCGCGACGGCGAACAGGTCCTCGACCGCCTGATCGCCCTCGCCCGCGGGGAACGCTGAGGCAGACATGGGCCATCCCTCCGACGCGCTGATCGAGCGGATCCGGGCCTCGATCGTCGGCGACGACCAGGTGATGGACGGCCCGTACGGGCCGCGCCGGGTCACCTACGCCGACTACACCGCCTCCGGCAGGGCGCTCGGCTTCATCGAGGACTTCATCCGCGACGAGGTGCTGCCGCGCTACGCCAACACCCACACCGAGAGCTCGGGCACCGGCCTGCAGACCACCCGCCTGCGCGAGGACGCGCGCCGCATCGTGCGGGAGGCGATCGGCGCCGACGACGACACCCTGGTGCTGTTCTGCGGCTCCGGCTCGACCGGCGCGATCGACAAGCTGATCGGCATCCTCAACCTGCGCATCCCTGCCGACCTCGACGACCGCTACGGGCTCTCGGCCGCGATCCCGGCGGCGGAGCGGCCGGTGGTGTTCATCGGGCCGTTCGAGCACCACTCCAACGAGCTGCCGTGGCGGGAGTCCATCGCCGAGGTGGTGGTCATCCCCGAGGACCACGACGGGCACGTCGACGTCGAGCGGCTCGACGCCGAGCTGCGGCGCCACGCCGACCGGCCGCTGCGCATCGGCAGCTTCTCCGCCGCCTCCAACGTGACTGGGATCGTCACCGACACGCGGCGGATCGCGGCGCTGCTGCACCGCCACGGCGCGCTGTCGTTCTGGGACTTCGCGGCGGCCGCCCCCTCCGTGGCGATCGACATGGGCGGCCCGTCCGACGGGCTGGGCTGGTACGACGCCGTGTTCCTGTCGCCGCACAAGTTCATCGGCGGCCCGGGCACGCCCGGGGTGCTCGCCGTCCGCCGCGAGCTGGTGCGCAACCGCGTCCCCACGGTCCCTGGCGGCGGGACCGTCTGGTACGTCAACCCCAGCGAGCACCGCTACCTCGACGACCCGGTCCACCGCGAGGAGGGCGGCACGCCGGCGATCGTCGAGTCGATCCGGGCCGGCCTGGTCTTCCAGCTCAAGCAGGCCGTCGGCGCCGAGGCGATCCGGGTGCGGGAGGAGTCGTTCATCCGCCGCGCGATCGCCTCGTGGCGCACCAACCCCAACATCGAGCTGCTCGGCAACCTGGAGGCCGAGCGGCTCTCGATCGTCTCCTTCGTGATCGGCCACGGCCACCGCTACCTGCACCACAACTTCGTGGTGGCGCTGCTCAACGACCTGTTCGGCATCCAGTCCCGGGGCGGCTGCTCCTGCGCCGGGCCCTACGGCCACCGCCTGCTCGGCATCGACCTGGAACGGTCGCACCGCTTCGAGCGCGAGATCGCCCGCGGCTGCGAGGGCATCAAGCCCGGCTGGGTGCGGATGAACTTCAACTACTTCATCTCCGAGGCCGTCTTCGCCTACCTGCTCGACGCGGTCCACCTGGTCGCCGAGCACGGCTGGAAGCTGCTGCCGGACTACGCCTTCGACCCGGCGACCGCGCTGTGGCGCCACCGGCGTGGGCTGGTCGAGCCGCCGCTGCGCCTGGGCGACCTGCGCTACGACGAGCAGGGCCGGCTGCGCTACCAGGTCCCGTCCGCCCGGGCGCCCGAGGACGCCCTCGCCGTCTACCTCGACGAGGCCCGCAAGCTGTTCGCCGCCACGCCGGACCCGGACACCGACGACGCCCCCCACCCGGCCCTCTCCGCCGACTTCGAGGCGCTGCGCTGGTTCCTGCTGCCGCTCGCCTGCCTCGAAGGGGCCAGGCCCCACGACGCCGGGGCCGTCGCAGGCTCGTAAGGTCCGCGAACGGGGCCCGTCAGATCCCGTCCCGACACTGGGGTGATGACCCGCTTCGGCTCGGCGCTGCACGACACCCGCGTCGCCAGCGTCCTCAGCGTCGCGCTCGGCGCCAGCTTCACCGTCTGCTTCCTCACCGGCCTCGCGTCCCACTGGGCGCAGCTCCCGCAGCCGGCGGTCGCCTGGCCGACCGGGCCGCGGGACCTGTACCGCTGGACCCAGGGCGCCCACGTGGTCAGCGGGGTGGTCTCGGTCCCGCTGCTGCTCGCCAAGCTGTTCTCCGTCTACCCGCGGCTGTGGACCTGGCCGCCGCTGGTGGGGGCCGCGCACGCGGTCGAGCGCCTGGCGCTGGTCCCGCTCGTCGGGGGTTCCCTGCTGCTGCTCCTGACCGGCCTGCAGGACGTCTTCTACTGGTACCCGACCCCGTTCGCCTTCACCGTCACGCACTACTGGACCGCCTGGGTCACGATCGGCGCGCTGGTGGTCCACGTCGGCGCGAAGCTGGCCGTCGCCGCCGACGCCCTGCGCCGCGGCGAGCGCGCGTCGCCCCGGCGGGTCGCCGGCGGCGACGTGGACCAGGCGGTGCGGGACCGGCGCTGGTTCCTCGGGGCGGTGGCCGGCGCCGCCGGGGTGGTGGGGGTCGGCTTCCTGGCGCAGGTGGTCTCGCCGCTGCGCCTCCTCGCGGTGCTGACGCCGCGGCGGTCCGATGCCGGCTCCCAGGGCGTGCCGGTCAACAAGGACGCCCGTACCGCCGGGGTGGTGGAGCGCGCCAGCGACCCTGGGTTCCGGCTCCGCGTCGGCGGAGCGGTCGCCCGGCCGCTGAACCTCAGCCTCGAGGACCTGCGGGCGCGCGCCTCCCGCGAGGCTGACCTGCCGATCACCTGCGTCGAGGGCTGGAGCGTCGGCGCCCGCTGGCGCGGCGTGCCCGTGCGGGCGCTGCTGGCCGAGGCCGGCGCCGGCGCGTTCGGCAGCGTCCTGGTCGGCTCGCTGCAGCCGAGCGGGCCGTTCCGCGCCTCGCGGCTGAG
>DASUZB010000129.1:0-3862 GCA_036377075.1 Actinomycetes bacterium | reverse complement strand
CACAACATCTTGTGTGCAGGGTGCTTGACCCCGGCGCCCGATCGGTGCTTAATCGCATCGCTGTAGTTCGTGGATCTGTCCGTTCGTCGTCCCGCTCGGCCCTGCTGACCCGGTCCGCAGCACCCGCTCAGCGCCGCTTCTCCAGGGGACGGAGGTGCGCGACCCCGGCCGGCACGGGGGTCGCAGGAGGTCAATCATCGTGGCCAAGACCCGGGATGCCCTGTCCGTCGAGCAAGGCCCCGCCCGCCGGGGCCTCCAGGTGCGTCGCCTGTTCACGACCGAGGGAGCCCACCCCTACGACGAGCTGACCTGGGAGCGCAGGGACGCCGTCATCACCAACTGGCGCGATGGCACGACCGCCTTCGAGCAGCGCGACCTCGAGTTCCCCGCCACCTGGTCGCAGAACGCCACCAACATCGTCGCCCAGAAGTACTTCCGCGGCCCCCTCGGCACCCCCCAGCGCGAGCACTCGGTCCGCCAGATGGTGGACAGGGTCGCCGGCACCATCACCCGCTGGGGCGCCCAGGACGGCTACTTCGCCACCGACCCCGACGCCGAGGCGTTCCAGGCCGAGCTGACCCACCTGCTGGTCAACCAGAAGGCCGCCTTCAACTCCCCGGTCTGGTTCAACGTCGGGGTCGAACCCGACCCCCAGTGCTCGGCCTGCCAGCCGTATGACGCCCTGGTCAGCTCGCCGACCGGCATGGTGCCGATCGGCGAGCTGGTCGAGCGCCGGGCGATCGGGACCGTCGTCTACGACGCCCATGGTGAGACCCGCGTCCGGGCGGTCAAGGCCAACGGGGACAAGCGCGTGTACCGGGTGCTCCTCCGCAACGGCTCGTTCGTCGAGGCGACTGGCGACCACCTGGTCTACGCCGTGACCGATCGGCGGACCGTCGGCTCGTGGCTGCGGGTGGACCAACTCCGCCCCGGCATGCGCCTGCACCTGTACCCGCATCGCGGCTCCGACCAGGACTTGGTCGGCCCCCTCGCGGCTGCCGCCGAGCGGCAGGCCGAGTTCGGTGGCGCCACCACGACGCTGGTCCGTACCGAGCCCGCGACTCGGGAGGCGTCCGAGGCCGCCCTCGCCGGTTGGCTCCAGGCGGATGGGTTCGTCGGCCGGTACGCGACCGGGACCAACAGCTCGCTGACGATCGAGTTCCAGACCGTGACCGAGGAGGAGCACAACTGGGTGCAGCGACACCTGCAGGTGGTGTTCCCCGACGTCCACCAGCACGTGCGGACGTTCGAGACGGCCGACGCCTCCCTCACCGGTCGCCGTATCCGGCTGTATGGCGAGGCCCTGCGTCCGTTCGCGGAGTCCTGGGGCCTGCTCGGCCGGCGGCACGACCTGCGCGTGCCGGCCAGGCTCTGGAACGCGCCCAATGAGGCCGTCGCCGCCTACCTCCGCAGCGTCTTCCAGGCCGACGGGTACGTCACCGTGCAGGGCGGCAGCGGCCGCGTGGCCCTCGCAGTGATCAGCGAGCGCTGGACCGAGGACCTCCAGCTGCTGCTGCTGCGGCTCGGGATCTACTCGCGCCGGCTCCGTAAGGCCGAGTCCCGGCCCAACCGCTCCGGCCTGTTCGAGGTGCAGATCAGCATGCGCTCGGAGCGGGCGGCGTTCCGGTCCAAGGTCGGGTTCCTGTCGGCCCGAAAGGCGGCGACACTGGACGCCTCGCTGGAGTTGGACGGCAAGACCTGCCCGTCGCTCCGCGAGGAGGAGATCGTCGCCGTCGAAGACCGCGGGGTGCAGCCCGTCTACGACATCCAGACCGACAGTGGTGAGTACCTCTCCAACAACGTCCGCGTCCACAACTGCTTCATCCTGTCGGTCTCCGACACCATGCCGTCGATCCTCAACTGGTATGTCGAGGAGGGCATGATCTTCAAGGGCGGGTCGGGGTCCGGCATCAACCTGTCGACCATCCGGTCGTCCAGGGAGCAGCTGGGCAACGGCGGCGAGGCGTCGGGGCCGGTGTCGTTCATGCGCGGGGCCGACGCCTCGGCCGGGACGATCAAGTCGGGCGGCAAGACCCGGCGGGCGGCCAAGATGGTGGTGCTCAACGTCGACCACCCCGACGTGCGGGACTTCATCTGGTGCAAGGCCCGCGAGGAGCACAAGGCGCGGGTCCTGCGCGACGCCGGGTTCGACATGGACCTGGACGGGCGCGACTCGATCAGCATCCAGTACCAGAACGCCAACAACTCGGTGCGGGTCAACGACGACTTCATGCGGGCCTACGAGGCCGACGCCGGCTTCGACCTCAGGGCCGTGCTCGACGGCGCCACCATGGAGACGCTGCCGGCCCGCGACCTGATGCGCGAGATCGCCCAGGCGGCCTGGGAGTGCGCCGACCCGGGCATGCAGTACGACACCACCATCAACGACTGGCACACCACGCCGGAATCCGGCCGCATCAATGCATCCAACCCGTGTAGCGAGTACATGCACCTGGATAATTCAGCCTGCAATTTGGCGAGTCTGAATTTGCTCAAGTTCCTCGGGAACGACGGGCACTTCGACGTGACCGCGTTCCGGCACGCGGTCGAGATCGTGTTCCTGGCCCAGGAGATCATCGTCGGGAACTCGTCCTACCCGACCGAGCGGATCACCCAGAACGCCAAGGACTTCCGGCAGCTCGGGCTGGGCTACGCCAACCTGGGGGCGCTGCTGATGGCCCTCGGCAAGGCCTACGACTCCGACGGCGGGCGGGCCTGGGCGGGGTCGATCACCGCCCTCATGACCGGGCACGCCTACCGGACCAGCGCCCGCATCGCCCAGGTGACCGGGCCGTTCGCCGGCTACCCCAAGAACCGCGAGCCGATGCTGCGGGTGATGGGCAAGCACCGGGCCGCCGTCGACGACATCGACGCCTCGCTGGTCCAGACCGACCTGTTCGAGGCCGCCCACACCGCCTGGGACGAGGCCATCAAGCTCGGCCAGGAGCACGGCTACCGCAACGCCCAGGCCAGCGTGCTCGCCCCGACGGGGACCATCGGCCTGCTGATGGACTGCGACACCACCGGGATCGAGCCCGACCTGGCCCTGGTCAAGACCAAGAAGCTGGTCGGCGGCGGGTCGATGTCGATCGTCAACCAGACCGTGCCGCGGGCCCTGCGGACCCTCGGCTACGCCGACGAGCACGTGCAGGCCATCGCCGAGTACGTGGCCGAGAACAACTCGGTGCAGGGCGCGCCGGCGCTGCGGGCCGAGCACTACGAGGTGTTCGACTGCGCCATGGGCGACTCGCCGATCCACTACATGGGCCACATCCGCATGATGGCCGCGGCCCAGCCGTTCCTCAGCGGCGCCATCTCCAAGACGGTGAACATGCCCGAGCAGGTCACCGTCGAGGATGTCGAGCACGCCTACGTCGAGGGCTGGAAGCTGGGGCTCAAGGCCCTGGCCATCTACCGGGACAACTGCAAGGTCGGCCAGCCGCTGTCGGCCGACCGCAAGGTGACCACCGACACCGGCGCGGTCATCGAGGTCGACCAGGCCCCGGTGCGCCGGCGCCTGCCCAAGCAGCGGCCCTCGCGGACGACCTCCTTCCGGGTCGGGGACATCGAGGGCTACCTGACCGCCGGGTCCTACCCGGACGACGGGCTGGGCGAGATCTTCGTCAAGGTGTCCAAGCAGGGCTCGACCCTGTCGGGGGTGATGGACGCCTTCGCCATCGCGGTCAGCGTCGGCCTGCAGTACGGGGTGCCGCTGGAGGCCCTGGTGGCCAAGTTCACCAACATGATCTTCGAGCCCAACGGCATGACCGACGACAAGGACATCCGCATCGCCCAGAGCCTGGTCGACTACCTGGCCCGCCGGCTGGCCATCGACTACCTGGACGTCGAGACCCGCCACGCC
>DASUZB010000128.1:0-19572 GCA_036377075.1 Actinomycetes bacterium | reverse complement strand
CGTCGGGGTCGACCAGCACCTCGCCGCTGCCGCCGTCGACCACCACCCTGGTGCCGTCGGCGAGGTCGGCTGCGCCAGCGCAGCCGACCACGGCGGGCACGCCCATGGCGCGGGCGAGGATGGCGGTGTGGCTGGTGGGCCCGCCCTGCTCGGTGACGAAGGCGAGCACCCGGTCACGCCGCAGGGTGGCCGTGTCCGCCGGGGCAAGGTCGACCGCGACCAGCACGAACGGGTGACCGGGGTCGGGCACGCCGGGCATGGGCACGCCGAGCAGCAGCGCGACCGCCCGGTCGCGCACGTCGTCCAGGTCGGCCACCCTGGCGGCGAGGTAGCCGCCGGCGGCGGCGAGCCGCTCCCGGTAGGCGGCGAACGCTTCCCACACCGCCCGGGCCGCCGGGCGGCCCTGGCCGGCCAGCTCCTCCACCCTGGCGGCCAGGCTCGGGTCGCCGGCCATCATCGCCTGCGCCTCCAGGACCTCCTGCGCCTCGCCCCCCGCCGCCTCGGCGCGGGCGTCGAGGTCGTCGGCGACCTCCTGGAGCGCCCCGAGGGCGGCCCGCGCCTCGGAGCGTATGCCTGAAGTGCGCGAGGCCCCCGTCGGCCCGGCGGGGCCGCCCGAGGGCGGCTCGGGGACGCGGGCGGCCATGCGGGCGACCGGCCCGACCGCGACGCCGGGGCTCGCGCCGGCGCCGCGCAGCGCGCGGCCGGTCACCGGTCGCTCACGCGTCGTGGTCCTGCTCGACGACCGCGACCAGCGCCTCGAGGGCCTGCTCGGCGCCGTCGCCCTCCGCGGCGAGCACCACCTCCTCGCCGCCGCGGACGTCGAGCGCGATCACGTCGAGGATGCTGGCCGCGTCGACCGGCTCGGCGCCGGCCTTGGCCACGGTCACCTTGACCGGCTGCCTGGCCGCCGCCTTGACGAAGCGCGCCGCCGGCCGCGCATGCAGCCCCACCTTCGACCCCACCACCGCACGCCGCTCCGGCATCGCCGCCTCCCCTGCTACTCCTCGACCGCCACGTCGTCGTAGATGCGGGCGGCGGCCAGCTTGCCGCTCTCGCCGCGCTCGTAGCAGGCCACGCCCGCCTGGGCCTCCAGCACCCGCCCGCCCCAGGAGACCACGTTGTACTCCAGGGCGGTGCAGGTGCCGTCGTCGGTCGCGGTGCAGTGCTCCAGCGGGATGCCGCCGACCGCGAACAGGCCACCGTACAGCCGGGCCAGCTGCTCGCGTCCCCGGTAGACGTACTCGCCGCCGGCCGGCTCGCGCGCGTACCCGTCCGGCTCGAACAGCTCCAGCACGTCGTCGAGCGACCCGGCGGCGAGGGCGTCCTGGTAGCGCCGCACCACCTCGGGCAGGACCAGGTCGGTCCGCTCGGGCAGCAGCGGCGCTCGCACCAGGTGGCTGCCCTCGATCGGCCACATGCTGTGGTAGACGCGCACCCGGTCGAGGCGGCCGCCACGGCCCTCGCCGACCAGCGCCACCGGCAGCTCGACCTCGCCCTCCTCACCCTCGAGGACCAGGACGGACTCGACCACGACGCGGCTCGCGTCGCGCGTCTCCCTACCGGGGACCACCCGGGCCTTACGCTGCTCCAGCCACTCGTAGGTGTCCGCGGCGAACTCCGCGACCGCGGCGGCGCCCTCGACGCGGCCGGCGCGCGGGTCGTCGATCACCGGGTTCTTGCCGAACAGGCCGAGGAACGCCTGCGGCCGGCCTTCGACCAGCAGCGGCAGGTAGGTGGCGAGCGGCTCGCCCGCGACCATGCTCACCGGACGCGCCCGAACGCGTCGACCAGGATGCGGCTGACCTCGGCCAGGTGGTCACGCATGTGGGCGGCGGCCTGCTCGGCGTCGCCGGCCTCGATGGCGGCGATGATGCGCTCGTGCGCGGCCGGCTCGACCATCGCGGTGACGTGGTCGCCGAGCTGCGGCATCAGGTGGAGGAGGCGCTCGACCTCGTCGAGCAGCGCCTCCAGGACGCGCAGCAGCCGGCTGTTGCCGGCGGCCCCGGCGACGGTCAGGTGGAAGGCCCTGGCCGCGCGCATGGTGCTCTGGTACGAGGGCTCCTCGTTGCGTGGGCTGATCGGCTGCAGCGCGTCAGCCCCGCCGGCGGCCGCCCGCCGCAGGCGCGCCACCAGGTCGGCGCTGCCGCGGACGGCGGCGTCGCCGGTGACCTGCGGCTCCAGCATCAACCGCAGGGCGAACACCTCGCGCACGTCCTCCAGCGACAACGGCGCGACCAGGTAGCCCTTGCGCGGCAGCACCACGATCCAGCCGTCCTGGACGAGCAGGCGCAGGGCCTCGCGGATGGGGGTCTTGGAGACCCCGAAGCGGGCCGCCAGCTCGTTCTCGATCAGCGGCTGGCTCGGCCGCAGGCGGGCGGTGAGGATCTCCCGCTTGAGGGCGTCGTAGACCTGCTCGGTGAGGGAGCGCCGGCCGGGGCCGGCCTCCACCTCGCCCGACCCCAGCGGAGCGACCGAGCCGCCGGGTCTTGCGAGCCTGTCGACCATCGTCACGCACCCATGGGAACGAGGTGGCTTCCTCGGCCAGCAGAACCTTCGACCAGTATACGGTTGCGCCAGAACGTGCAGAGTGAGCCTGTTCGGGCCGGGAATGGCGGCATACGGCACGGCCCGGGCGAGATGCCCGGGCCGTGCCCGCAGCGTGCGGCGTTCGGGGCTACGACTCCTCGAAGGCGTTGAACTCCTCCGGGGCGTAGGTCTCGCCGGTCTCGACGTCGACCAGCCCACCGCTGACGCCGTCGTCGATCGTGCCGATCGGGTTGCCGTCCTCGCCGTAGTAGACGCCGTCGTAGCCCTCGTAGGCCGGGTTGCCGAAGGCGTCCATGGCGTAGGCGGTCGCCGGCACGTCGGTCAGGATCGGCTGGACGCTGCGGTAGCGCACCATGCCGGTCCCCGCCGGGATCAGCTTGCCGATGATCACGTTCTCCTTGAGCCCGATCAGGCTGTCGCTCTTGCCCTCGATGGCTGCCTCGGTGAGCACCCTGGTGGTCTCCTGGAAGGAGGCCGCCGACAGCCACGACTCGGTCGCGAGCGAGGCCTTGGTGATGCCGAGCAGCTCGGGACGGCCGTTGGCGGGCGTGCTGCCGCCCTCCAGCGCCTCCCGGTTGGCCCTCTCGAAGGTGTAGCGGTCGATCAGCTCCCCTGGGAGCAGCTCGGTGTCGCCACCCTCGAGCACGGTCACGCGCTTGAGCATCTGCCTGACGATCAGCTCGATGTGCTTGTCGTGGATGGTCACGCCCTGCGAGGTGTAGACCTTCTGCACCTCGTCGACCAGGTGCTTCTGCGTCGCCCGGATGCCGAGCACGCGCAGCAGCTCCTTGGGGTTCGGGGTGCCCTCGACCAGCGGCTGGCCGACCTCGACCTCGTCGCCGTCGTCCACCCGCAGGCGCTGGCGGCGACCGACGATGGTGCTCCACTCCTCGCCCTCGTCGGAGGTGACGGTGAGCTGCACCCCCTTCTCCACGTCCTCGATGGAGACGCGGCCGGAGAACTCGGCGATCGGGGTCATTCCCTTGGGCGTGCGCGCCTCGAACAGCTCGACCACGCGCGGCAGGCCGTGGGTGATGTCCTCGCCCGCGATGCCACCGGTGTGGAAGGTCCGCATGGTGAGCTGGGTGCCGGGCTCGCCGATCGACTGGGCGGCGATGATGCCGACCGCCTCGCCGATGTCGACCAGCCGGTTGGTCGCCAGGCTGCGCCCGTAGCACAGCTGGCAGACGCCGAGCCGCGACTCGCAGGTGAGCACCGAGCGGCACTGGATCTCGCTGATGCCGTTCTCCACCAACAGGTCGATGACCTCGTCGTCGACCTCGGTGCCGGCCTCGACCAGTACCTTCTCGCTCTTGCCCTCCTGCACCAGCACGTCCTCGGCGAGCACCCGGGAGAGCCCCTGGCTCTCGGCCGAGCGCGGCCGGACCCACTCGTACTGGCCCTTCTTGCGCGTCGGCCGCCGCACCGCCACGGTGACCGGGACGCCCCGCTCGGTGCCGCAGTCGGCCTCGCGCACGATCACGTCCTGGGTGACGTCGACCAGCCGCCTGGTCAGGTAGCCCGAGTCGGCGGTGCGCAGGGCGGTGTCGGCCAGCCCCTTGCGGGCGCCGTGCGTCGAGATGAAGTACTCGAGCACGGTCAGGCCCTCGCGGAAGTTGGTCTTGATCGGCCGCGGGATGATGTCGCCACGCGGGTTGGCGACCAGGCCGCGCATGCCGGCGATCTGGCGCACCTGGGTCATGTTCCCGCGCGCGCCGGAGGTCGCCATCATGTAGATGGGGTTGAACGGCTCCTGGCGGAAGCGCTCCTCCATGTCCTCGCGGACGCGCTCGGTGGCCTCGGTCCAGATCTCGATGAGCTCCTGGCGGCGCTCGTCGTCGGTGATGATGCCCTTGCGGAACTGGGACTCGACCTTCTCGGAACGCTTCTCGAACTCGTCGAGGATCTCCTGCTTGTGCGGCGGCTTGAGCACGTCCTGGATGGAGACGGTCACGCCGGCCCGCGACGCCCAGTGGAAGCCGAGGTTCTTCATGCTGTTGAGCACCTCGGCCGTGGTGGTCTGGTCGTAGCGGTCGGCGATCCGCGCGACCAGCGCGGACAGCTCGCGGTTCTGCAGGGTCTCGTTGACGAACGGGTAGTCCTCGGGAAGGGTCTCGTTGAACAGCAGGCGACCAACGGTCGTCTCGACCTTGTCCTGCTCCGGATCCTCCAGCTTGCCTGCCGGCAGGCGGACGAGCATCGCGTCCTGCAGCCCGATCGACTTGAAGTCGTAGGCCATGACCGCTTCGGCGATCGACCCGAACGCGCGCAGGCCGGGGCCCTTGCCGTCGCCGTTGCCCTTGCTACCGCCCTTGCCGTTGCTCTTCGCCGCGGGCGTCTCCGCCTTGTAGGTGAGGAAGTAGATGCCGAGCACCATCTCGTGGGTGGGCACGGCGATCGGGCGCCCGTGGGCGGGCGAGAGGATGTTGTTGGTCGACAGCATCAGCACCCGCGCCTCGGCCTGGGCCTCGGACGACAGGGGCACGTGCACGGCCATCTGGTCGCCGTCGAAGTCGGCGTTGAAGGCCTTGCAGACCAGCGGGTGGATCTGGATGGCCTTGCCCTCCACCAGCACCGGCTCGAACGCCTGGATGCCCAGGCGGTGCAGGGTCGGCGCCCGGTTGAGCAGCACCGGGTGCTCGCGGATGACCTCCTCGAGCACGTCCCAGACCTGCGGCCGGGCACGCTCGACCATGCGCTTGGCCGACTTGATGTTCTGGGCGTAGGAGAGGTCCACCAGCCGCTTCATCACGAACGGCTTGAACAGCTCCAGGGCCATCGCCTTGGGCAGGCCGCACTGGTGCAGCTTCAGCTCCGGGCCGACCACGATCACCGAGCGGCCGGAGTAGTCGACGCGCTTGCCGAGCAGGTTCTGGCGGAAGCGGCCCTGCTTGCCCTTGAGCATGTCGGACAGGCTCTTCAGGGGCCGGTTGCCGGGCCCGGTGACCGGGCGGCCGCGGCGGCCGTTGTCGAACAGCGCGTCGACCGCCTCCTGCAGCATGCGCTTCTCGTTGTTGACGATGATCTCGGGCGCGCCGAGGTCGAGCAGCCGCTTGAGGCGGTTGTTGCGGTTGATCACCCGGCGGTAGAGGTCGTTGAGGTCGCTGGTGGCGAAGCGGCCACCGTCGAGCTGGACCATCGGCCGCAGGTCCGGCGGGATCACCGGGATGCAGTCGAGCACCATGCCCAGCGGCGAGTTGCGCCGCCCGATGAACGCGCTGACCACCCGCAGGCGCTTGATGGCGCGCTGCTGCTTCTGCCCCTTGGAGGTGGCGATGACCTCGCGCAGGCGCTGCTGCTCGCCCTCGACGTCCTCGCGCAGCAGCAGGTCCTTGATGGCCTCGGCGCCCATGCCGGCGGCGAAGTACTCGCCGAAGCGGTCGCGCAGCTCGCGGTAGTACTGGTCGTCGGCGATCAGCTGCTTGGGGGTCAGGTTCTTGAACATCTCCAGGACCCGCTCGAGCAGCTCGACCTGGGCGGCCGACTTCTGGGCGACGTCGCGCAGCCCGCGCTCGGCCTCGTTGCGGGCCTTGCGGCGCTGGTCGGACTTGGCGCCCTGCGACTCCAGCTCGGCGAGCTGGGCCTCGAGCTGGGCCTTGATCTCGTCCTCGCGCTTCTGCTTCTCGAACTCGACCTGCTCGCGCTCGTGCCCCATCTCGGACTCGATGCGGGGCAGGTCCTCGTGGCGCCGGTCGTCGTCGACCCAGGTGACCACGTTGGCCGCGAAGTAGATGATCTTCTCCAGATCCTTCGGGGCCATGTCGATCAGGTAGCCGAGCCGGCTCGGCACGCCCTTGACGTACCAGATGTGGGTGACCGGCGCGGCCAGCTCGATGTGCCCGATGCGCTCGCGGCGCACCTTGGCACGGGTCACCTCGACGCCGCAGCGCTCACAGATGATGCCCTTGAAGCGGACGCGCTTGTACTTGCCGCAGTAGCACTCCCAGTCCCGCGTCGGACCGAAGATCTTCTCGCAGAACAGGCCGTCCTTCTCCGGCTTGAGGGTGCGGTAGTTGATGGTCTCCGGCTTGCGCACCTCGCCGTTCGACCACATGCGGATCTGGTCGGCCGTTGCCAGGCCGATGCGCAGTTCGTCGAAGTAGTTGACGTCGAGCAACTCAGACCTCCTCGACCGACGAGGGCTCCCGCCGGCTCAGGTCGATGCCAAGCTCCTCCGCCGCCCGGAACACGTCCTCGTCGGCGTCCCGCATCTCGATCTCCTGCCCCTCCGCCGAGAGCACCTCGACGTTGAGGCAGAGGGACTGCATCTCCTTGATGAGGACCTTGAAGGACTCCGGGATGCCCGGCTCGGGGATGTTCTCGCCCTTGACGATCGCCTCGTAGACCTTCACCCGGCCGAGGACGTCGTCGGACTTGATGGTCAGCAGCTCCTGCAGCGCGTAGGCGGCGCCGTAGGCCTCCAGCGCCCAGACCTCCATCTCGCCGAAGCGCTGGCCGCCGAACTGTGCCTTCCCGCCCAGCGGCTGCTGCGTGATCATCGAGTAGGGGCCGGTCGACCGGGCGTGGATCTTGTCGTCGACCAGGTGGAGCAGCTTCATGATGTAGATGTAGCCAACCGTGACCGGGGTCGGGTACGGCTCGCCGGAGCGGCCGTCGAACAGCATCGCCTTGCCCTCGGCGTCGACCAGGCGGCGCTGCTCGCCCGAGATCGGGTCCTCGTAGCTGGACGGCGCGGCGGCCAGGAGGTCCTCGATGGCGGACTCGCTGGCCCCGTCGAACACCGGGGTCGCCAGGTTGACGCGGCCCTCGGTGGTGCCCTTCTTGCCGTCCCAGCCGGTCGCCCCCGCCCAGGTCGGCAGCTTCTTGAACGACCAGCCGTGGGCGGCGACCCAGCCGAGGTGGGTCTCCAGGACCTGGCCGATGTTCATGCGGCTCGGCACGCCGAGCGGGTTGAGGATGATGTCGACCGGTGTCCCGTCGACCAGGAACGGCATGTCCTCCTCGGGGAGGATCTTGGAGATGACGCCCTTGTTGCCGTGGCGCCCCGCCAGCTTGTCCCCGTCGGAGATCTTGCGCTTCTGCGCGACGTAGACGCGCACCAGCTGGTTGACGCCCGGGTTGAGGTCGTCGCCGGCCTCGCGGGAGAAGACCCGCACGCCGATGACCTTGCCGTTTTCGCCGTGCGGCACCTTGAGGCTGGTGTCGCGCACCTCGCGCGCCTTCTCGCCGAAGATCGCCCGCAGCAGGCGCTCCTCGGGGGTCAGCTCGGTCTCGCCCTTGGGGGTCACCTTCCCCACCAGCACGTCGCCGGGGGAGACCTCGGCGCCGATGCGGATGATGCCGCGCTCGTCGAGGTCCTTCAGCACGTCCTCGGAGACGTTGGGGATGTCGCGGGTGATCTCCTCGGCGCCGAGCTTGGTGTCGCGCGCGTCGACCTCGTGCTCCTCGATGTGGATCGAGGTGAGCACGTCGTCCTTGACGAGCCGCTCGGACAGGATGATGGCGTCCTCGAAGTTGTGGCCCTCCCAGGGCATGAAGGCGACCAGCAGGTTCTTGCCGAGCGCCAGCTCGCCCTCTTCGGTGCAGGGGCCGTCGGCGAGCACGTCGCCGGCGGCGACCTTGTCCCCCCCGGCCACGATCGGCTTCTGGTTGATGCAGGTGCCCTGGTTGGAGCGCTCGAACTTGCGCAGCTTGTAGCTGCGGCCGCTGCCGTCGGCGTGGCGCACGGTGACGTGCTCGGCCGAGACGTCCTCGACCGTGCCGGGCTGCTCGGCGACGACCACGCCGCCGGCGTCGACCGCGACGCGGCGCTCCATGCCCGTGCCGACCAGCGGCGACTCCGAGCGCAGCAGGGGCACCGCCTGGCGCTGCATGTTCGCGCCCATCAGCGCGCGGTTGGCGTCGTCGTGCTCGAGGAACGGGATCAGGGCGGTGGCCACCGACACCATCTGGCGCGGCGACACGTCCATGTAGTCGACCTCGTCCGGCGGCACGTTGGCCATCTCGCCGGTGACGCCGACGCCCTGGCCGGCGCCGTACTCGGCGCGGGTGGCGGTGGAGCGTTTGCCGGCGATGCCGGCGGAGCGGTTGCCCTGGCGCGCCAGCACGCGGTCGTCCGCGAAGTGGTTGTCCTTGGCCACCGGCGCGTTGGCCTGCGCGATCACGTGCAGGTCCTCGTCGTCGGCGGTGAGGTAGTCGACCTGGTCGGTGACCCGGCCCTCGACCACCTTGCGGTAGGGCGTCTCCACGAAGCCGTACTCGTTGATGCGCGCGTAGGTGGACAGGTTGCCGATCAGCCCGATGTTCGGGCCCTCCGGGGTCTCGATCGGGCACATCCGCCCGTAGTGGGAGGGGTGCACGTCGCGGACCTCGAACCCGGCCCGCTCGCGCGAGAGGCCGCCAGGGCCGAGGGCCGAGAGGCGGCGGCGGTGGGTGAGCGCGGCCAGGGGGTTGGTCTGGTCCATGAACTGGGACAGCTGCGAGGTGCCGAAGAACTCCTTGATCGCGGCGACCACCGGCCGGATGTTGATCAGGGTCTGCGGCGTGATCGCCTCGGCGTCCTGGGTGGTCATGCGCTCGCGCACCACCCGCTCCATGCGCGACAGGCCGATGCGCACCTGGTTCTGGATCAGCTCGCCGACCGAGCGCAGGCGGCGGTTGCCGAAGTGGTCCTGGTCGTCGGTGACGGTCGCCGGGTCGCCCTCGTGCAGGCGCACCAGGTAGTCGACGGTGGCGGTGACGTCGTCGGGCGTGAGGGTCAGCTCGCTGTGGCTGTCGTCGAGGCCGAGCTTCTTGTTGATCTTGTAGCGGCCGACCTTGGCCAGGTCGTAGCGCTTGGGCTGGAAGAACAGGCCGTGCAGGAGCTGGCGGCCGGACTCGGCCGAGGGCGGCTCGCCGGGGCGCAGGCGGCGGTAGATCTCGACGAGGGCGTCTTCCTCGGTCTTGGTGTGGTCCTTCTCGAGGGTCGCCATCATCGTCTCGGACTCGCCGAAGCGCTCGCGGATGTCGGCGTCGCTCATGCCGAGGCCACGCAGCAGGACGGTGACGGGCAGGCGGCGCTTGCGGTCCAGGCGCACGCCGACGGTGTCCTTCTTGTCGACGTCGAACTCGAGCCAGGCACCCCGCGCCGGGATGACCCGGCAGGAGGTCAGCATCTTGTCGAGCGTCTTGTCGGGCTCCTGCTCGAAGATGACGCCAGGCGACCGCACGAGCTGGGAGGTGACCACCCGCTCGGTGCCGTTGATGATGAAGGTGCCCTGGTCGGTCATGACCGGGAAGTCGCCCATGAAGACCGACTGGGACTTGATCTCACCGGTGGTGCGGTTCTGGAACTCGGCCTGGACGTGCAGCTTGCGGGAGTAGGTGTGGTCCTTCTCGCGACACTCCTCGACGCTGAGCTCGGGCTCCTCGAAGCGGTGCTCGCCGAAGGTGAGGGCCATTTGGCCGGTGAAGTCCTCGATGGGGCTGATCTCGTCGAAGGTCTCCCGGAGACCCTCGGTGATCAGCCATTCGAAGGACTGGCGCTGGATGGCGATGAGGTCGGGGATGGGTAGGATCTCGGGGATCTTGCCGAAGGAGAGTCGTGGCGAGGTACGCGGGTCGCTCAACAGGCGTCCCTCCCCTTTCGCGGGAAGAAGCAGGTGGACGGGCAGGCGGGCACGCCAAAGAAGCCGAGCACAGGGTGGTTCAAGGCGCGCGAAGACATGCGAAAGAGCAGTGTAGCGTTCGCCTACACCGCTGTCAACAGCGACACGAGAATGGTCTTCGTGTGCACCTCGTCGCTACGCCGTTTCGAATGACGGGAGTGTGCCGCCCCCGTCTTGAGGTGTCAAGGGATCCGGCAAATGCCAGGTACGGGCAAACCCGCCTGAACCCGCCATGACCTGCGGAAACTGCCGCAGGTCATGGCGGCGGCGGAAGTGGGCTACTTGAGCTCGACCGAGGCGCCGGCGCCCTCGAGCTGCGCCTTGGCCTTGTCGGCCTGCTCCTTGGGGACCCGCTCCAGGACCGCCTTGGGGGCGCCGTCGACCAGGTCCTTGGCCTCCTTGAGGCCCAGGCTGGTGAGCGCGCGCACCTCCTTGATGACCTGGATCTTCTTGTCGCCGGCGGCGGTCAGGACGACGTCGAACTCGGTCTGCTCCTCCTCGGCGGGGGCCTCGGCGGCGGCGCCGCCCGCGGGGGCCTGGGCGACCGCGACCGGGGCGGCGGCCGAGACGCCGAAGGTGTCCTCGAACCTCTTCACGAAGTCGGAGAGCTCGATCAGGGTCATGTCCTTGAAGGCGTCGAGGAGGTCGTCGCTGGAAAGCTTTGCCATGGCGGTGCGTGCTCCTTGTGACTGGCTGGGCGTGGGTCGGGGGCTCAGGTGGTCTCGGCCGGCTGGCCGGCCTCGCCGCCTTCCGCCTGGCGCTTGTCGGCGAGGGCGGCGGTCATGGTGGCGACCTGGCGCAGCGGGGCGGCCAGCAGGTTGACGGTCTGCTGCAGGGAGCCGGCGAGCATGCCGGCCATGCGGGCCAGCAGCACGTCACGGGACTCCATGGTGGCGAGCTGGCGGACGCCCTCGCCGTCCAGCACCCGCCCGTCCATCACCCCGGCCTTGAGGACCAGGGCCGGGTGGCTGCGGGCGAACGCGGCCAGGTCCTTGGCGGCCTGCACCGGGTCGCCCCGCACGAACGCGACCGCGGTCGGGCCCTGCAGGTAGCCCTCGAGCTCCCCGTAGCCCACCTCGCGGGCGGCGATCGCGGTCAGGGTGTTCTTGAGGACCTTGTACTCGGTCCCCGACCCGCGCAGCGAGGCGCGCAGCTCACCCAGCTCCTTGACCTTGAGGCCGCGGTACTCGGTCAGCAGCGCGGCCGACACCTCCTGCAGGCGTCCCTTGATGGCCTCGACCTCTGCGACGTTGCTCGCGTTCGGCACGGCCTCACCTCACCCCTCACGCACGAAGAAAGCGGACGGCCGCCGACCGTCCGCTGCACGCACGCCACGCTCCGTGCGGAGGTGCTCGCCTGCGCCGGCGCCCTTGGTGCTAGCTCGCGGCAGCGTGCCAGCAGGGCTTTCGTGCCGTTACGGCAACCGGTCGGTCTTCGGCTCGGGGCAGGGTAGCACAGTGGTCGCCGGAGTGGTCGTCTACAGGCCGGCGAGGGCCGGGTCGGTGACACGGACGGCGAGGGCGCCGTCGAGCGGGGGGGCGACCAGGCCGCGGCCGGTGAGGGCTTCGAGGGCGGCGTCGACGGCGAGGGTGTAGGCCCAGGCGAGGAAGGCGCCCTCGTCGTCGGTGCCGGGGATGCGGCGGCGTACCGGGTCGAGGGCCGGCAGGGCGTCCTCGACCAGGCGCACGACCGACCAGCCGAAGCCCTCGGTCAGCTCGCGGAGGGCGGGCTCGTGGTCGGCGGGGATGGCGGGGGCGGCCTCGGGGTCGACGCCGAGGGCGGTCCACTCGGGGGCGGTCGGGCGGCCGCAGCGGACCAGGTAGCCGCGGCCGGCGAGGGGGGTGGCGCGGGCGAACCAGACGCCGGCACCCTCGCGCTCGCCCTCGGCCAGCCAGACGAAGGCGCTGCCGAACGGCGGCGCCGACAGGCCCTGGCGCCGCAGCAGGCGGCGCACGCCGAGGTCGAGCAGGAGCCCGCCGACCATGAGGAAGGAGGAGGAGCGGGTGGCGTGGACGGGCTCGTACTCGACCTCGAGGCGGCTCCACTCGCCGGCGACCAGGCGGGCGACGGCGCGGCCGAGGTCGGCGGCCGCGGCGCGCAGCGCCTTGGCCTGCTCGGCCCGGGCGACGGGGAAGCGTGGCCGGCCGTCGGGGCCGGCGAGCCCGACGCCCTTGAGGGTGGCCAGGCGGGCCTGGCCGAGGTGGTCGAGGGGGGAGCCGGCGGCGACGGCGGCGAGCAGGCCGCCGTGCACCGACGGGTCGATCAGCTCGTCGGGGTCGACGGCCGGCGCCAGCGGCGCCCACCAGCCCAGGTGCCAGGCCTCGGCCATGGCGGCGGGCAGCCTAGCCGGCCTTGGCCTCGCGGTCGCCGACCAGGTTGCGGATCTGGGTCGGGTCGACCTTGATGCCGGGCCCCATCGAGGTGGCGACGGCGATGCCCTTGACGTAGCGGCCCTTGGCCGCCGCCGGCTTGGCCCGCAGGACCTCGTCGAGCACGACCTGGTAGTTCTCGACCAGCGCCTTGGCCGGGAAGGAGGTCTTGCCGAGGATCAGGTGCAGGTTGCCGTGCCGGTCGACGCGGTACTCGACCTTGCCGCCCTTGATGTCGCTGACCGCCTTGCCGACGTCGGGGGTGACGGTGCCGGCGCGCGGGTTGGGCATCAGCCCGCGCGGTCCCAGGACGCGGCCGAGCCGGCCGACCTGGCCCATCATGTCGGGGGTGGCGACCGCGGCGTCGAATTCGAGGAAGCCCTTCTGGATGCGCTCGATCAGGTCCTTGCCGCCGACCACGTCGGCCCCGGCGGCCTCGGCCTCGCGGGCGGCCTCGCCCTCGGCGAACACGGCCACGCGCACGGACTTGCCGGTGCCGTTGGGGAGGCTGACCGTGCCGCGCACCATCTGGTCGGCGCGCCGCGGGTCGACCCCGAGTCGGAAGGAGACCTCGACGGTGGCGTCGAACTTGGTCGGGCTGGTGGCCTTGGCCAGCTCGAGCGCGTCGTAGGGGTGGTAGAGGGCCGAGCGGTCGATCTTCTTGATCGCGTCGGCGTACTTCTTGCCTGCCATCTGGCTGGTCCTTTCGTGGTGCCTGCGGGGCGCTGCTCACGCCCCTCCCACTGCGGTGCCGGTCCCCTCCGGGCTCAGCCGGAGACGGTGATGCCCATGGAGCGGGCGGTGCCCTCGACCACCTTCATCGCGCCCTCGACGTCGAGCGCGTTGAGGTCGGGCATCTTGGTCTCGGCGATCTCCCGGAGCTGGGCGCGGGTGACCGAGCCGACCTTCTCCCGGTGGGGCTCGGCCGAGCCCTTCTCGACCCCGGCGGCCTTGCGCAGCAGCACGGCGGCGGGCGGCGTCTTGAGGACGAAGCTGAAGGTGCGGTCCTCGTAGATGGTGATCTCCACCGGGATGACGCTGCCGGCCTGCGCGGCGGTGGCCGCGTTGTACTGCTTGACGAAGTCCATGATGTTGACGGCGTGGGGGCCGAGCGCGGTGCCGACGGGCGGCGCCGGCGTCGCCTGCCCGGCCGGGAGCTCGATCTTGATCACGGCCGCCACCTTGCGGCGGCGGGACGGTTGCTGCGGTGGCATCGGGTCGTCGCTCCTTGGCTTTGGCTAGAGCTTCTGCACCTGGTCGAAGGAGAGCTCGACCGGGGTCTCGCGGCCGAAGATCGAGACCAGCACCTTGAGCTTCTGCTGGTCGGCGTTGATCTCGGCGATCGAGCCGGGGAGCTGGGCGAAGGGCCCGGAGGTGACGGTCACGGACTCGCCGACCTGCCACTCCACCCGTGGCCGGATCTTCTCGACCGGCTTGGTCTCCAGGATCCTGGCCACCTCCTTCTCGGACAGCGGCGTCGGCTTGGCGCCCGAGCCGACGAAGCCGGTCACGCCGGGGGTGTTGCGCACCACGTACCAGGAGTCGTCGTCCAGGTACATGCGGACCAGCAGGTAGCCGGGGAAGACCTTGCGCGAGACGACCTGGCGCTTGCCCCCCTTGATCTCCATGACGTCTTCCATGGGGATGACGACCTCGAAGATCTTCTCCTCCATGTTCATCGAGGAGATCCTGCTCTGGAGGTTGGCCTTGACCTTGTTCTCGTATCCCGCGTAGGTGTGGACCACGTACCAGTCACCCAGCCCGAAGCCGGGGCCGCCGGTCTCGCCCGTTGCGGTGTCGGTGCTCATGACGCTCCTGGAAGGTTCGGAATCCATGCGGCTCGCCTAGCCGAACACGGCAAGGACGGCCTTACCGAACAGGGTGTCCATGCCGAAGATGACCACGGTGATGAAGGCGACGGAGACCAGCACGACCAGCGTGTAGCCGACCACGGTACGCCGGTCCGGCCAGTTCACCTTCCTCAGCTCGGTGACCACCTCGCTGCCGAACGAGGTGAACCCGCTCAGCCGCGACCTCCGCCCGCCGGTCTGGACGGCGCGCTGCCTGGCCGCCTGGCGCTGGGCAGCCTGCTGCTTGACCAGCTGCTGGCGGCGCTCCCCCTGGTCGGCGGTCCGCTGCTGGCGAGCCATTGCCCGCTTGGTTTCCCTGTTCATGATTACGGCTTGCTCCTCGCGCCTGACGGCGCAGCCGGGTCCTCCACGTCCCGTCCTCCCCTCCCGGTTCGCGCTGGCGCGCCGGCTGGGGCACGGGAGTGGCAGGCCAGGAGGGACTCGAACCCCCAACCACCGGTTTTGGAGACCGGGACTCTACCAATTGAGCTACTGGCCTAGGTGTGCCGGTCCGCCCCCGGCCCAAGAGCCCAACGAGTATAGGGAGAGGCTCCAACACGACTCAAGACGAGGGCACGCCACCGAGCACGGCCTTCGCCTGCCGACAGCTTACCAGCAGACGACCCTCCGGTCCGGCGCTATCTGGCGCGGACGACCGCCGCCAGCGGGACGCCGACCAGGCGGCCGGAGCGCTCGCGTCCGTTGCCGTTGGTGGAGCGGCGCCGCTGGCGCATGGCGCGGGCGACCAGGATGGCGCCGAGCACGGCCCCGGCGGAGCCGGCGGCCACCGCGGCGACCCTCGGGTCGGCCACGCCCACCCGGCGCCGGCCGATCGCGGCGAGGACGCGCTCCAAGGTGCCCTCGGGCGGCTGCGCCTCGAAGCCGGCGAGCATCGCCAGGGCGGCGCCGAGGCGCCCGAACGAGGCCGCCTCGGCGGCGCAGCGCGAGCAGACCGCCACGTGGTCGGCACGCATCTGCGCCTCGAGCGGGGTGAGCTCCTCCGCCCGCGCCGGCAGCAGCGGTCGGGTCTCGTGGCAACCGGTCATGACCGTCGCCCCCCGGTGGAGCGCGGCGCGGCGGCGCGGCGGCGGCCGTTCAGCGCCACCACCTGGCCACCCTCCGCCGCTTCCAGCTCGGCCTTGAGCCGCTCGCGTGCCCGGAAGAGCCGCACCTTCACCGCTCCCGGGGAGATCCCCATCGCGTCCGCCACCTCGTCGGTCGATTGTCCGTAGATGTCGCGTAGCACCAGCACCTGCCGCTGGGTGTCGGGCAGCCGCGCCACCAGCCCTTCGAGCCGGCGGGCGAGCGCGATCGTCTCCGCCCGCTCAGCGGGGTCGGGCGCCAGGTCGCGCGCCTCCTGTGGCACCGTCGCCCCCTCGATGGTGAGCCGCCGCGTGCGCCGCTTCAGTGCGCTCATCGCCACGTTCGTCGTCACCCTGTTGAGCCAAGTGGCGAAGGAGGCCTCGTGGCGGAAGCCGCCGAGCTTGCGGACCACCCTCAGGTAGACGTCCTGGGTCACGTCGGCGGCGTCGTCCGGGTTGCCGACCAGCCGGAGCGCGCAGGTGTAGACGCTCCGGTGCGTCCGGCGGACCAGCTCCTCGAGGGCCAGGCGATCACCCGCCTGGGCGGCCTCCACGAGCTTCCGGTCGACCTCCAACTCGGTCCCCTTCAGCCGTTCGCGATCCTAGACCCCCACCATGGCGTCCTGGTTACAGCTGGTCGTTATTCTGCCCTGTCCGACCTGAATTGCACCGGCTCCCCGGTGCTAGTCGTGGCGGTGATACCCGGTGAAGCCTCCCGTCAACAGGTCGGTGCGGGCTCGCCAGCGCCTGAGGAAACGATCGTAGTTCTTGCGCGAGGCGCGGTCACGCGCCGCCGGTTCGGTGTCGTGCCAGCCTCGGTGCCGGTGCCGCTCCGCCGGCACCGGCGTGCGCACGGCGCGGCGGCCGAGCGCCCTGACGGCGAAGGAGTAGTCGAGGTCGGCGTTGCGGTAGTAGCGGTCGCGCGGGTCGACCTCGACCTGGGCGGCCAGCTCGCGCGGCACGGCGAGCAGGTAGCCCTCGATCGCGTCCACCTCGGGCCCCTCGGCGGCCTGGAACTCCAGCATGCTCTGGCTGGTCACGCCCCAGCCGCCGGCCAGCCCGACGCCGGCGCCGGCGAGGGCGTCGAGCAGCGGGGCGAACAGGTCGCCGGTCGCCTCCACGTGGGGGTCGAGCCAGACGAGCACGCGCCCGCGCGCCCGGCCGAGGCCGAGGTTCATGGCCTGGCCGAAGCCGACCGCCGGCTCCAGGTGGAACACGCGCAGGCGCCCGTCCACCTCGGCCAGCTCCTCGAGTGCCCGGCCGTCGTCCTCGCCGGCGCCGTCGGCGACCAGCACCACCTCGTAGTCGTGGTGGCCGCAGTGGCGCGCGAGGGCGGCGCATGCCCTGGCCACGTCCTGGGGCCAGCCGGTCACGTGGGCGACCACGGAGAGGTCGTGCGCGTCCGGCTCGTCCCAGCACGGGGCGAGCCGGTCCGGGTCGGTCAGCTCGAACGGGGGCGCGGGCACCAGCTCGGCGCCGGCGGGGGTGTCGCGCAGCAGCCACCCGGCCGCGCGGACCTCGTCCCTGAGGCGGTCGGCCAGCGCGAAGTCGCGCTGCTCCCGAGCGCGCTGGCGCCTGGCGACCAGCTCGTGCACCTCGGGGCCGGGCTGGGACACGTCACCCGGCCAGCTCGAGCGCGGCCTCGCCCTTGGACAGCACCTTGTTGCCCTGCTCGTCCTCGCCGGAGAAGCGCAGCGTGGCGGTGCCGCCGTCCAGCTCGGCGACGTGTCCGCGCACGACCAGGGTCTGCCCGGGCCGGATCATGGCCGAGAAGCGGACCCGCAGCCTCCGCAGCGCCGCGGGGTCGCCTCCCCAGCCGGCGACCAGGCGCGCCGCGACCCCCATGGAGTACATGCCGTGCGCGATCACCCCTGGCAGGCCCACCGCGGTCGCCGCCTCGTCGCTCCAGTGGATGACGTTGAAGTCGCCCGACGCGCCCGCGTACCTGATCAGGTCGAGCCGGTCGATGGGCTCGCGCAGCTCGCCGATGTCGTCGCCGACGGTCACGCCGGCCGCCGAGCGCCCGGCGCCCGGACCGGCCGGCGCGGGGGGCGCCTGCTCGAAGCCGGACCGCGACCCGTCGTCGGGCGCGACGCTCGACCCGGCGCCCTCGGCGGCGGTACCGCGGGAGATCAGCAGGGAGGTGGCCTGGCAGACCGGCTCGCCCTCCTCGGTGGTGACGCCGGTGGCGATGGTCAGCAGCTCGTGGCGGCCCTTGCTCTCGATCGCGGCCACCTTGGGGGTGGCGAGCAACCGGTCGCCGGCCCGCGGCGGCCGCCGGTAGGCGAACGCCTGCTCGCCGTGAACCACGCGGCTGTAGTCGAGGCCGAGCTCGGGGTCCCCGACCACCGCCGCGCCGGCGCGGTGGCCGAGCACGACGGGGAAGGTGGGCACGGCGGGGAGGTCAGGGTGCCCGGCAGCCTTGGCGGCCTGCTCGTCGTGGTAGACCGGGTCGGTCTCGCCCACGGCGATGGCGAACTCGCGCAGTTTCTCGCGCCCGACCTCGTAGCTGATCGGCGGGTACTCCTTGCCCACCAGGCTCAGGTTCAGCGGCATGCGGACCGACTCCTCGGGGGAAGCGAGCGCCCGGCACGTGGCCGGGCGCGGAGCTGCGGGTTCTCAGCGGGTCTCGCGGTGGGCGGTGTGCCGGCCGCACCAGCGGCAGTACTTCTTCAGCTCGATGCGGTCGGGGTCGTTCCGCCGGTTCTTGGTGGTGGTGTAGTTGCGGTGCTTGCACACGGTGCACGCCAGGGTGATCTTGGGCCTGATATCGGTGGTCGCCACGGTCGGTTCCTTCCTTGCCCGGAGCGCGCCTGGGCACGCTCCGTTCGCTCGCACGGCGTTGCTAGGAAGCGTACGCGAGATGCCGGCCGCCGCGCGAAAGGCCCTGGCCGCCTCGAGGCGGCCAGGGCCAGGGGTCTCCTGCTACTTGAGGATCTTGACGACCCGGCCGGCGCCGACGGTCCTGCCGCCCTCGCGGATGGCGAACCGCAGGCCCTCGGCCATCGCCACCGGCTGGATCAGCCGCACCGTCATCTCGGTGTTGTCGCCCGGCATCGCCATCTCGGTCCCCTCCGGCAGCGCCACCTCCCCGGTCACGTCGGTGGTCCGAAAGTAGAACTGCGGCCGGTAGTTGTTGAAGAACGGCGTGTGCCGGCCCCCCTCCTCCTTCGACAGCACGTACACCTGCGCGGTGAACTCCGTGTGCGGCGTGATCGACCCCGGCTTGGCCAGCACCTGGCCCCGCTCGATGTCCTCCCGCTTGATCCCCCGCAAGAGCACCCCGACGTTGTCGCCCGCCTGCCCGGTGTCCAGCAGCTTGCGGAACATCTCCACCCCGGTCGCGGTCGTCTTGGTCGTCTTGGGCCGGATCCCCACGACCTCGACCTCCTCCCCGACCCTGACCGCCCCCTGCTCGATCCGCCCGGTCGCCACCGTCCCCCGCCCGGTGATCGAGAACACGTCCTCCACCGGCATCAAGAACGGCTTGTCCACCTCCCGCACCGGCTCGGGGATGTAGGAGTCGACCGCCTCCATCAGCTCCAACACCTGCGCCTCCGCCGCCGGGTCCCCCTCCAACGCCTTGAGCGCCGAGACCCGCACGACCGGGGTGTCGTCCCCCGGAAACTCGTAGGAGGTCAGCAGCTCCCGCACCTCGAGCTCGACCAGCTCCAGCAGCTCCTCGTCGTCGACCATGTCCACCTTGTTCAACGCCACCACGATGTACGGCACCCCGACCTGCCGCGCCAACAAAACGTGCTCGCGGGTTTGCGGCATCGGCCCGTCCGGCGCGCTCACCACCAGGATCGCGCCGTCGACCTGCGCCGCGCCGGTGATCATGTTCTTGATGTAGTCGGCGTGCCCCGGCATGTCGACGTGGGCGTAGTGCCGGTTGGCGGTCTCGTACTCCACGTGCGCGATCGAGATCGTGATGCCGCGCTGCTTCTCCTCCGGCGCCTTGTCGATCTCGTCGAACGGCGTGAACGCCACCGCCGGGTCCCGCTCGTGCAGCACCTTCGTGATCGCCGCCGTCAACGTCGTCTTGCCGTGGTCGATGTGCCCCATCGTCCCAATGTTCAAGTGCGGCTTGGTCCGCTCAAACCTCTTCTTCGCCATC